>NZ_JBKFAV010000070.1:0-13816 GCF_053345825.1 Methylobacterium sp. C33D
CGCCGGCCGTCGCGGCCTGCACGCCGCCCGAGCCGCCGCCGGCCGCCGCGCGCCCGGCCAAGCCGGCGCTGCCGCCGAAGCCCGCCTGCCTCGACGCCAAGGAGGGCTGCCCGGGCTGGGAGGCCTACAGCTACAACGACGCGATCAAGGCTTATAACCTGCAGGCGCAGGCCTTCCGGCCGATCGCCGAGGCCTACCTGCAGAAGCTCAATGCCTACGTGAAGGCGAGCGCGGACTACGCCCAGTGCGAAGTGAACGCGATGCAGAAGTAGCCGGCTGAACGGCGGCCGACACCGCGGCTCGGAGGCGGTTCAGGCACCGGGTCGCACCCTCCGGCGATGATGGCCGCGATCCCCGCGCGCCCGCTCACGCCGAGGCCACCGTGCCCGCTCGTCGTCTCCTCGTACGCACCGGTTTCTGCGCCCTGCTCCTCGCCGCCGGCCCGGCCCTGGCCGCCGATTTCGACGGCCCCTATCCGCCGCCGCACGGCTCCGGCGAGCCCGCCCAGGAGAACGAGCCGGAGCGCCGGCCACCGCCGCCTCCGCCTCCTCCGGCGCCGCGGCCCGAACCCGAGGTCCGCGGCCCACGCTTCACCGCCGTGCCCCCCGAAGCGTCCCCGGAAGCGTGCCGGGAATTCGTGCGGCGGCGCTTCGGTCCGGACGGGGAGCCGGTACTGCGCCGGGTGCGGGTCTGCGACGAGCCGGTCGTCGACCGCGGCCCGCCGCCGCCGCCGCCCCCGGAGGACATCCCGCCCCGTCGCTGGGGCGGGCCGCGCTGGTAGCGCGGGAGCCCGGATCAGATCCGGGCCGGCGCCTTCCTGAGGGCGGCCGCGAAGGCCTTGAGCTGGCGGTTCAGATCCGCCAGCTCGTTGAGCGCGATGGTCTTGTGGCCGTCGCGGACCGCGCGCTCGATATCCTCGACCTGCAGGTCGACGAGGCGGCGGATGGCGGTGGCGACTTGTTGTCGGGTCATCGATTCGAGCGTCTCGTCCGAGCGTCCTAGCGGGCCTCAACGGACGGCCGGTAGGCGGCCGTCGACACGTTCCGGTGATAGGCCGGTAGGCTTAACCGATGGTGTCCGCGGCCCCGCCGTGCACAGGGGATCGGGCCCTAGCGGCGCTCGCGCATCTCGCTGCGGCGCATCGGCATCGCGTCGATCGTGGCGAACAGCCTCTGCGGCGCGATCGGCGCCGCTTCGGTGATCTTGGCACCCCCGTCCTTGCCGACCAGGACCGCGCGGAAGCTGTCCGCGGGGAGGCCGAGGCGCTCGCGCAGGACCCGCGCCTCGGCCCCGGAGCCGACCGCTTCCAGCACCACGAGGTCGCGCTCGGCGACGCCGGCGCGGGCCGAGGCCAGCGCGGCGCGCTGCGCGCGGAGCTGCGCGTCCCCGGCCTCGGGCGCCGACAGGACCAGCACCCGCGCCCGGTCGCGGTAACCGTCGAGGGGACCGGCCAGCGCGGCCCCCGCCGCCAGGGCTGCCAGCCCGAATCCCAGTGCCGTCTCCCGCATGCCGCCGCTCCGCGCTCTCGTGTCGGGACAACGCGCGACTCGGCCGCGCGATCGCGCCGGTGCCTTTGCCTCCCGGGCCCGGCGCCCCAGATCGGGGCGGAAGCCCGCTTCCCGGAGTCCGCCATGACCACCGCCATGAACCGCCGAATCGTCCTGGCCTCGCGCCCGCACGGCGAGCCGCGGCCCGAGAATTTCCGCCTGGAGGAGGTGCCGGTGCCGCAGCCCGGACCCGGCCAGGTCCTCCTGCGCACCCGCTGGCTGTCGCTGGACCCCTACATGCGCGGCCGGATGAGCGACGCGAAATCCTACGCGGCGCCCGTCGAGATCGGAGCGCCGATCACCGCCGAGACGGTGGGCGAGGTCATCGCCTCCAACCACCCGGATCACGCCGTGGGCGACCTGCTGACGGCCTTCGCGGGCTGGCAGGACTACTTCGTCACCGACGCCAAGGGCTCGCGCAAGGTCGACCCCGATGCCGCCCCGCCCTCGACGGCGCTGGGCGTGCTCGGGATGCCGGGCATGACCGCCTATACCGGCCTCCTCAACATCGGCCGGCCGAAATTCGGCGAGACCGTCGTGGTGGCGGCCGCCGCCGGCCCCGTGGGGTCCCTGGTCGGCCAGATCGCCAAGATCCACGGCGCCCGCGCCGTCGGGATCGCCGGCGGCCCCGAGAAGTGCCGCTACCTCACCGAGGAGCTCGGCTTCGATGCCGCCATCGATCACCGCGGGTCCGACCTGCCGGGCGCGCTGGCGGCCGCCTGCCCGAAGGGCATCGACGTGTATTTCGAGAATGTCGGCGGCGCGGTCTTCGCCGCCGTGCTGCCGCTGCTCAACCCGTTCGCGCGGATCCCGGTCTGCGGCCTCGTCTCCGCCTACAACGCCACCGAGGTGCCCCCCGGCCCGGACCGCCTGCCCGGCCTGATGCGCGCGGTCCTGACCAACCGGCTGCACATCCAGGGCTTCATCGTCTGGGATTTCGCCGAGCAGGCCGACACGTTCCGCAAGGAGGTCGCCGGGTGGATCCAGGACGGGCGCGTCCGCTACCGCGAGGACGTGGTCGAGGGGCTGGAGAATGCCCCGGAGGCGTTCATCGGCCTGTTGAAAGGTCGGAATTTCGGCAAGCTCGTCGTCCGCGTCGCCTGACAGCGGCTTGCTGCCGAAACGGAACGGATATAGAACAAATCGATCCGTCGGCGCTGCGGAAAGCGGGCACAAGCCCGCCTCGCCGGTTGCCGCTCCGGAGGCCCGGGCGCATGGTTCGCGCGCCGCCGGGCTGGTGCCCTGTGAGATCCGTACGACTAGGAGAGAGCGATGGCGGGCAGCGTCAACAAGGTGATTCTGGTGGGCAATCTCGGGCGCGATCCCGAGATGCGCCGTCTCGGTTCGGGCGACCCGGTCTGCAACCTGCGACTCGCGACGTCGGAGTCGTGGAAGGACAAGGCGACCGGCGAGCGCAAGGAGAAGACCGAGTGGCACTCGGTCGTGATCTACAACGACAACCTCGCCCGGGTGGCCGAGCAGTACCTGCGCAAGGGCTCGAAGGTCTACATCGAGGGCCAGCTCCAGACCCGGAAGTGGACCGACAATTCCGGCGTCGAGAAGTACACGACCGAGGTGGTCCTCCAGCGCTTCCGCGGCGAGATGACGATCCTCGACGGGCGCGGCGGCGGCGGCGACTTCGCCGGCGAGGACGAGGGTGGCGGCCAGATCAGCCGCGGCGGCGACTTCGGCGGTGGCCGGGGCGGTGATCGCGGCGGCGATTTCGGCGGCGGCCGCGCCCAGGGCGGCGAGCGGCGTCCGGCCCCGGCTTCCTCGGGTGGCGGCGGTGGCGGTGGCAGCCGCGGCGGCTACGACCTCGACGACGATATCCCGTTCTAGGACCGCCTGCGAGCCGGAGGCCCTGCACCGTCACCCGAGTCGGCCTGCCCGACCCGGGTGACGCGGACATCCGGGCTGCGTCAGCGCAGCCGTTTCAAGGCAGCATCCCGGGACCGCGCGGCGGTGCCCGGGATCCAGATCCGCCGGTGCAGGTCTCGGGCCGCCCGTCTTCGGCGCCCCGGAGCGCCGCCGCTCAGCCCTTGAGCTGCCGGTTGCAGGCCGAGTAGTAGCCGCCGCCCTTCTCGATCCACTTCATGCCGCCCAGCGTGCCGGCGGCCTTCGCGGCGTTGTAGCTGTCGAGGCAGGTGTGCATCCGGGCCTTGCCGGCCGATTCCTTGGCGTATTTCGGATCGACGGCGCGGGGGAACGTGGCCGACGCCGCGGCGGCGGACGTCGTCCCGGCGCGCGGGGCGGCCGGCGGCGCGGCCGGAGCCGTCGTCGCGGTCGGCGAGACAGGGTTCGGCGCGGTCGTCGGGGCGTTGTCGGCCGCCGCGCCGCACTCGGCCTTGCGGAAGTCGTTCCACTTCTGGCCGTTGAGCGTGCCGGCCTGCTTGGCGGCCTGATACTTGACCGAGCAATCCTTCGCGGAGAGCGCGGCGGCCGGCGCGGCGCCGGCCACCAGGCCGGCGATCATCAGGGATGCAAATACATAGCGACTCATGACGAAGAATCTCCGGGGCACTATGTTGCGTCCCGAAAGAGATTAATACGGCTCTATGCCGTCGTGAATATGGGTTTGTCCGTTCCGGGGGGACAACTCGGCGGCCGAGCACTGATCCGGCACCGGCCGGCCGCGGATCGCGTCCGGCGGGCCTTGCTCTGAACGCGGCGACCCGATCTCGGGTCGCCGGTGCGGATCACCAGCCGCCGTAGAACCGGCGCGGGCCCTCGTAGCCGCCGTGGCCGCCGTAGCCGCGGTCGTATCCACCGTAGCCCGGCCGGCCGCCATAGGGTCCCCGCGGGCCGCCCCAGCCCCAGCCGCGATCGTTCGGCCGGCAATGGCCCCAGGGATTGGGGTGGAAGCCCGGACCGCAGCCGCCGGCCACGCGCTCGATCACCGCGCCGGCCTCGGGCGGCCCGTAGCCGAACGGCGCCGCGCCGGCCGCGGTGGCAGTCGCGAGAGCCGCGGCGGTTACCGCGACGAGGCCGAGCACCTTGGAGCGCACCATGACACGATCTCCTGAACCTGCGGCCCGGACGCGCCGGGCCGATGACAGGAGCATGCGCCGGCCGCCGTGAACCGGGACAGGCGCGGTCGTTCATCGACCCGACGGCCTCGGCGGCGCGGCCCCGGCCGCGGCGGGCCGGTCAGGCGGCCTGGCGCTGGATCGGCGCCAGTGCGGGCACCCGCGCGCGCGCGAAGAGGTCGGCGCCGACCGTTTCGCCCGCAGCCCGAACCAGCGTGGCCTCGTCGCAGGTGCGCGCGACCTTCAGGCCGAGCGCCTCGAGCCGCGCGTGCTCGGCGCAGTAGGCGGCGATCCGGGCGCGCCCGTAGGCCGGCATCGGCGCGAGCAGCCGGTCGCGCTCCGCATCGTCGGCGCGGAACAGGGCCGAGATCAGCTCGATCGGAACCGGGTACCGCGCGAGGGCGCTGGGGTGGGGTCGGTTGCCGTCGCGCGCCATGGATGCCTCTCCGCTTCGCTGTGCGGTGGAAGGTTCGGCAACCATAGTTAATGATCAGTTGTGATCCCGGCCGGAACAAGGGTCCCGGGCCGAGCGGCTTTCCGGAATGCCCGGCGCGTCGAGCGTCCGTTGTGTCAGCGACGGGGTGGGCTCACCCAGGCGCCGCCGGACGCGCGATCCGATCGTGGCGTCACGAACGGGGGCTCCGCGTCCGCCCAGCGGACGGCAGGGTCCGCGGCCGGCGCGATCGAGCCCGTCGTCTCCGGGTCCGCCCACGCGGGGGCGTTCGCGGCGACCGGCGCGGGTGACGCGGACGGATCCGGCAGGTTCCGCTCGTAGCCCGCGACGACCGCCGCGAGGGCGATCGCCATGAGGAGGAACGCTAGACCGTCGACGATCATGGAGCCGAGTCTCGGCATGGTGCCCGCGCCTGTTGACCAAGTGTCCGGGCTACGGCGGCAGGGTTAACGAACCCTGTCCGGACCTGGCGGTTCGGGCCGTCGCCCTCAGATGTTGCGCGCGCCGCGCAGTGTCTTGAGGCCGATGCCCGTCGACTCGAAACCGCCGTCGACGGCGAGCTGCTGACCGGTGATGTAGGAGGCGCGCTCCGAGCAGAGGAACACGATCGCCTCCGCGAGCTCCGTCTCCAGTCCGTACCGGCCGAGGGGGACGGCGTCGTGGTAATCGGCCCGGATCTCAGGGCTGTGCACCGCCTTGGCCATCGCGGTGTCCACCGGGCCGGGGGCGACGGCGTTCACGCGGATCCCGTACTGCGCCAGCTCGGCGGCCTGCTGCTTGGTGAGCTGGGCGAGGCCCGCCTTGCTGGTGCCGTAGGCCGTCCGGAGCGTCGAGGCGCGCAGGCCCGAGATCGACGTGATGTTCACGATCGCCCCGCCGCGCTCGGACAGGAGCGGGACGGCCGCCTGCGTGCACAGGAACGGGCCGGACAGGTTGACCGCGAGCACCCGCGACCAGTCGGCGAAGGTGGTCTCGGTCAGCGGCTTGAAGATCGCGATGCCGGCATTGTTGACCAGGGCGTCGAGGCGGCCGAACCGGTCGGCGACCTGCCGGATCGCCGCCTCCACCGCTTCGGGGTCGGAGACGTCGGCCGTCACCTCGAGCGTGGCCTCCGGGTGCCCGAGCCGCTGGGCCGCCGCCGCCGCGCCCGGGCCGTCGATGTCGAGAAGGGCGACGTTCCAGCCGTCGGCGAGGAAGCGGGTCGCGGTGGCGAGGCCTATGCCGCGGGCGGCCCCCGTCACCAGCGCGGTCCGGGCCTGGGCGTCGCTCATGGTCGTCTCCGTCGGGATCGGCGGCGCCCGGATGGCGCGGGGCGGCGTTCGGGTCCGCAGCGGCGCCAGCGCCGCCTGCCGGATCCCGAGGCCTTGGGGCCGTGCCGCCGATGAGAACCGATCCGCGGTCAAGCTCTGATCGATCGCGCGCGCGCCGTCGAGGGTCTGCCCGAACATCCGCCCGGCGATGACCGGCGTCCCGGTCCCCGCTCACACCCGGTCGAACCGGTCCTCATCCGCGCGCCGATGGGTGAACAGGCGGACCAGACCGAGGCCGATCAGACCGGTCGCGCCCGCCAGGATCAGGGCGGGCCGGACGCCCGTGCGCGCCGCCGCGCGGTCCAGCGCCACCTCCAGACTTCCCGCGATATTGGTGGCCAGCGGCACGACTTGCGTGTCGAGGAACAGTTTCGGACCTGACGGACCCGAAGGCTTTCTCAAGAGATAGTCTCGACCGACCGCCATATTAATCTCCGTTAGGATCAGGACAATCTCGCGAACAAAGCACCACGCCCGCGGTTTCAACGGAGAACGTCGCGATATGGCCGCCGTTTCCCGGCGGCACGGTCCGGAGATCGCCCCTTGGACAAGCCCGAATTCAAGCCGTACCGCCTCCCCGCCGGCGGGTGGGGCTCCGCCCTGTCGGTGGGCAACATCCTGCGGCGCGAGGGCGTGCTGGCGAGCGGACCGATCGCACTCAGCCGGCACAACAAGGTCGACGGCTACCAGTGCAACAGCTGCGCCTGGGTGAAGCCCGCGAGCCCGCTGCCCTTCGAGTTCTGCGAGAACGGCGCGAAGGCCGTGGCCTGGGAACTCACCGCCCACCGCTGCACGCCGGACTTCTTCGCGACCCACACGGTCACGGAACTGCTGAACTGGGACGATTACCGCCTGGAGCAGACCGGCCGCCTCACCCACGCGATGCGCTACGACCCGGCCACCGACAAGTACGTCCCGGTCTCCTGGGGCCACGCCGTCGAGGAGATCGCCCGCGAGCTCAGGGCTGTCCCGGACCGGCAGAAGGGCACCGTGTTCTACAGCTCGGGCCGCCTGTCGAACGAGGCGAGCTACCTCTACCAGCTCTTCGCCCGGCTCTACGGGAACAACAACCTGCCGGACTCGTCCAACATGTGCCACGAGACGACCTCGGTGGCGCTGCCGGCCAGCATTGGCCAGGCGGTCGGCTCAGTGTCGCTCGACGACTTCGCCCATTCCGACTGCATCATGTTCTTCGGCCAGAATCCCGGCAGCAACGCGCCGCGGATGCTGCACCCGCTGCAGGAGGCGAGCCGGCGCGGCGTCCCGATCATCACCTACAACCCGCTGCGCGAGCGCGGCCTGGAGCGGTTCCTGAACCCGCAATCCCCCACCGAGATGCTCACCGGCAAGGCGACGCGGATCAGCTCGCAGTACCACCAGGTGAAGGCGGGAGGCGATCTCGCCGGCATCGCGGGCATCTGCAAGGCGGTCCTCGCCCTGCACGACGCGGCCCGGGCCCGGGGTGGGGACGCCGTCCTCGACGAGGCCTTCATCCGCGACAACACCCACGGCTTCGACGCCTTCGCCACCTGGCTGCGTGCCCAGGACTGGGACGAGCTGGAGCGCCGCTCCGGCCTGCACCGGGCCGACATGGAATCCACCGCCC
This sequence comes from Methylobacterium sp. C33D, assembly GCF_053345825.1. NCBI lineage: Bacteria > Pseudomonadati > Pseudomonadota > Alphaproteobacteria > Hyphomicrobiales > Methylobacteriaceae > Methylobacterium > Methylobacterium sp. C33D. The sequence continues at coordinate 7,944 of NZ_JBKFAV010000070.1, forward strand.
ACGTCTACAGCCACGCCAAGGCGACCATCGGCGTCTACGGCATGGGACTGACCCAGCACCGCGCCGGGGTCGAGACCGTCCAGATGCTGGTGAACCTGCTGCTGATGCGCGGCAATATCGGTCGCTCCGGCGCCGGGATCTGCCCGATCCGGGGTCACTCCAACGTGCAGGGGCAGCGCACGATGGGGATCACCGAGAAGCCCGAGCTGTTCGACCTCGACCGGCTGGGCCAGCAGTTCAACTTCGCGCCGCCGCGCGAGCCGGGCTACAACACCGTCGAGGCCTGCGAGGCGATCCTGCGGGACGAGGTCAGCGCCTTCGTCATGCTCGGCGGCAACTTCGCCCGCGCCATCCCCGACCACGGCCAGATGGAGCCGGCGTGGCGCCGGATCCCCATGACCGTCAACGTCATCACCAAGCTGAACCGGACCGCCCTGCTGCCGGGCGCGATCAGCTACATCCTCCCGGTCACCGGCCGCCTGGAGATCGTCGAGACCTCCAAGGGCCAGCAGGTGCTCTCCATGGAGGACACGTCGGCCTGCGTGCACGGCAATCGCGGCCTGCGCCGGCCGGCCTCGCCGCACCTGATCAGCGAGGTCCGCCTGATCTGCGAGCTGGCGCAGCGCGTCCTCGACCCGAACCCGCGGGTGCGCTGGGCGGCCTACAGCGAGGATTTCGCCGAGATCCGCCGCGCGATCGCCGAGACGCTGCCGGACTCGTTCTGGGACTACGAGCGGCGCATGTGGGAGCCCGGCGGCTTCCAGCGCGACCTGCCGGCGAACCGGCGCGCGTGGCGCACGGAATCGGGGCGGGCCAACTTCGTCACCCCGACCGGGCTCGACGAGGACGCCGACATGCCCGATGTCGGCCACGACGCCCTGCGGCTGATGACGCTGCGCAGCAACGACCAGTTCAACACCACGGTCTACGGCTACTACGACCGCTTCCGGGGCATCAAGAACACCCGGAAGGTGGTGCTGATGAACCGCTCGGACATCGACCGGCGGGGCCTCAAGATCGGCCAGCCGGTCACGCTGCGGACGGTCGCCGATGACGGCGTCGACCGCAAGCTCTCGGGCCTGCTGGTCGTGGCCTACGACATCCCGATCGGCTGCATCGGCGGCTACTACCCCGAGTGCAACGTCCTGATGCCGATCTGGCACTACGCGATCGGCAGCAAGACGCCCGCCGCCAAGGCGATCCCCGTCACGGTGCACCCCGACAGCGACGCGGTCCTCGCGCCGGAGCTGGAATACGCCACCGGCTGAGACGCCTGGGCGGGGCGGATGGCCCCGCCGCCATCCGCGCGAGCGCGGCCGCCGGACGCGGCGACGGCTGCGGGATCAGAGCATCGGGATGCCGCCGGTGACCGGCACCAGCGCCCCGGACATGTAGCTGCCCTCGCGGGAGGCGAGCAGCACGTAGGCCGGGGCCAGATCCGCGGGCTGGCCGGCGCGGCCGAGCGGGGTCTGCGCGCCGAGCTGCGCGATCTGATCCGGGCTCTTCACGATCGGCTGGATCGGCGTCCAGACCGGACCGGGCGCGACGCAGTTCACCCGGATCCCCTTCGGCGCCAGCAGGTTCGACAGGCCGATGGTCAGGCTCGCGATCGCGCCCTTGGTCGCGGCGTAGATCAGCATGCCGGGATCGGCGACCTTGGCCTGCACGCTGGTGCTGTTCACGATCGCCCCGCCCGGCTTCATGTGCGGCACCGCGGCCTGGGCGAGGTAGTACATGGCGAAGACGTTGGCGCGGAACGAGCCCTCGATGTCGGGCGCTGCCAGGTCGTCAAGGCCCTCGTTCACCACCTGGGCCGCGGCGTTGTTCACGAGGATGTCGAGGCGCCCGAAGGCGCCGACGGTGCGCGCCACGAGATCCCGGCACCGGGCCTCGTCGCGGATGTCGCCGGGGAGCAGCAGGCAGCGGCGGCCGGCCTTCTCCACCCAGGCCCGCGTGTCCTCGGCATCCTCCTGCTCGGCCTCGAGGTAGGAGATCGCCACGTCGGCGCCCTCGCGGGCGTAGGCGATCGCCACCGCGCGGCCGATGCCGGAATCGCCGCCCGTGATCAGCGCCGCCTGGCCGGTGAGCAGGCCCTTGCCGACGTAGCTCTCCTCGCCGTGGTCGGGACGCGGCGTCATCCGCGTCGTGAGGCCCGGGCGGGGCTGCTGCTGGTCGCCGGGGAAGGGCGGACGGGGGCCGGCCTCGCGCGGGTCCTGGGTCATCGTGTGCGGCTCCTCGGCGGGGGGATCCGCCGGAACTAGGGCCGCTGCCGCGGTCGCCGCCTGCGCCCGGGGGTCACAGGCGGCGACCGGGACCGTCTCAGAACGCCCGGTTGCGCGTGGCGTGCGGGCCGCCGTAGCGGCGGCGCAGGTAGGACACGACCTTGGGGAGGAGGAAGGCGATCAGGATCTTGCGCATCGGGGCTCGCTCGCGTCACGGGTTCGTGAGCGGGCAATGCTCGGACCGCGCCGCAGTTCCGCGCCCGGTCACAGCTCCAGCGTGAGGGTCACCGGGGCGTGGTCCGAGGGGCGGTCCCAGCCCCTGGCCTCGCGCAAGACCTCGACCTTGCGGACGGTCCCGGCGAGGTCCGGCGACACCCAGGCGTGGTCGAGCCGCCGCCCCTTGTTGGCGGCCGACCAGTCGGGGGAGCGGTAGCTCCACCACGTGTAGATCTTCTCCGGCTCCGGGGTCAGGTGGCGCGCCGCGTCGATCCAGCCGGCCTCCCCGCGCAGGACCTCCAGCGCCTCGGTCTCCACCGGCGTGTGGCTGACCACGTCGAGGAGCTGCTTGTGCGACCAGACGTCGTGCTCCAGCGGCGCGACGTTGAGGTCGCCCACGAGGATCGCAGGTCCGGAGACGCGCTTGCCGCCCCAGGCGCGCAGTTCCGACAGGAAGTCGAGCTTGTGGGCGAATTTCGGGTTGAGGTCGCGGTCCGGCACGTCGCCGCCGGCCGGGACGTAGAAGTCGTGCAGCACGATGCCCGAGGCCGCCCCGGCCTCCGGCCCCAGCACCGCCGAGATGTGGCGGGCGTCCTGGCGCTCGCAGAAGCCCATCACGGCGCGGGTGTGCAGGGGGAAGCGGGAGAGGATCGCGACGCCGTTGTAGCCCTTCTGGCCCGCGAACATCACGTGCTCGTAGCCCGAGCCGCGCAGGGCCTTCAGCGGGAAGGCGTCGTCGGGGCACTTGGTCTCCTGGAGGCAGAGCACGTCCGGTCCGTACTCGGCGAGGAAGCGCAGCACGAGGTCGATGCGCAGGCGCACCGAGTTGATGTTCCAGGTGGTGACGGTGAGTTGCACGGGCGGCGCTGGGGTTCTGACGGCGTTGCGCTCCGATAGCCGATTTCGCGGCCCGCGACAGTCCGCTCACCGCCCGTCGGGCGAAAGGCCGTGCGCGCCCGGCCGGCAGGCGCTATGTCCGGCCCTGCCCTGTCCCGGGCCCCTCGTCGAGGCCCGCCATGGCACACGCCCGCTCGCTCCTGTTCGCCGTCTACTGGGCCGCCTGGACCACGCTGTTCCTCGCGCCGCTGGCGATCTTCCTCCTGTCCGGCTCGCCGCAGCGGCCGATCCGGCGGGCGACGCGGCTCTGGGCGCGCGGGATCCTGGGCGGGCTGCGGCGCATCGTCGGGCTGCGCTACGTCGAGGAGGGCCGCCAGCACCTGCCGGACGAGCCCTGCCTGATCGTCGCCAATCACCAGTCGACCTGGGAGACGCTCGCCTTCCTGGTCCTGGTGCCGGACGTGGCGATCGTCGCGAAGCGGGAGCTGCTAGCGATCCCGGTGGTCGGCTGGTTCCTCCGCCGCTCACCGATGATCGTCATCGACCGGGCCAAGGGCACCCAGGCCCTGCGCACCATGATCGACGGCGGCCGGGAGGCGGTCGCGGCGGGCCGATCGGTCCTGATCTTCCCCGAGGGCACCCGCGGCGCGATCGGCGAGCCGCTGCGCTTCAAGCGCGGCGTCGAGCTGCTCTACGGCCGGCTCGGCCTGCCGGTGGTGCCGGTGGCGCTCAATTCCGGCCTGTTCTGGCCCGGGGGCGCGGCGACCCGGTCCGGCACGGTGGTGGTGAGCTACCTCGCGGCCCTGGCCCCCGGCCTGCCGACCGCAGAGTTCCTGCACGGGACGGAGGGCGCGATCGATCGGGAGCTGGACCGGTGGCGGCCGGGCGCCGCGGCGGGGCTCGGCGCCCCGTGAGGGGCGACCCCGTCACTTCTGCGATTGCTGGATCTGCTGCTGCATCGCCTTGTCCTCGGAACGCCCGTAATTGATGAAGAACAGGCTGCCGTCGACGCTCCTGCCCTTCTGCAGGTTCGAGAGCGTCACCGTGGTGACGTAGCCCTGCGGGTCGGTGATCCGCCACTGCGACAGGGTCTTCATCTCGGCGTCGAAGAACAGCTGGATCTTCGAGGTGCCGCCCAGGGTGGCGCGATCCTCCAGGCTGATGCGGACGCTGCCGGGATCGCTCGCGACGTCGGTGACGGTGAGATCGCGGGCGAGATCGATCTTCTCGCGCAGGAGGAATTTCAGCGGCGTCTGGGCGATGAAGTAGAGGTCCTGGGTGTTGAGCTTGCGGTCGCGCACCGCCACCGAGGTGCCGTCGGCCACCACCTCCAGCGGCGAGGGCTGGTCGTAGTCGAAGCGCAGGCGGCCCGGCTTGGCGAGCGTCAGCTTGCCGCCGATCCGGCGGCCGTCGGCGCCGATCTGCACGAAATTGGCGGTGAGGGTGTTGATGCCGTTGAAGTAGGCATTGGCCTGCGCCAGCAGCGCGGCGGGATCGGTCGAGTCGGCGGTCACGATCGCCGTCGGCGCGCCCACCGCCGCGACCTTCGGCTCGGGCGCCTTGTGGTCGGCCTTGTCGGCGGCCCTGTCGCCACCCTTGCCGGACTTGGCGGTGCCGGGCTTCGCCTCCTTGCTCGCCTCCTTGGCCTTGGGCGCGGGCTTCCTGGCCGGCGCCGGCGCCGCCGGGGCGGCTTCCGGCTGCGGGGCGGGCTCCTCCTTGTGGCCGAACAGGCTGTCGATGAAGGCGCCGACCTGCGCGTGGGCCGGGTTGGCGGTCGCGAGCCACAGCCCGGCGGCGATCACGGAGCCGGCTGTGCGGATGCGGCGGCCGATCATCGGCAGAGTCTCCTGAGGAGCCGCGGGCAAGCTCCGGCGGCGAAACAGATGTGGGCGGGCCGCTGCGGACGCCTGACCGTCCCCTCGTCTCTGCGAGCGGAGCGAGGCAATCCAGGGGCGCCACGATACCGGAGGACGCGCTACCCTGGGTTGCCTCGCTCCGCTCGCAGAGACGGGGCGGGTTTCGCAGCGCCCTTTTAGAACTCCGCCCTGTGGCGAAGATGCGACGTCCGGGCCGCCCCATGGAGGGGCCGGCCCGGACGGCGTCTCACTCGTCGTCGTACATCCCGGCCGAGCTGTGCGTCGCCCCGGCGACCAGGATCTCGCGCTTGCCGGCGTGGTTGGCCGGGCCGACGATGCCCTCGATCTCCATCCGCTCCATGATGGAGGCGGCGCGGTTGTAGCCGATCTGCAGGCGGCGCTGGATGTAGCTCGTCGACGCCTTCTGGTCGCGCAGCACCACCTCGATCGCCTGCTTGTAGAGGTCGTCGGACTCGCCGCCGGTCGCGGCCGCGAAGGCGCCGATGTCGAAGACGGGGGCCTCCTCCTCCGGCTCGTCGGACCGCTCGGCCTTGTCGGCCGCGGCCGCCTTGCCCCGGCCGGACCGGCCGCCCTCCTTGGCGGCCTCCTCCGGCGCGTCGTCGGCGGTGACGGCGTCGAGGTAGCTGGGGCGGCCCTGGCGCTTGAGGTGGGCGACCACGCTCTCGACCTCGCTGTCCGAGCAGAACGGCCCGTGCACCCGCGTCGTGCGCCCGCCCCCGGC
>NZ_JBKFAV010000071.1:0-11745 GCF_053345825.1 Methylobacterium sp. C33D
TTCTGATCGGGGAGCGTCCGGGCCTGTCGGCCTCGGACAGCCTGGGCTGCTACGTCACGCACGGCCCGGCGCCGGGTCTGCCCGACTCGCGGCGCAACTGCATCTCGAACATCCGGGAGGGCGGCCTAGCGGTCGAGGCGGCCGCCGGGCAGATGGCGGCGCTGCTGCGGGCGATGCTGGCCCAGGGCACCAGCGGCGTCGCGCTGCGCCGGGACGATCCCGCAGGCCCGGAGGCGCTGCCGGCCGGATAGCCCCCGCCGGGTTCGCGGCGGGGGCCATCCCTTCAGGCCCGGAGGTCGGGGGCCTGGCGGTGCCGGGTCGCCTGCTCGAAATCGTAGGCGAGTCCGAGGAGGTCGGCCTCGCTCCAGAGCGGTCCGACGAAGATCAGGCAGAAGGGCGAGCCCGCGGCGTAGCGGCCGGCCGGCACGACCACGCCCGGCAGCCCGGCGATGTTGATCTCGCAGACGGTGGTCTCGTGGATCGTCTCCGACCCGTGCAGGGCCGGCACCGCGTCGCGGGTCTGCGGGAAGACCAGGGCGTCGAGACCGTGCTGCGCCATGACCGCGGTGAAGATGTCGAGGTACCGCTCGCGCGCCGCCAGGAAATCCGAGAGATCCGGGGGCGCGAGGGGATCGGCGCGACAGGCCGCGAAGGCCGGCACCTGATTCATCCAGTCGAGGACGCCGCCCGGGGCGAGGGGATCCTCCGCCTTCGTGGCGGCGTCGAAGTCGGCGAGGGTCCGGTAGGCCGCCTGCGGACCGAGCCGTTGCAGATAGTGGTGGAGGTCGTAGAGCACGCTCTCGATGCCCCGGGCGTCGTAGTGATCGAGCCCGGCGACGGGCTGGCCGAGTTCCGCGAAGCCGCTTCCGGCGAAGGGGTCGGCCACCAGGGTGGCACCCCGCTCGGCGATCTCGGCCTGGGCCCGGGCGTAGAGCCGGATCGTCTCCGCCGAGAGGGCCCGGTCGCGCCAGCCCGGCCCGTACAGCCCGAGGCGTCTGCCCCGCAGGGCCGTGTCGGACAGCGCGGCGGCGTAGCCGCCCTTCGGACGGCGGCCGATCCCGGCCACGGTCTTCGGGTCGGCCGCCGTGTAGCCGGCCAGGGCATCGAGGGTCAGCGCCGCGTCGCGCACGCAGCGGGCGATCGGCCCGACCACGTCGCGCGTGCTGCCGGCGAGCGGGACCACCCCGGTATTGGGCACCAGGGCGAAGGTCGGCTTGATGCCGACGAGCCCCTGCGCCGAGGCGGGATTCTGGATCGAGCCGCCGGTCTCCTCGGCGAGCCCCAGGACCGCGAGGCTGGCCGCGACGGCCGTGGCGGTGCCGGCGCTCGACCCGCCGGGCAGGAGGTCGGGCGCCATGGCGTTGAGCGTCGGACCGGCCCAGCTGTCGTTGGCGTGGCTGCCGGTGGCGCTCAGCACGGGCACGTTGGTCTTGCCGAGGATGACGCAGCCGGCCGCCCGCATGCGGTCCACCACGGGCGCGTCCGTGGCGGGCACGAGGTCCACCCCCCCGGCCTTGGCGCAGAGGAAGTGCCAGCCGGCCGTGGTGGGCAGGCCGGCGACGTCCATCGTGTCCTTGATCACGACCGGCACGCCCGCCAGCGGCCCGAGGGCTTCGCCCGCGGCCCTGCGGCGGTCGATCGCGCGCGCCTCGTCGAGGGCGTGCGGATTGCGGAAGATGATCGCGTTGTAGCGGGGATTGTAGGTCTCGATCCGCGCCAGGAAGGCTTCGGCCAGCGCCTCGGCCGTCACGCCGCGGGCGAAGGCGGCCTGGACATCGGCGACGGTCATCTCGGTCAGCATCCCGGCAAGGTCGGGCGCGTCGAGCGGGGCAGCATCCATCGGGAACTCCGGACTGGCGAAGGGGAGGGGATCCGGCGGCGGCTCAGGCCATGCCGACGAACTCGTCGATCAGCGACCGGTCGCGCGCGACCTCGGGCGGGACCTCGCGGGTGATGACGCCCTTCTGAAGGATCAAGATGCGTTCCGAGAGGCCGGTGATGCAGGTCAGGTTCTGCTCGACGAGGAGCAGCGCGATGCCGCGCTCGCGCCCGATCCGCAGGAGGATCTCGATGATCTCCTCGATGATCGAGGGCTGGATGCCCTCCGTCGGCTCGTCCAGCAGGAGGATGGTCGGGCCGCCGCAGAGGCAGCGGGCCAGCGCCAGCAACTGCTGCTCGCCGCCCGACAGGGCACCCCCGGGCCGGTCGAGATAGGCCTTCAACCGGGGGAAGGTGGCGAGGATGTCCCCGATGGTCTCGTCCTCGTCCCGCTTCGCGAGCAGGCAGCCCATGCGCAGATTCTCGCGCACGCTGAGCGCGGGGAAGATCTCGCGCCCCTGGGGCACGTAGCCGAGGCCCATGCGCGCCCGGGCCGTCGGGCTGCGCCGGGTGATGTCGGTCCCGTCGAACCGGACCTGCCCGGCGGTGGCCGGCAGGTAGCCCATCAGGGTGCGCAGCAGCGTGGTCTTGCCCATGCCGTTGTGGCCGAGGATGCCGACGAACTCGCCGGGGCGCACCGCGAGGGTCACGCCGCCGAGGATCGGGATGCGGCCGTAGCCGGAATGCAGGCCCTCGACGGAGAGGAGCGGCGGGCTGGCAGGGTCGGTCATGTCAGGCGGCCTGCTTGCCGAGATAGACGTCGCGCACGCGGCTGTCGGCCAGAACGGCGTCCACCGTATCCTCCATGAGGATCCGGCCCTGGTTGAACACCGTCACGGTCTTGGCGATCATCCGGATGAACGGCATGTCGTGCTCCACCACGATCAGGGCGTGGGTGCGGTTGATCTCGCGGATCAGCGCGGCGGTGCGGTGGACCTCCTCGTGGGTCATGCCGGCGGCCGGCTCGTCGAGGAGGATCAGCTCGGGCTCCTGGGCGAGCACGGTGGCGATCTCGACCCATTGCCGCTGGCCGTGCGCGAGCTGGCCGACGATGCGTCCGGCGATCCCGGTGAGGTCGAGGCGCGTCAGGGTCTCGTCGACGATGGCGCGGGTGCGGGCGATGGACTTGCGCCGGCCGGCCGCCACGAACACGTTCTCGTGGACCGAGAGGCCGTTGAAGACGTTCGGCACCTGCGTCTTGATGCCGACGCCGAGCCGCGCGATGGCGTGGGGCTCGGCCCCGGTGATGTCCGTGTCGCGCAGTCGGATCCGGCCCTCGGTGGGCTTCAGCTGACCGGTCAGGATCTTGAAGAAGGTGCTCTTCCCGGCGCCGTTGGGCCCGATCAGGCAGCGCAGCTCGACCTCGCCGAGGGTGAAATCGACGTCGGCCACCGCCGTCACCCCGCCGAACCGCATGGTGACGCCGCGGGCCTCGACGAGCGGGCGCAGGGGCGCCCCGTGGGCGCCGGTGAGGGGGGTGGGAGCGTTCATCGCGCGCCTCCCGCGGCGAGCGCGTCCTTCGCCTTCCCGCCCGAGGCCCGGGGCGTCCGTGCCCGCTCCAGCAGGCGGAGGCCGAGGCCGCGGGCGACCGGGATCAGCCCCTGCGGCACGAGCAGGACGAAGCCGACGAGGACGACACCGAGCCCGAGGTTGGAATCAACCGCGCTCTGGCTGCCGGCGGCGATGATCAGCGCCTGGATCAGCACCGCGCCGAGCATCGGCCCGACGAGGGTGCCGAGGCCGCCGACCAGGACGTAGATGATGACCTGCGCCGACATCGGCAGCCCGAACACGGTCGGGCTGATGAAACCGCCCCAGTTGGCGTAGAGGCAGCCGGCGAGGCCCGCGACCCCCGCGGCGATCATGAAGGCGATGAGCTTGTAGAGGCGCGGGTCGTAGCCGATCAGCTGGGCCCGGGTCTCGTTCTCGCGGATCGCCACCACCACGCGGCCGAGGCGGCTCGCCAGGATCCCCCGCAACAGGGCGTAGACGAGGATCAGGGCCCCCATCGCGGCGTACCAGATCCCCTCGATGTCGAGGGGCTCGTCGGGATGGCCGGGCGCGTTGAGGGCGGGGATCGCCGGGATGCCGTTGAAGCCGCCCAGCTCCGCCGCGCCGATCCGGTACTGGCTGCCGGAGGTGGCGTTGACGAGCTGGAACAGGATCACCGACACGGTCAGCGTGATGACGCCGATATAGGCGTCGCTGATCCGCCCGTAGAACATGAAGTAGCCGAGCAGGCCGGCGAAGAGCATCGGCACCAGGATCGACAGCAGGACGGGCACGGTGCTGTCGCCCATGTTGAGGACCGCGACGGCGTAGGCGTAGCCGCCAAGACCCAGGAAGGCGGCCTGCCCGAAGGACATCACCCCCGCGAAGCCCCAGACGAAGCCCTGCGAGAGGCCGAACATCGCGAGCGCCGCGAAGCCGGTGCACTGAACGAGGCCGAACGTGTCGAGGGCGTGGGGCGCCCCGAACAGGATGGCGAGGCCGAGGGCCAGCGTCGCCAGGAACCCCGCGGCGGAGAGCCGGCGGGCGGGAGCTGCGGAGATCATAGGCTGCGCCTCAGGTAGCGGCCGGTGATGCCTTGCGGGAGGACGCGGATCAGCAGGATCGCCGCGACGAGGAGGGCGACGTCGCCGATGACCGGCGTCGTCTTGAACGAGACGAGTTCGTTGATGACGCCGAACAGGCTGGAGGCCAGACCGGTGCCGGTGACGATGGCGGGGCCGCCGCCGAGAACCGTGATGAAGGCGCGGGCGATGTAGGCCGCACCCATGGCCGGGGAGACGCCCGAGATCGGGGCGAGGACGCCGCCGGCGAGGCCCGCCAGGGCCGCGCCGAGCGCGAAGGTCGCCATGTAGACGCGGTTCGGCTGCACCCCCAGCGCCGCGGCCATGCGCGGGTTCTGCATGGTCGCGCGCAGGATCAGGCCGAACTTGGTGAAGCGCAGCACCAGGAACATCGCGGCCAGGGCGGCCAGCGCCGTCGCCACGATGACGAGGCTGTAGAGGCTCGCCCCGTAGCGCCCGATGTCGAAGCTGCCGACGGGCGTCGAGACGCCGCGCACGACGTTGCCGTAGAGCGTGGTGATCAGCCCGATCAAGCCCAGGCTGATGCCCCAGGTGGCGAGCATCGTGTCCATCATCCGCCCGTAGAGGAAGCGGATGACGGTGCGCTCCAGGATCAGCCCGATCACGCCGACCACCAGTGGCGGCAGGACGAGCATCGCGATCCAGATGTTGACCCCGGCCCCGCTCGCCATCACCGCCGTGTAGGCGCCGAGCATCATGAACTCGCCGTGGGCGAGGTTGATGATGCGCATCATCCCGTAGATCACCCCGAGGCCGAGGGTGATCAGGACCAGGGTGGCGATGCCGGTGACGACGTTGAAGGCGAGCAGCCCGGCGAGATCCATCGCCCTCAGCCCTTCAGGTCCGGCGTGAACTGCTTGTTGGTGCGCGGATTCTTGATCAGGTCGCAGGCACCGCCGGTGTCGGCCGGGAACGAGTTCGGGAAGGTGGCGAGGATCTCCCACTTCCGGTCCTTCGGGCGGGCCAGATAGGTGTTGCGGATGGTGTGGTGGGTAGCACCGTCCATGGTGACCGTGCCGGTCGGGGACTCGATGCTGAGGCCGCTCTCCAGGGCGGCGATGACCTTGTCGCGCTCGATCGAGCCGGCCTTCTTCACCGCCTCGGCCCAGAACAGGATGCCCTCGTAGGTGGCGGTGTCGAGCTCGCTGAGATCGGTGACGTCGGCGCCGAACTTCGCCTGCATGCCGGCGACGAAGGCCTTGCTCGCGGGCGTGTCGAGATCGTTGTACCAGCCGTAGCAGGTGATGATCCCGTTCGTCGTGGAGGGATCCATCGTCGTCAGCTCGTCGCCGAGCCCGAACACGCTCGACCCGACCGGGATCTTGGACTTCATGCCCGCCGCGTCCCACTGGCGATAGAAGCCCGAATGGTTGGCGCCGACCAGCGCCGAGAGGACGAGATCGGGCTGCGCCTGCTGGATGCGGCTGATCGCGGACGAGAAGTTGGTGACGTCGAGGGGGAAGAAGTCGGTGCCGAGCACCGATCCGCCGCCATCCTTCATGAACTTCGTCATCCAGCTCGCGGTGATGTGCCCGTAATTGTAGTCTGCCGCGACGATGTAGGCCTTCTTGCCCCAGTTCTTGAGGGCGTAGTCGACGATGTGGTTGACGGTCTGCGCGGGGGTCGACCCGGTGCAGAACACGTTGCGGTCGCAGACGCCGCCCTCGTACTGCGTGTTGTAGAAGTAGAGGGTCCGCGCGCGGTCGAAGATGGGTCGGATCGCCTCGCGCGACGCCGAGGTGATGCCGCCCTGGATGACGTCGACCTTGTCCTTGAGGGCGAGCTGCTGGGCATACTGGGTGTAGAGCTGCATCGACGATTGCGTGTCGTAGGCGATGAGCTGGATCGGCCGCCCGAGGAGCCCGCCGGCCTTGTTGAGTTGCTCGACCGCGTACTCGGTGGTCTCGATCATCCGCTTGCCTTCGAGGCCCAGCGCGCCGGACCCGTCGAGCAGGCTGCCGAGCTTGATCGGCTCGGCGGCGAGGCCCTTCCGCGCGACGAACGGCATCGCGACGGTGCCGGCCGCGGCCGCCACCGACAGTTTCAGCACCTTCCGGCGGTCCATCGCACCCATCCCCCGAACTCCTCTCCGCATCGCGCCTCGGGTCCGGTGACCGGAAGCGGTTGAGCGGCCGGTTCGCAAAGTCGATGCCAACCAATCCCACAGATCGGTCAAAGATCGGAGCGGCAACTCGGGGCGCGGCGACTGTCTGGGGCGCTGGCTGCCTGCCGCGGTCGCGGAAATGCCACACAACGATCACGACGCGGCGCGGGCAAATGCGCGGTCACGGACTTCCGGCACGCCGCTCGAAGAAGGCACGCGGGGCGAGTAGAGGTGCCTCGTTGTCGACCCGCAGGCTCTTGGGCCGCCCCCGCAGGCGGACCAAGGCGTCCAGGGCCTCGGTCACCTGGAAGGCGCGGAAGCTTATCAAGCGACATCCGGAACTGACCCCTTCGCGTCATGAGGATCTGACCCCCATGCTAATTTCCCACGCCTAGACGGGTGTGGGTTGGGGGACCGCAGCCGCCTTTTGCAGGAGGCCGCTGCGACGCTTCTCACGAAGCCGGTAGCTGTCGCCGCGGATGGTGACGACGTGGCTGTGGTGCAGCAGCCGATCGAGGATCGCGGTGGCTACCACCGCGTCGCCGAACACGCTTCCCCACTCGCCCACGGCCCGGTTCGAGGTCACCAGCATCGCGCCCCGCTCGTAGCGGCGGCTGACGAGCTGGAAGAACAGATGCGCGGCATCCGGCTCGAACGGCAGATAGCCGAGCTCGTCGATGATCAGCAGTTTCGGCTTGGCGTAGTGCGTCAGCCGCTCCTCCAACCGGCCCTCAGCATGCGCCTTGGCCAGCTGCGCCACGAGCGTCGTGGCCGGGGTGAACAGCACGCCATAGCCGGCCACGATCGCCGCGCGCCCGATCGCCACGGCCAAGTGCGTCTTGCCCACACCGGGCGGCCCGAGGAACAGCACCGCCTCGCCATTGGCGATGAAGCGGCCGGTGGCAAGTTCACGGATCTGCGCCTTGTCCAGCGAGGGTTGGGCGCCGAAGTCGAAGCCGGTCAGGTCCCGCACGAAGGGGAAGCGAGCCAGACCGAAGGCCATGTCGATGCGGCGCTGGTCACGCCGAGCGACCTCGCGTTCGCAGAACAGGGTCAGCGCCTCCCGGATCGTCAGCTCGCCCCGGCCAGCCTCGTCGATCAGGCTATCGAGCTGATCGCGCATGGCCGTCAGCTTCAGGCGGTCGAGCAGCAGGGTGAGGTGGTCATCGTCCATCAGAAGCCTCCCCCGGCGATCGCCTCGTACTCGGCCAGCGGCCGCAACAGCGCCGGCGGCATGATGGGCGACGGGTCGAGCCGGTGAGCCGGTCGCTCTCGGCTACCCACAAGCCCGGCCAGATGGGCATCGTCGACGACACGGCCGTGGCGCCCCTTCAACGCGGCGTGCACGGCGACCTCACGTCCGCCGTGGTGGACGCGCACCACCGCTCCGCTCACGGTGACGCGAACCCGCTCGCCGATCAGCCGCCACGGCACCGAGTAGGCGTTGCCGTCGACGCTGACCGCGCAGTCTGCCCCGGCCCGGCGCACGAGATCGCGCGCGGCGGAGAACGGCGGCACGCCCGCCAGGGGCTGCAGCGCCCGGGCCTCGTCCCGGGCGAACCGCGCGCCCGGCGCCTCACCGGTCGTGCCGTGCGCGCGCCGGTCGGCCACATCCCGCGTCCAGGCATCGAGATGCGCCTCCAGGGCGGCAAAGCTCGCGAAGCGGTGGCCGGCCACAGCGTTCCTCTTGACGTAGCCGACGCCGCGCTCGTCCTTGCCCTTCGTGCGCGCCCGGTACGGGGCGCAGGCCCGCACCCGGAAGCCCCAATGCCGGGAGAAGGCGTGCAACCGCGGATGCAGGATGACCTCGCGGCTGACCGGGTCATGGTGCAGGACCAGGGCGCGGGCATTGTCGAGCAGCACCTCACGCGGCACACCGCCGAACGCCTGGAAGGCGCTCTCCAATCCGGCGAACCAGTCCTCCTGCCGCTCGTGGCCGAAGGCGCGCACATGCAGTCGACGCGAGTAACCGAGCGTCGCAACGAACAGCGAGACCCGGGTTGGCACACCGCCGATCTCGATCCGCCGCTCGCCGAAGTCGATCTGCATCTGCTCGCCTGGCCGCGTCTCGAACCGCACGCTCGCCCGCGCGGCGATCACCAGGTCCCGCCGCAACGGCGCCACAGCCCGTTCCACGGTGCGCAGGCTGACGTGGATGTCCTTCTCGTTGGCGAGGTCCTGGCGCACGACGTCGGCGTTGCCGGCATGCTGCCGGAACCGTTCGGCCAACCAGTCCATCAAGCCGTCGAGCCGCTTCGATCGTGAAGGCGTTTTAGAGGAACGCCAATCACCCTGACGGAGCCAATGCTTGACCGTGTTCTTCGAACAGCCGAGCTCGGTCGCGATCCGCTTGGCACCCCAGCCCAGCGCCTTCAGCCGCACCATCGCCGATACGTCGTCCGGCGTCTTCATCTCGGCCCTCCGCGGATCGTCCGTCCGCTGAAGAGCCTGATCTTCGTTCCTGATCATCTCGACCTCCTCGCTCATCGAGGGGGTCAGGTCCTCATGGCGTCAGGGGTCAGTTTGCCGTGTCGCCTGACACATACGAACGCTCGCGGTCATGATGACCGGATGCCGCTGCGCTAGGCGAGGCGGTCGGTGAGCTGCATCGGGTCGGGGGAGGTGAGGATGTCCTTGGATGCCGGCTAGCCGCACACGGAATTCCTGACAGTCCCAGACACGTGCGCCCGATTGCCCGAGACGAGAAACCGGTCGGCGGCCCGCGTTGAAGCACCTCGTGGGAGTGCGCACGGCAATCATTGAAAAACAGCTAAGAAAAATTTTGATCTGACAAAAATCCAGTCAGAGTTGTTGTTCCAGCTTGCAGGGGGCGTTGCGTCCCAAATTAAGTGCGTTGTCGTCCCAAATCCGCACTCACACTCTGGCTGTGTCAGACGAGCAATAGCTCGCTTAATGCGTTTCTGGTTCAAGGCCTTGACCTCATCGTTTTAGAATGAGGGGGGCTTCTATGAATCATACGATTTGCGCCGCACGTAACTCGACCACTTTGCGCCGCGGCGCGGCCGTTAGATCGGTTATATGGGAGCGCAGTTCCTCACGTGTGCAACTCCTCGTCGGATGCTCACTCGCCGCGTTGATGCTGGCTCTTGGACCGGTCGCCGCCCAAACCGTTCCGGCGCGCTCACCTTCGACATTCGGGCTCACGAAGCAAGACTTTGAAACTACAGAGTACTGGGCTGATTGGGGGCTCGGTGCAATCAATGCGTCATCAGCGTATGCGCGCGGCTTCACTGGCAACGGCGTGCTAGTCGCTGTTGTCGACTCTGGCTTAGACTCAACTCATCCGGAATTTAACAGTTTCATTGGAAAAATATATTCCGGATCGCGTAATTTCATCGGCGGCTCCGCACAGCCGTTTCCTATATTTGACTCTGATGCTGTTGCTAGCCACGGAACTCATGTGGCAGGCACGATAGGGGCCGCCCGGAATGATATCGGGATGATGGGCGTCGCTTTTGACAGTCGAATTATGGCACTATTTAATCTAGGCTATACTTCTGAAGCGATAGAGTGGGCAGCCGGCAACGGGGCTCAAGTGCTCAATGGGAGCTATGGAGAAAATTATTCTCAAGAATACAATATCATAAACAAGAAATCAGTAGAAAATAAAAATTGGCGCATCCAGAGCAACATTGAACTTAATGTAAATTCTACACTTGCCGAATATAATGCTTTAAAAAAAGCTGCAGACAAAGATATATTGATGGTCTTTGCTGCGAGCAATGCCCGAACAGATCAGCCTATAGCGTCGTTAAATCCAATGAGCGATGCACTATTCCCGTTTATAAAGCCATCAAACGCCAATAGCGGCATATACCAATTTTACACCAATTATGGAAAAGGACCGGACGGCAAGATTAGCGCTGATTATGCGCCAACCGGCCCAGTCGATGGGAGCGATTTTGATTTCTCAAGTCTAAATGGATACATTGTATCAGTGGTTGCTGTCAATGATCAGCGCCAGATTGCTGCTTTCAGTAATCTGTGCGGGAGAACAGCAGAGTGGTGCATCGCCGCTCCCGGCGTCGGCATCTACTCGACTGTAGCGGTTGGGACGGGTCCTGGCGGCTCAAATTACGGCACATTGGACGGCACATCGATGGCGGCGCCTCATGTAGCCGGGGCCGCGGCTGTCCTGCGCCAGGCGTTCCCGTTCCTGACAGCGCCGCAAATCGCCCAGACTATGTTCACCACCGCCACCCATCTCGGTGACGGACTCGCCGACAGGCCGAACACCACCTACGGCTGGGGGCTGCTCAACCTCGGCAAGGCCATCGACGGCCCCGGCCAGTTCACCTCAACCTGGACGGTCAACACCACCTATAACGGCCAAGCCTATTACGGCCGCTTCGCCAACGACATCTCGGGCGTTGGCGGCCTGATCAAGATCGGGCTCGGCACCCTCGAACTCGCTGGCACCAACACCTATGCCGGTGGCACTGCCGTCTATGGCGGTACCCTGGCCGTCTCCCGCGACGCCAATCTTGGTGCCGCTGGCACCGGCCTGATCCTCGGCGGCGGTACCTTCGAGGTCCTCGCCGACGGCTTCACCACCCCTCGCCCGCTCACGCTCTCCGGCCCCGGCACCCTGCAGATCGACGTCGGTACCTCCACCTTTGCAGGGCCGATCGCCGACGGCAGCCAGCCGGGCGTGCTCCTTAAGACCGGGAGCGGCACTGCCGTGCTCTCGGCCGCCAACACGTTCACGGGCGGCGCCCTGGTCGGCACCGGCACTCTCGCCCTGACTGCCACCGGCAGCCTCACCGCGCCCGTCCTCGTCGGCTCGGCGGCGAGCTTCCTCAATGCCGGGCTCGTCTCTGGCAGCGTCGGCAATTTCGGCGTCCTCGCCAACAGCGGCACCATCACAGGCAGCGTCGCCAATGCCGGTCTGGCTCTCAACACAGGCATCATCGGCGGCGGCGCGGCCAACAGCGGCAGCCTAGTCAACGCCGGCACCGTCTTGGGCGGCCTGACCAACACCGGCACGGCGCTCAACACCGGCGCCATCGGCGGCGGCGTGACCAACTCCGGCACGCTCGCCACCAGCGGCACCATCAGCGGCGGCCTGACCAATGCCGGCACCGTGCTGGCCAGCGCCGGCCGCATCGACGGCGCCATCGCCAACAATGCCGGCCTGCTCGCCGTGTC
>NZ_JBKFAV010000072.1:0-11409 GCF_053345825.1 Methylobacterium sp. C33D
TCGCCTACATCGAGGGCTACTACAATCGGCAACGCATCCACTCGGCACTCGGCTATCTCACGCCCGAGCAAGCCGAGAGGACCGCGAAATGATCTCCCTGTGTCCGCGCCACCGAGGGAGGATCAGGTCCTCGCGACCAAGCGTCTGGAGGCGGGTCAGTTCTGTTGGCCGAAAATCGAGGACGGCGTGGTCCGGCTGAGCGCGGCGCAGCTCGCGGCGCTCGTCGAAGGCTTGGACTGGAAGCGCGTCCATGCGGCCCGTGCCGTGGGCGTGCCGGTGGTGGCCAGCTGAGCAAAAAGGCTGGCCAGCGGGCTTCATCGCCGTGGTAAGTCGCTGGCAAATCTGTTCTAATCCGCTTCGTGGCCGCGCCTGCTTCGCCCTCGTCCGACGATCCCGAGACGCTCAAGGCGCTGCTCGCCGAGGAGCGCGCCGAGAACGAGCGGCTGCGCCAGATCATCCTGGCCATGCAGCGCCACCGCTTCGGCCGCCGCGCCGAGAGCCTGCCGGAGGATCAGCTCCTGCTCGGGCTGGAGGAGGCCGAGCAGGTCGAGGCCGCAAGCTTTGCCGACGAGGAGAAAGAACCGGCCAAGCAGGAGGCGCGGAGGGCCAAGCGGCGCACGAACCGTGGGGCGCTGCCCGCCCACCTGCCGCGGGTCGAGTGCCTCGTCGATATCGACAGCACCGCCTGTCCATGCTGCGCGGGTGCCCTGCATCGGATCGGCGAGGATGTATCCGAGCGCCTCGACGTGGTGCCGGTGCAGTTCCGGGTGCTGGTGATCCGCCGTCCGCGCTACGCTTGCCGCGCCTGCGGGGACGCGGTCGTGCAGGCTCCGGCACCGGTGCGGCTGATCGAGGGCGGCCTATCGACCGACGCTCTCATCGCGCAGGTGCTGGTCTCCAAATACGCCGACCACCTGCCGCTCTACCGGCAGGCGCAGATCTTCGCCCGCCAGGGCGTCAGCCTGGATCGCTCGACGCTGGCCGACTGGGTCGGACGCGCCGCCTTCCTCCTCCGCCCCGTGCATGAGCGGCTGCTGGAGACGCTCAAGCGCTCGGGCAAGCTGTTTGCCGACGAGACCACGGCACCGGTGCTCGATCCGGGCCGCGGCCGCACCAAGACCGGCCAGCTTTGGGCGTATGCGCGCGACGACCGGCCCTGGGGCGGGACCGATCCGCCCGGCGTCGCCTACGTCTACGCCCCGGATCGCACGGCTGGACGACCGATCGCGCATCTTTCCGGGTTTGCAGGCGTGCTCCAGGTCGACGGCTACGCGGCCTACGAGAGTCTGGCCAAGGGCGGCGCAGTGCGGCTGGCCTACTGCTGGAGCCATGTGCGTCGGCAATTCTATGACCTCGCTGCCGCCTCGCCGATCGCCACGGAGACGCTGTCGCGCATCGCCTTGCTCTACCGGATCGAGGCCGAGATCCGCGGCCGCCCGGCCGAGGAGCGACGGGCGGCCCGTGAGGAACGAAGCCGGCCCGTCGTCGATGCACTGGAGCCGTGGTTGCGGGAGAAGCTCGGCCTCTTGAGCCGCAAGAGCAACCTGGCGGAGGCGATCCGCTACGCCCTGAGCCGCTGGGCGGGGCTGAGCCTGTTCCTCGCCGACGGGCGCATCGAGATCGACTCCAACACCGTCGAGCGCGCGATCCGGCCTCTGACCTTGAATCGGAAGAATGCCCTATTTGCTGGTTCGGACGGCGGGGGCGAGCACTGGGCGGTGATCGCCTCGTTGGTCGAGACCTGTAAGCTCGTCGGCGTCGAGCCGCAGGCCTACCTGGCTGACGTCATTACCCGCATCGTCGACGGCCATCCGCAGCGGCGCCTCGACGAGCTTCTGCCCTGGGCCTACCCGAGCACCCCCACGCTCCAAGCCGTGGCCTGAGAACGCTGCGGCCCTGGCGCGTCAGTCGGATTGTGTGAACAGGGTCCGAAACAGCGCCTCGGACCGGCGCAATCCCTCGTCGGTCAGCACCACCGACTTGGCGCGTCCGACCGGATCGGCGATGAGCCCCTTGGCGTGGAGCCGGCCCAGCGCAGCCCAGTCGAAGCCCTTCCAGGCCCGACGCCCGTCGTGGAGCGTCAGCCACAAAAGGGCGAGCACCGCCTCGTCGATGCGATCTTCGTCGACCAACATCCGAGCAGATTAGCACGTCGCGCTCAGACCGGGCGTGGTGCCAGCCGATCGGTTACCCTCAACCGGCCAGCTCACAAGGCGGCCTTCGCCGGATGCGTACCTTGGACCTACCGCCATCCACCCAAGGTCGGGGCGGAGAAGCTCTACCGCTTGGAGGCCGCGCCGCCGAAGGTGCGCGAGATTGCCTGAAAGGCGCAGAGTCGCCTGACGGCGCGCTACCGGGCGCTGAGCGGCCGGGGAAAGAAAGCGACGGTGGTCTGCACCGCCATCGCCCGCGAGCTCGTCGGCTTCATGTGGTCGGTCGCCCGCGAGGCACAGGCCGCCTGACGTCGCCGCAGAGCGGCCGATCACCCTCGCGCATCGGCGGGGGCGGGACCACGGCAGGGGAACGCCCGTCAGACGCTTTGTGGCCGGCCAGTAGGCCGACGCCCGCTGTAAGATCGGGACAGCCCCGGACGCAAACTCGGGAATGCGGTAGCCAACCCGCGCATCAGAGCTTGATCACCGACGTCCTTCAGGTCCCGCCTCCACCCGTGCGCGTACATATGACACTCACCCCTCGTCAGAGGGGGCGGTCATGCTCGGCCATGTCGTTGACAGCGGACATCAGAGCGCTGTCTGGGCGGCACGTTCCGGCGGGCGGTGTGAAGGCGACATAGGGTACGGATTGGGAGCTCCGTCACATGTCGATTTCAGGGCGTATGGCTATGTTGGAGCCGAACCGGCGCCTGGAGGTGTTCACCGGCGCCGACCGGCGCCGGCCGTGACCGGATGTTTGCACACCGCGTTCAGACCCGGCACGGTGCCAGTTGATCGGTTACTACGGTCTGGGAGTCGGAAGAGGTTCGCCCGATGGCGCAGACCAAGCGAAAAACCAGCAGCCCCAATTCGGCTTAAGAACGTCCGACAGCATCGCTTGCCCCCCTAAGAGAGGCGGAAAGTCCGTCGCATCAGGGGTCTCAAGCATTACGAACCGTAGAATTATAGCTGCGGATCATCCTCCACTGGCCACCGCTTCACAACTCCCAGTTCCGAACACATGACCTCAGCCCTTTGAACCTTTGCGGCATCACTCGACGCAATGGCTATTTCACCATTACCGTGGCCGCCGCTAAAAAAAGTCAAGGCAAAACCATTTACCGCAAAGCACCTGCGGATGAATGCGTGTGACCATCCTGACTCGAACCATCCATATTTACGCGCAACGTACAAAGACTCTTGATCAAGCCGGATACCCCAATTACGCCACCGATAATTGATGGGCTCGCCAGTAAAAGCAATGATTCCGCCAATTTTCATTTTCTCCTTTAGATTGGATATAAGTTCCCACGGCCTTAAACAATGGTGTAGCGACTGGAAAAAGAACGCAGCGTCGTAGGTGCTGCTCGAAAGGCTTGACAGATCGTCGAAATTTGCCACAGTCCTTCTGACCGCTAGCCCTCGACCTCTTGCGCGCCGCGTGGCAAGCTCGCTCAATTGAGGGTCTATATCAACTGAGTGAACATCGCAGCCGCAAAAGGCAAACACTTCCGAAGATAACCCGTGACCTGCACCCATATCAAGAACCTTCGGGGTCTCTCCAAGTTGGCATAAAGCCAACATTGTTGTAAGGGCACGAACTTGCTCCGCAACAAAATTAGTATTTTTTACTCCCAGCGGATTTGCTTCGTGAACTAGCGAGTCGACGTGAACGGGATGCAATTCTCCGTCCCATTGGTTCAGATTCCGCCCCGAAATCTCCTTGTAGAGCCTCAGCTGCGCTTCAAAATACTCCTCGGAGAAGGGATTGAGATTCTCATCTACGTGGGTCTCGTATTGAAACTCGAGCGGATAGAAGGTCTGTACAACTTCAGGGTGATCCAATCTCCCCGAGTAGCGACTGTCCACCAACTTGATGAAGCTGTCGAGTCCATCTGCATCAATGCGAGCCATGTTCACTCCGAGTTATTTCGAGGATGATTCCGCCAGGCGTACTCGATATGAAAAAGCCATAGCGGTCGTTAGACCATTATGTCTTCTTTAAGCCACGTTTCGCAACCACTCGCAATCCGGCGTTTGCGCGCTCATTGATGAAGCTCGGCCTCAGCAGCTTCCACCTCTTTGGCCGCAGCTTACGAAGGCCCGTGAAGCTCAGCCATATTAGATTGGCTACTCGCATATTACCCAGGGCGCAATGCTCTAAGCTGTCGCGAAATAGCGAGTTCGCAACATCTCCGGACACGCTGGGTAATAGCGGTGGCTAAAGTTACGTTTCTCACATTTCAGCATGTCATTCTCGTAGCATACCAAAGCGCAGCCGTTTTTCCACGATATGCCGTTTGCTATGAACGATCAAGGGAGTAAAACATGATTTTTGCGCTGAAAATCTGAAGTGCAAACCAGAAATATAGAATTTATCACAGTATCAAGCCACACTTTATCCGCCGGTAGCTTACCTTTTTCTGTGGCCAGCAAACGGCCTAAAGCGGCTTGAAAGCATTCTCCTCAACAACAACGATTTATTTAAAGAAGACAAGTTCGAAATCTGGAGGGAGGTGATGCGAAACCCGATAAGTCTATCGTCGCCACCTTTCCCTACTTCTGAAGGCGACAACAGTGAATTAGATCTAATCTTTAGAGCGCAAAAGCCTCGATTGTCAATATCATTTGGCGAAATCTGAATCTCTATAGACCTCGTTCGTGAGCGGCCTGTGAACCGGAACGACTTCTGTCGACCTCCGATCGTAATGAAATCAATATTAATATCTTTTCGTCGGGGATTAAATACCTCAACTGACATAGTTACAAAATAACGTTCGCGCCGTGCAAGCCGCAGCTCCAGTTCCGCGGGACTCTGACAGTTCCAAGTGCCGGCTTCTTCAAAGTTATGCCAGCCACTGACTAGCAAATCATGTAATGAACGACCGGTAAATATTTGAAGGTGGGGCAATATCGGTGCGTCTTCGGAGCTAGGAACATCCAAAGGCGAACTTAATTCACGGCCAGGATCCTCCTCCACCGCGGCATACCGGGCGTCTGAGAGAATTTTGATCCAATGAACAGCAAGCCCGAGCCGCCGAGTGTCTGCAGACTCCGGAGCTATCTCTGCTGGAGAGATCGGGGCCGACACGAGAACGGTTACCACTATCAACCCGCCGGACACATCTTCTTCAAAAACAGGTATGTGTAAATGCTGCTCGCTGCGGTCGATTAGGCGTTCGATGACAGAACCGGACTGCAATGTAATCCTAATCTGCTGCCCTGGCACGTCGTGGTAGAAACCACTGCAGCCAATCTGGAGCACGAACGGCGCACTCCATGTTTCCGGGACAGGTATGTGTATTTTACACTCTGAGCCAATTGACCATGCGAGGTGGTCTTCAGGCCGATCCCAGCCCACTGTTAACACCGAGTCGAGAGTTCCAAGCTGCCCGGCTGAACTTTCAGCTGAAAAAAGCGCCGCGCTTCTGCGGGACGCCCAAACCGTCCTTGTTACAGCCGATTTCTGACGCATATCTTGAAGTATTTTGATCCAATGAACAGCAAGCCCGAGCCGCCGAGTGTCTGTAGACTCCGAAGCTATCTCCGCTGGAGAGATCGGGGCCGACACAAGCAGGGTTATCTTTATCAATCCACCGGATACATCTTCTTCGGAAACCGGTATGTATAAATGTTGCTCGCTGCGGTCGATTAGGCGTTCGATGACAGAACCGGACTGCAATGTAATCCCAATCTGCTGCCCTGGCGCGTCGTGGTAGAAACCACTGCAGAAAATCTGAAGCACGAACGGCGCACTCCATGTTTCCGGGACAGGTATGTGGATTTTACACTCTGAGCCAACTGACCATGCGAGGTGGTCTTCCGACCGATCCCAGCCCACTGTTAACACCGAGTCGAGAGTTCCAAGCTGTCCGGTTGAGCTTTCAGCTGAAAATAGCGCCGCGCTCTCGCGGGACGCCCAAACCGTGCTTGTCGCAGACGCGCTTTGTAGGCGCTGCTTAACGACCTCACGACCGAAAGACGGCAAACACTTGCTAATATCTGTTTCAACGAACATTCTACACCTCACCGATCCGATAGTCAGATCGTCTGATAAACTAAGTTAGACAGATGCTCCCCTGCTTCGTCATATCGCGCGAATCGCTCGGTGTAAGCCTTTCCGTTCCGGCCGAGTTCCGCAGCGGTCCTGGGACGGCGATATAGATACATGATTGCTTCGGATATCTGGTCGACTTCATTTTCGCTTAGCGGGACGTGCCATACGCACCCGGCCGGTATTTCCGCAAACTGCCCAATCGCCGAGCAGACTACCGGTACGCCGAAGCCCATAGCACGGTACACCACGCCTGAGGCTTCGCCTAAGGTCGGCCACCGCAACGCAAGGAGAAGGTCTACAGATAAAAGCCTATTTTGAAGCTCGGCTTCAGTTACATAGCCAGTGAATTCCACCTCATTTGCCACATCTAGTTCTTTGAGATAGCGTATAAAATCAACTGAATGGTCGTTCGCTTCGCCGACGACCAGGAATCTGATTGGGTAAGATCTATCCTTAATGTGTCTTACTACTTTAGCGGTGAGCTCCGGGCGCTTAATCCAGTTGATATTGCCGAAAATACCAACGGTGAAACTATTCCCCGCGCTCCTCTTCTGATTGCTGATCCCCTCGAAATACGACCCGTGCGATATAGACCATATACGATCGGCAATCTGAAGACCTTTTTCCTGAGCACGAGCGCACAGATCCAGGGCATAGCGCCTAGAGTGAAGCGTCAACGATAAGCTCTTTATTGCTAGTTCTAGGTTCATAGGATGGGCGAAAAGATCTAAGCTCTTAATCTGGGCTTCGTCTTTTGGCCCAAGCTCTTGCTCGACAGCAGAGACATAGAGGCTACCGCGGGCTGTCCCGTATGCTTCGCGGAGAAATGGATGGATGTTTGGGTCGTGGAGCAATACATGTCCTGGGGTTCGCAAAGCTTTGTCATATATCTCTCGGTGAAAAGTAGCATTATTGCCGATAGCATAGATCGAGCTCTTGAATTGTCGAGAGTCGAAGGCACGGATGGGGAGAGTTCCATCCGGCTGCACACCGTTTAACTCTGGTGCAAATATTTTTACATCGAGCTCATCCGACAAATATGGAACAAGATTCTTGCTGTAATCTGCGACGCCCGATTTTTGCGGCGGCCACGGCGTCAAAAAAGCTATACTAAGGCGTTGTGGGTAGTGTCTTCTGCGAGCAATCGGCGAGCACACCTCCTTTATGAAGGTGGTGTACTGCTTTGCGGATATGTCCCAAGAAAAATTGGACCTCCGCGTGCCGCAAGCGTGCCGGAAACTAGGTTCAGCACGAAGAGTAATCGCCCGCCGAAGCGCCTCCGACGTTGCGGACAGATCATCCGGATCGACGTAAAGCGCTAAGTCACCTCCGACTTCTCTGAATACCTCAATATCCGTGGCCACAACCGGAATGCCAGAACAAATTGCCTCGGCTATGGGTAGGCCGAAGCCTTCAGATCGACTCAAAAACAGTAGAGCATTTGCGTTTCTGTAAAGACTCCCAAGAGCTTCTTCGTGAACAAAGTTCAAGACGCGGACATAGGAGTCTATCTTCAATTTTTTGATTTGAGATAAGATTTCATCGCGCGTCTCCTTGCTAAGATGACACACAAGCAGTAGTTCTAATTCCTTGTTAGAGTTCCATGAATGGCAGAGATGAGCGAAGGCGTTGATTGTTCCCCGGAGGTTCTTGCGAGGATGATCGCCGGCAACTGCCAAAATGGAAATTTTTTCGGAGCTTATATTTTTATGGGTGAGTGGCCAGAAAATTTCATCGTCTACGCCTATTGGTATTGTTCTCGAACGCTGGTGCGCAGACCCAGTTCGTCTTTTCAAGTCATCACGTACGTAGTCAGATATCGTTAAGCTATAAACGTTGTCGTTTTCTAAAAATTTCAGCCTATCCATATACTCTGACTGAAGATTGGCAGGCCAGTTTGTGATCTCCGATTCTAACGGTATGAAATCGTATACTGTCAGGAATACCTTTGCCCGACCTTTGTAAGCGTGCGGGAAGCCAATGTTAAGCATCATGGGGTTGCCGATGAGCACGGCCTCGAATTCACCTTCCTTGTCGTTTAACAATGAAGAGAATAAGTCGCCGATATGGTCTGGCGGTTGGGAGCTGGCAGGTAAGGTCCATAGCGGAAAGTCTTTCGCCCAGTCTGGTATCTCAGCATCTTCACAGGCAACAATTATTGGCGCAATCGATATGTCGTGTGTGCTGATCTTTTTCGCAATCGAGAGAACGACCCGACCAATCCCACGATTGATCTCCGGGCTTGTGAGCGTTTGCAGATCAATAACTATTCTGATCATCGACCATTGCCTCAAAAAGACTTTCTACTGCTACGTCGTCGTTAAAGTTGCGCGTTACATAGCGAAATCCGGACATGCCGAAGTCTTCCCGGTTATCCTGTATGCTTAGGAAGTCGACAGCTGCAGCATAATCGGCGGCCGAGCCGACCGCGAAACCAGCTCGCGCCCTATAAATGTGCGAACTAGTCACTGAACATGACTCATGGACTATTACAGGGACTGCTTGCGCCCAAGCTTCCATCAGAACGTAGCTGAAACTCTCATTGAGCGAAGGGTTTACAAGTGCGACCGCACTTTTTATGAGACGGATTTTGTCTTCCTCGCTTACTAGACCAACATATGTTGCCACTTGCGGGTCGACTAAGTCAACGTCTCCTGTGCCGGCGACCAGGAGTCTGGGGGGATTATTTGCACCCTGGTAACCTTTCCGGTGCCATTCGATCAGCTCTTTTAGATTTTTACCTCGTTCGATTCGGCCAATATAAAGGACGTAATTTTCGTGGCGCTTCGACGGAGGCGTTGCAAGGCTGCAGTTTACCGGCAATTGAACAAGCTTTCCTCTACCTCCTATCTTTGCCATAGCGCCGGGATGCTGGCGAAGTGCGAGATCTTGCTCCTCGTCTGTCAGGAAGAGAACCGAACGTGCGTTTTCAATCATGTCGCTGACCGGCTTCCAATGAAATGGAGCCTCGTCATGAAATGCGGAAAAGAGGATGCACCTTCCGGGATTTGTCGACAAAGTTTGGTGAGCGAGCGCTTGGAAATAGGGCCCGACAATGACGTTGCATTGCTCAGGCAATGCTCGGACGGCTTCGGCTAAATCATCAGAAAAAATACCGTATCTGAAGAAATAATTCTGCTCATCCTCGGTGGGTCGGTAGCCGCCGTCGATTTTGGCCGCGAGTGACTTCCAGTCTTCAAAATTTTCGTCAGACACTCTGAACTTAATAGTTCTTATTCCATTGCAGATGTACTCGCCTGGTGGGTCTTGATGCAGCACCCAATCTTTGTATGGTGATTGTGATGCTGTCGTGAAAACTCGCACGTCACATCCTTGATCGGACAGCAATCTCGCCCAGTCGTAGATGGCGCGTTCAGCCCCTCCGGCGAAGGTTCCAAACCATGGAATTACAAAGACAAACGATCTTGAAGGATTGGGCATGCTTCGATCCAAGCGCAACCTGCTGTGGCTAAACATTATATTTGAGGTACCGTCATGCGGGCCCTGGTTTTGAATTCCACTTTAAGCGACGAGCGACTTGCGGCGCCTATTTAGGCATGATGCTGACATTGGTGGCGGGTGTCTGTTTCACTAGGATTTCGTAATAGCGCTCTTCGTTTTCGGCGATTTTGTGGAAGAGCGTGGCTTAGGCATAGGAGTATCGACCTGACTGAAGTCCATAATATCCCATCAGAACTCTATCCGTATTCACCATGGAACTTGAGCCCTTGACCTTCTCCCCGAGTTTGCAGCAACGCTCGAGAAGCTAGTATGCCAGCGGTTACCTCGTCTGCCGTCCAGCTTCCGGGTTCGTCGTTTCTTTAGCCTTGGCTATCGATGATATCGCTTATGGAATCAAGCGTTGCCGCTGATGTTTCATCGCCCCCGTTCCGACTGAGCGTCGGCTCGGGTTTTTACGTTCAGAGGAGTGGCGGGTTTGCTCTACGAGGCTTGCCGCCGTCTGCCCGGCTCTTGGCTCTCACTCGAAAGTGGTTGCTTCTGGTAAAAGGAAGCGTGGTTGATCGTTGGTTCGCTGCCACGCCCTGCTCGGCTAGTCTGTTCAGTGGGAGGTGATACGCTCGTGTTTGGTGGCCGCGGGAATAGGCGCGGCAGGAGCATGGGTCTGACGCGAGCACTGATTATCGCG
The DNA here is from genome assembly GCF_053345825.1 of Methylobacterium sp. C33D. Lineage (NCBI taxonomy): Bacteria > Pseudomonadati > Pseudomonadota > Alphaproteobacteria > Hyphomicrobiales > Methylobacteriaceae > Methylobacterium > Methylobacterium sp. C33D. Next base: position 10,358 of record NZ_JBKFAV010000072.1, read on the forward strand.
CATCGCACCGGATGTGATGGTCTCTGCGCGCGGATTATGTTGCGAGTAGAGGTGGAAGTGTCCCTTTCCACGCCTGAGGGTTCATCTGCCCGCCGCCATGTTGCCGCAGCTTTGCCTGCGGCCGCCATGGGCAAATCGCAGCTGGACGGGCAGTGCTGCGGGCATGCCTTTCCTAGTCCCTTCACCATTTTGTCCCCTAGCTCAGCTTCCGATGGGACGAGCACAACCCTACCGCCCGTAGATGTCCTCGACGCGGATGATATCGTCCTCGCCGGTGTAGGAGCCGACCTGGACCTCGATCAGCTCCAGGGGGATCTTGCCGGGGTTCGCCAGCCGGTGCATCGAGCCGATCGGCAAGTAGACCGCCTCGTTCTCGTGGACGAGCACCACCCGCTCGTCGATCGTGACCTCGGCGGTGCCGCGCACCACCACCCAGTGCTCGGCCCGGTGGTAGTGCTTCTGCAGCGACAGCCGCCCGCCCGGCACCACCTGGATCCGCTTCACCTGGAAGCGCTCGCCCAGGTCGATGCGCTGGTACCAGCCCCAGGGCCGGTACATCCGCAGGTGCGCGTCCGCCTCCGGCGCGCCCTGCGCCCGCAGGGCGCCGACCAGCTCCTTCACCTGGCCCGAATGCGCCTTGGAGGCCACCAGCACCGCGTCGGGGGTGGAGACCACCACCACGTCCTCCAGGCCCACCACCGCGGTCAGGCCCTCGCCCTGGCTGTGCACGAGGCTGTTCCGCGTGCCGATCAGCGAGACCCGGCCGCGCACGGCGTTGCCGGCCTCGTCGTGGTCCAGCACCTGCCAGACCGCGTCCCAGGTGCCGACATCCGACCACGAGAACGACACCGGCAGCACCCCGGCCCGGGCGGTCCGCTCCATCACCGCGTAGTCGATCGAGATCTTGGGCGCCTGCGCGAAGGCTGCCGCGTCGAGGCGCACGAAGTCGAGGTCGGTCACCGCCGCCTCCAGGGCCGCGCGCGCGGCCGCCAGCACCGCGGGGACGAACGCCTCCAGCTCGGCCAGCATCAGGTCGGCCCGGAACAGGAAGT
>NZ_JBKFAV010000073.1:0-10323 GCF_053345825.1 Methylobacterium sp. C33D
GCACATCCACCTGCCGCAGCTTGGCGACCACGTCCTCCGGCTTGTGCCGCTTCGTTCCCATCTGTCCGTCCTCGTCCTGGCCCGAAAGCCATACAACAGGGCGGACCACCTCAGTGGGGGCGGATCAATGACGAGGCCCGATGTGATCGGCAGAGCTTTGGACCTCACGCCAGTCGGCGTGTTCGTCCGGGTGGTCCAGGCGGGTTGCTTCAGCATCGCGGCCAAGCAGCTCGGCATGCCGAATTCGACGGTGAGCGCCCACGTTTCCCGATTGGAGCGCCGTCTGGGCGTAGCCCTTCTCCATCGGACAACGCGGAGGCTCGACCTCACGGAGGCAGGTCGCGTCTTCTTCGAACGGGCGGTCGTAGGAATTGAGATCCTGCAGCGCGCAGAGAGCGCGACCAGTCTAACTCAGGTCATGCCGACAGGGCTGGTCCGCGTGACGACGGCGAGCGATATCCTGCCGCCGCACCTCCTCTCGGCGCTGGTAGCGGAGTTCCAGAAGGAGCACCCGGGCATCAGCCTGGAGATCGATCTCACGCAGCGGGTCGTCGACTTGGCCCACGAGGGGTTCGACGCGGCGATCCGCGCCACGTCGGTCACGAACGGCCGATTGATGGCACGTCGGATCGGGACCATCCGGTGGATCCTCGTCTCAAGCGAAGCCTACCTCCAGAATGCTGCTTCACTAGATGGCCCGGAAGATCTGAAGCGACACGCCCTGATCGAGTTCTACGGACGTAATCGCCGGACATGGTGTCTTCAGTCGACGAAGGCCAAGCATCCGCCGATCGAATTGCCGGGGCATACGACGGTCAATCATCTTGACATCATCAAACATCTTTTGTTGGCTGCATCCGGGGTCGCGCTTCTTCCGCAGCATTACGTCGCGACCGAGCTCCAGCGGGGTACCCTGTGTAGAGTGCTTCCAGAATGGTCTGCAGCGGAAGAGGCGATCTACGTCGCATACCCAGAGCAGACATTCCTGGCGGCAAGGACCAGGATTTTTATCGACTTCGCCGCTGAATTCTTCCTGCGACATACCTGCCAATGACCTTCCGCATTATCGTAGGGCTGCTCCTGCATGATCGGCTAACGCGGAAGCAGCCGAGCATTGTGCATCAGGCGGAAAGGTCCTCGCAAAAGCGGGGTTCTTAATCCATCAGGATACGTCAGCTTAGCTCTCATACTAATCGGGCCCGCGGCAGGCCCAAGGCGGCATTTCTCGAGGCTGCTTCGAATGCGGACCGTCTACGATCCACCCATACCGGCAATCCCGCCGAAGATAGGCGCATCCCGTAACCCGTCATTCGCTGGCCGGCCGGCAGCGTTTGTTCAGAAGGGGTGACGAGCTAATTCTTGGTAAAATTGCGCCAATTCGATCGCGATATCCTGAAAAGTATCTCTGATTTTCAGAAGGTGGCCAACTACGCATTGTATGATTGGGCACTTACGCGAAGCGTGTACGGAAATTTATTAACCGCATTGCTTGATAGACCGCTGTCATCGCCATGCATTTAGCCACCGACGGCCACCTTGTACGTTAGGCCGCGGGCACGGCGATACGCGCCCAAACACGATTGCCCACCCGCCCGTCTGGCGCAGCTCGTAGCAGGATCTCATGGCTTTCCGCGTTGGTGCGCGCCTTCAACTGATCACCCTGATCGCACTCGGTGGCATGGCGGCGCTAATCGCGCTCGCAGGCTGGGATATGTCCCAGACGGTCACGGACGCACGCGAGTCGAAGACGCGCGACCTCGTCGAGACCGCGCAAGGGGTGCTCGCCTACTTCGAAGCTGAGGAGCGCGCCGGCCGGATGACCCGCGATGCCGCACAGCAAGCGGCCGTAGCGGCAGTTCGGAACCTGCACTACGCGGGCAGCGAGTACTTCTGGATCCAGGACATGCACCCGCGCATGGTGCTGCATCCCAAGGCCGACTTGATTGGCAAGGACATTGGCGGGATCGTCGATCCGGCTGGCAAGCACCTATTCGTCGACATGGTCGAACAGGTGAAGCAGTCGGGCGCGGGCTTCGTCCCATACCTTTGGCCGAAGCCCGGCCTGGATCAGCCGGTGGCAAAGATCTCCTACGTGAGAGGCTTCGCTCCGTGGGGATGGATCATCGGATCGGGCATCTATGCGGACGACACGGCGGCGCAGATGCGCCCGACCCTGATGCGTCTGCTCGGTGGCGCGGCCATTATTGCGATGATGATCGGTCTGCTGGCTACCCTGATAGGGCGAAGCGTAGCGCGACCCATGCGAGCCATGACGGCGTTCATGACCGATCTCGCCGCGGGGGACCTTACCCAAGAGGTGCCAGGCGCGGAGCGCCGCGACGAGATCGGGGCGATGGCGGCCGCTGTCCAGGTGTTCAAGGACAACCTGATCCGCACCCGCCGTCTCGAGGAGGAGACCGCGCAGGCGCGTTTGGCCGCCGAAGAGCAGCGCAAGGCTGGCATGCGGCAGATGGCCGACGGCTTCGAGGCCGCGGTCGGCGGGATCATCGGCACGGTGTCGTCCTCCGCAACCGAGCTGCAGGCGACCGCGCAGGCGATGACCGCCACGGCCACCGAGACCGCGACTCAGTCGACAACCGTGGCGGCGGCGGCCGAAGAGGCCGCCTCCAATGTCAGCACGGTGGCGGCGGCGGCTGAGGAACTCGGCTCGTCGGTGCAGGAGATCGGCCGGCAGGTGCAGGGATCGGCCAGCCTCGCCCAGGCGGCAGTGAGCGAGGCCGATCAGACCGCCCACCTCGTCCAGGCGCTTAGCCAGAGCGCGGCGCGGATCGGCGACATGGTCGGGATGATCTCCGGTATCGCCGCCCAGACCAACCTGCTGGCCTTGAACGCCACGATCGAGGCGGCGCGCGCCGGCGCCGCGGGTCGGGGTTTCGCGGTGGTGGCCACCGAGGTGAAGGCGCTGGCCGAGCAGACCGCCAAGGCGACCGAGGAGATCGCGCGCCAGATCGGCGAGGTCCAGGGGGTGATCGCGCAGGCGGTGACGGCGATCGGCGGGATCACCGGGCGGATCCGGGAGATCGACGGCGTGGCAACGTCGATCGCGGCGGCCGTCAAGGAGCAGGGCGCGGCGACCCAGGAGATCGTGCGCAACGTGGCGCAGGCCTCGGCGGGCACCAACGAGGTGACGGGCAACATCGCGGGCGTGGCGCAGGCCTCGGAGGAGACGGGGGCGGCGGCCGGTCAGGTCCTGTCGGCGGCCTCGGAGCTGTCGCGGCAATCCGAGCATCTCGGCGCTGAGGTCGCCCGCTTCCTCGCCACCGTGCGTGCGGCCTGACCCGATCCCGTCCCGGCCCTCGCGGGACAAGAGCACTACGACGTCGAACGTCCGCTTCCGCCTCAGCTTGGACGGAAGCGGACTGACCGGAAACCACCCATCTGAGTCGCTCAGGCAGGCGGTCTGACGCGGCGGATGGCCGTAAGCGGAACGGCTGCTTCCAAGCCAGCAGGCCGGAAAAGCGGACGGCCTTCTATCGACCGAGGCTGTGCCAAAACTCGAACGCTATCGGCCTTCGTAGAAAAACGTTCTCTCGAAGCAGGGCGACTTCGGCCTCAGGGGCCTCGTGTTGCCATCAACTGGTGGCGCTTAAGATCCCTCCCGGCCGCTGCGGAGACGTTTGTTCTACGGCTTCCCAGCACATCCGAGTTCTGACACAGCCTCGACCCATGTCAGTCATGCGGACGGCTCACGGCGCTCCCTAACAGCAGACATTCATCAGTCGTCAGGTAAACTCGGCTCGGGATTGTTTTGTGGCTCTGAGCCACGCTTTTATCTAAGCGTTACATCTGAGATGAGATTGTGCGGCTCTAGCCTTGTCAGCGAATAAGGTCCGAAATTGAATTACAACTGCTAGACAAGTCGAGAATAGCGGTCGATAACTTGAAATAAACCGACGTGGTATAGATTATTTTGACCAGAAACATCAAATTCGAAAATTCATAAGCTAGTGACAATATATACACATTTAGAAAAACTATACTAAAATATTAATATCCTGAAATTTCAATTATTCCGATTGTATTTAGAGCGCAGACTCAGCCGTCGGTGGCGTCGATACCCGCGCGTTGCAATGAGTAGCGGCAGAGACGAGATCGCAAATCCGATGACCTTGATTAAGGCAGCATCACTGAGCATCACAAGAAAGCCAACGATCATCAGCGCCGCAAGGATCAGCGCGAACGAAGCCGGATGTCGCTGCCACACCGAAGAGATCCCCGTCATGCTAGATCCGTGGGCGAGGGGTATCTGCGGCGCGAGTTTCCGCGTGTCCACCACAGCCAAGCCCCGTTGCCGGTGATGAAGAGGGCGGCCCAGGACAGGGCGCACCAGAGCATCTTCAGCGGCAAGGATCCATAATCGCCGAAATGCAGTGGCTGCGAGAGCCGAACGATTGTCAGATACCAGGGGAGACGGGCCACCTCCGCGACTCGAGCGTTACGGGCGTCGACCAGGGCGATCTCGAATAGGCGCTTCTGCAGGCCGGCCGGGCCGGCGAGCAGCACCGTGTAGTGCCGATCCGTAGACAGCACCGTGTTTGGGACGATCATCAGCGTGGCCCGCCAACCGGGCCGGGTGGCTTCCGCGGCGGCCCGGACGGCGTCGAGGGAGACGGCAGGCCCGTCGATGCGCCCGGTGGAGGCCGGGGCGTGGGCACGCACGAGGCGCTGCAAGTCAGTCGCCTGCCACGCCAGGAGGCCGATGCCCCCGAGGGCGAGCGCGATCCCCGTGACCGAGACGAGCAGCGTCCAGCCGAGCGTGGCGACGCCAATCAGGTTGTGTAGGTCGCGCTGGCGCAGGGCCTCGCCGCGCCCGCGCCGGATCGCGCCGAAGGCGAGGCCGCGGATATAGGGCTTGTAGACCACGATGCCCGAGATCAGGCAGAGCGCGACGAGCAGGGCCACCGCGCCGCCGGCGAGCTGCCCTGGCAGGCCCAGGAACCAATTCGCGTGCAGCCGCAGCAGGAGGCCGAGGGGCGTCGTGCGCGGGTCAGACCGCGACAGGACCGCGCCGCTCCGCGCGTTCATCAGCACCGGATCGGCCCCGGCGACCGTGCGGATGCCGGGCGCGGCGAGGTTCACCGTGACCCGCTCCGGATGCTCCTCGTCGAGCGCGACCGCGACGACGTGCCGGCCCGGCGCGCGCGCTAGCGCCGCGTCGGCGAGCGCGGCCAGCGGCAGGAGCGGCGCGTCCGAGGCTTCGACCGCCGGCTCCCAGCCCGCCCAAACGTCGATCTCCTCGTGGAAGATCAGGACGGTCCCGGTCAGGCAGAGCACGAGGAAGAACGGCGCCGCGACCAGCCCGCTCCAGCGATGCAGCCACAGGCCCAGGCGGAAGGTCCGCGAGGCCGTGAACCGGGGGCCCGACGCCCCCCGGTCCCCCGCCGGGGCCGGTCGCCCGGCGAAGGTCGACGCCGCGCGCGTCATCGGCCGGCGCCCCTACCAGCGATAGGTGAGCGTTCCGAAAACGCTCCGACGGAACCCCTCAAAGACGTATCCGGTGTAGAAGCCCGACGTGAAGTACCGCTGGTCGAAGATATTGTTGGCGTTCACCGACAGGACCGCGCCCTTCCAGGCCGGGTTCAGCTGGGCGAGGTCGTAGTTCAACGAGGCGTCGACGAGGGCGTAGGGTGGGATGCGATCGACGTTGGTGGCGTCCGTCCGCTCGCCGACGTAGCGCACGCCTGCCCCCGCCCGGAAGCCGGCGAAGGGCGAGTTCAGCGGGAAGGTGTAGTCGGCGAAGAGCGACAGAGTGTTGTCCGGCGCGTTCGGCAGGCGGTTGCCGACGAGCGCCGGGTTGGTCGCGTTCCGCGTGACCTTCGTGTTGAGGTGGGCGTAGCCGAAGATCAGGTTGAACCCGTCGAACAGGCTCGCCTTGCCCTCCAGTTCGAAGCCCCGCGACTCTGCTGCTCCGGTCACGATGAAGAAGCCGGGATTGAGGGGATCGGCGAGGGGGATGTTAGTCTGCGTGATCTCGAAATACGACGCGGTGACGAGCGCGTTGGTGCCGGGTGGCTGCCACTTGACGCCGCCCTCGATTTGGCTGGCCTCGCGGGGCGGCAGCGCCGATCCGTCCGCCCGCTGGCCCGCGATCTGCGGATTAAATGACGTCGAGTAGGCGGCATAGGGCACGATTCCGGCGACGAACTCGTAGCCCAGAGCGGCCCGGTAGCTTAGGGCCGAAAAGTTCTGGTTGTCGATCGTCGTCCGGTTGAGGGTCGCGACCGGCAGGTTGGGGAAGTTGAAGGTTGTCCGGACCTGCTGGTCGACCCAGTCGTTGCGCAGGCTGCCCGTGAGGATGAAGCCGTTCCACTTCATCTGGTCCTGGACATACGCACCCGTTTGCTGCTGCAGCGCCCGGGTCGAGACGTTCGTGCGCTGCGGGAAGGCGATGCCTAGGTTGTAGACTGGATTGTACAGGTCGATCAGGCGGTTCGCGGCAATCGTCGGGTAGCCGTTCGGGAAGGTCCGCGCGTCGCGGCGATAGTAGTTCTGGAAGCCGACGCCGAAGACGACGTCGTGCTGGATGTCCCAGGTGTCGAAGCGCCCCTGGACGTAGTTGTCGGTCAGGAGCCCCTGGCTCGACTGGTCGCGCAGGTATGGGAAGACCGAGACGGCCAGGAAACCGGGCGGCGTAAAGGCCGGGCTGGCGCCGACCGCGTCGAACTTCGAGGTGGTCTCGTAGGCCCGGAAGGCGGAGTGCAGCAGCCATCCCGGCGCGAAGCTATGGTCGAGGATGTAGCCGATCTCCTTGTTTTCCAGGAGGCCGGTGTTGAAGTTTGGCTGCCCGACGAACTGGCTGCGCGGGAAGAAGCCGCTCGCGCTCGGCAGGATCGAGCCGACGATCGGCAGGCTCTGCTCCGATCCGCCGCCGCGGTACTCCGCGTACTTGCCGAGCACCGTGAGCGAGGTGTCGGCGTCCGGCCGCCAGGTCAAAGCCGGGGCGATGAAGGTCCGGTCGTCCGGCGTGTACTTGACCTGGCTGTCGGCGTTACGGACGAGGCCGGTCACCCGGTAGGCGAATTGCGGCGCCCCCTCAACCGGGCCGGACAGGTCGAAGCCCGCCTGGACTCGCCCGTAATTGCCGCCCTGGATGAACACCTCGTTGAACGGGACGAAGGTCGGGCGCTTCGAGACGAGGTTGATGATGCCGCCCGGCTGGCCCTGGCCGTAGAGCACCGAGATCGGCCCCTTCACGACGTCGATCCGCTCGTAGGCGTAGGGCTCGATGTTCTGGTCGAACGAGTTGAAGCCGTAGCGTAGGCCGTCCTCGTAGACGCTGTCGAAGTTGTTGGCGTTGAAGCCGCGCAGCGTGAAGGTCGGCCCGCCCTGCCCGCCGGGATAGTCGACGGCCTGGACGTTGGGTGTGTAGGCGACCGCGAGGTTGACGTCTTGCACGCCCCGGACATTCAGCTCGTCCCGGGTGATGACGCTGACGGTGGCGGGCGTCTCCAGGATGGAATCGTTGCCCTTCGAGCCCGCTGTGGACCGGGTCGCGACGAAGCCCGTCGTCCCGAAGGTCGGCTGCTGGGCCTCGACCGAGAGCTCGTCGAGGGTGACGGACGCGGCGGCCGCCCCGACCGGGGTGGGCGAGTTCGAATCCCCCGGCGGAAGGGACGCCTGGGCGTAGCGCGGGTTCACAAGGGTGATCGTGGCGTGTTTCGCCGCGCGGTAGGTCAGTCCTGTCCCGTCGAGCAGCTGCGTCAGCGCCTCCAGCGGCAGGATGTCCCCCTCGACGCCCCGTGTCGCGAGGTTCTCGGTCAGCGCCGTCCGGTAGGCCAGCGACAGGCCCGTCTGCGCGATGAGGCTCGCCAGGGCTGGCTCGAGGGGACCGGGCGCGATCGAGAGCTGGACACGCCGCGCCGAGAGCGCACGCGGCGGCGCGGCGTCGTCGGTTACGACTGGCACGATGTTGAGCCGTTCGCCGGCCCGCACGAAGGTCGGGGTGATCGACCGTTCCTGCGCGGCCGCCGACTGCCCGAGCGCGATCAGGGACGCGCTCGCTAGAACCACCCTGCGCCACGTACAGCCCAGCGCGCCGCCGAGATCCCACACTGCCATTCATGCCCCCGTTCCGCGGAGGGCGGCGCGCTTGGCGCGCGCTCTATGGCCCTCACGGACAAACGACAATCGAGGCGCGAAACTCCTGACCTCCCAGCGCCAGATTTTTTCGCCTCGTCAGGCTGGCGGCCTAACGAGGACGAGGTACGGAGTCAGGCGCGTAACGCGCAGGCTCATAGTCGCGGCCAGAACGTCGAGCGCGTCGTCGGTGTCGCGGATGTCGAGTGTCCCGCTGAAGCGCTGCGCGCCGAGGCCCGAACCGAGCAGGATGATGCGCCCGCGCCGATACCGGTTCAGGTCGGCCACGACCGCGGCAAGGGGCTGCCCCGTGACGACGAGCTTGCCCTCCCGCCACGCCGTGGCGCGCTCCACATCGCCATGCTCGACCATCAGATGCCCGTCGGCGCTCCGGAGGGCGACCTCGCCGGCTCCGATGGTCACGGCGCCCGCGGTCGTCGATGCGTCCACGCGCCCCTCCGCCACGCCGACCGGTTCGGCGTCCCCGCCGGCCCGGACGAAGAAGCGCGTCCCCACAGCGCGCACCCGCAACCCGCCGCCGTGGACCACGAAGGGTCGGGCGCTGTCGGGCACGACATCGAACACCGCCTCGCCGCGCAGCAGATGAACGTCGCGCTCGGCGGCTGTGAAGTGCAGGGTGAGCGCCGTGTCGGTGTTGAGGGCGGCGCGGCTGCCATCGGGGAGCCGCGCCGTCTCGATGTCCCCGATCCCGGTCCAGACGTCGGCACGGACACGGTCGAGGAGCCCGCTCTCGTAGGTGACGAATCCGGACAGGCCCAGCGCTGCCGCGAGACCGAAGAGGCGCGTCGGCGGCGGCCGCTTACGCCGGCGCGTATCGGGCACGCGCCCAGCGATGCCCCGCCACGTTTCCATCTCCGCGTAGGCCTCTGCATGGGCCGGGTCGGCGGCGCGCCAAGTCTCGAAGGCTGCCCGGTCGGCGTCGGTCGCGTCGGGGGAGTTCAGGCGAACCACCCAGAACGCGGCCCGCGCGTAGATCGGGTCGTCCGCGGCCTCGTCGTCGCCCGCAGGTTTGCGCTCCTCCACCATGCCGACCCGCTGCCCGCTCCGCCCGTCCGACCTATGAAGACCATCGAGGCCGCGAACTCCTGACGTGCCCGATCAGAAAAACTCGTGACACGCGCGGCGAATGTGCAGCAGCGCCTTGATGAGGTGCTTCTCGACCATGTTGCGGCTGACGCCGAGACGGACTGCGACCTCCCCGTTCGAGAGGCCCTCGAAGGTGCTGAGCAGGAACGCCTCGCGGCAGCGCGGCGGCAACCCATCGATCGCCGCCGCCACGAGGCATAGCTGCTCGCGAGCGATCACCTGCGTCTCGGTCTGCGCGTGCCCGTCCACGACGCTCGACAGTTCGAGATCGGTCATGGATCGGAACAGACTCGCTTCGAACCGGCGGCGTTTGCCGAGATTGGCGGCGACGTTGCGCGCGAGGTGGAACAGGAAGAGGCGCGGATGCTCTAGATCGGTGGTCGTGAGTGCTTTGACGAGACGGAGATACGTCTCCTGCGCAGCGTCGGCTGCGTCGGCTGAGTTCCCAAGTTTCCGAAGAAGGAACCGCTGGAGGTTCAGGTTCTCACTGCGATGTAAGGCATCCACTGATACCGCCGCCATAACTCCAATCCTCAGGTGCCTCGTAGATGCACACGACCGCGCTGCGACGACCGATTAGACTGTGACGACGACGATAGATGCAAGCGATTTGAGTAATTTTTAGCTAATCTAAACTGATGCACCTAATCGCGGCCAAGCGCTTGTTCAGCTGCAATGAAACCGGAATGCAACCGCACAGCATTGAACTAAAATAGTTTTAATAAGATGCTCGGATTTCAAGCTTCGTTGCATATCTGCTACACGGACCGGGCAAGCCGGTGGCGCGCTAGGACTTGGCTTCCTACCGTTCTCGGGTAGAGACGCTCTTAGGTTTCCGAAGCGGCTTTCCCTCGCCTGTCGAACGCCCACTTCTGAAACGTATTGTTCGAACCTAGCCTTTCGCAAAGCCACCAGTCCAGTCTGGCACCTTCGCTCCGCAACGCGGCCCGCATTCGGTCGCTGATGGGCTCGCAAAGGGTCGAAGTGGTCCATGATCCTCCCTCGTCCTCGCGGACACCTCTGATACGCTCATGCTGAGCGGGGAAGGTGTCGGATGGCAAAGACGAGACGAGAATTCACGCCGGAGTTCAAACGCGAAGCGGTCGCCCTGCTGGAGAG
>NZ_JBKFAV010000074.1:0-10080 GCF_053345825.1 Methylobacterium sp. C33D
TGCTCGCCGTCGCGGGGCCGGGGGACGGCGCGGCCGACGCGGCGCTGCGCGCCGGCCTCGCCGACGCGGTACTCCGCTGGCCGGTGACCCAGGCGGAGTGGCGGCCCGTCCTGTCGGCGCTGGCCGAAGGCGGCCCCCTCGCGGCGGCGGCGCCCCCGGCGGCGCCCGTCGGCACGGACGAGGCCCTCCCGCGCTTCCCGGCCGCGCGCGTGCTCGTCGCCGACGACAGCGCGGTCAACCGTGAGGTCGCCCGCGAGGCGCTGGCCCGCTGCGGCGTGACCGACGTCGTGACCGTCGAGGACGGGGCCGCGGCCGTGGCGGCCGCCGAGGCGCGGCGGTTCGACCTGATCCTGATGGACGGCAGCATGCCGGTGCTGGACGGCTTCGCGGCCGCGCGGCGGATCCGGCAGCGCGAGGCGGCCACCGGCGGTCGCGTCCCGATCGTCGCCCTCACGGCGCACGTCCTCGGCGAGGCCGCGGACGCCGCGGCGGCCGCCGGCATGGACGGGACGCTCCTGAAGCCGTTCACGCTGCGGCAGCTCGCAGACCTCTTGGAGGCGCAGGTGCCGGCGCTCCGCGGCGGCGCGCCGGACGCCGCGGCGCGCTCCGGCACGCCGGAGGAGCCGGCCGGGCCGGACCCGGCACCGGCCGGGGCGCCCGCCCCCGACGACCTCCTCGACGCCGAGGTCCTGGACGGGCTGCTCGGCCTCGGGGACGGCGCCTTCCTCGACCGCGTCCTCGAGCTGTACCGGGCCCAGGGGCCTGTGGCGCTCGCCCAGCTCAGGGCGGCCCTCGCCGCCTCCGATCAGCCGGCCATCGCCCGGGCCGCCCACGGCCTCAAGTCGATGAGCGCGAATGTCGGCGCGCGCGCCCTCGTGGCGCGGCTGCGCGTCATCGAGGAGGCCGCCCGGACCGCCGCCTGCACCGAGCGGGCGGAGGCGTGCGACGCCCTGGACAGCCTGCTCGCCGCGACGATCCGAGGCCTCGCGGAGCGGACGGGCTCCCGGGCGGCCGCCGCCTAGGTGCGAGGCGTCCGGCGGCTCCGGCCCGTCGACGCGTCCAGGACAAGTTATTCCCTCGGACGACCGCGCGATTTCGCAGACCTGCCCTGCGCTTCGGTATCTGGCATGCCAGAGGGTCGGGCCGTACGGTTCCGCTTCCTCCCAAGCACTCCCTCAGCCCGCCCGGTTCGCCGCGGCGGGCTTTTTCGTGGGCTCGTCCGCACCCGTGCGCCGACCCCGCCCGGGATCAGGTGATGAGCATGCGGCGGGTGAACATCGCGGCCGCGAACAGCACGGCGGCGCCGGCGGTGATGATGCTCGTCATCAGGATGCGCCGCGGCTCGGTCGAGGACCCGGCCTTGATGGGCTCGACGATCGGCACCAGGGCCACGACCTGCTGCTGGGCGACGATGCGGGCGCGGTCATAGGCCAGCTGCACGTCGCGGTGATACTTCTCGGCATTCTCGCGCTCGTGCTCGAGATCCTCGAACCGCGTGAGCGCGTCCGAGAGGCGCCGCTTCTCCGTCGGCGCGGTGCCGGCCAGCTGCTGCTGGACCCGCGCGATGTTCGCGTCGAGATCGCCGATCTGCTGCTTCAGGTCGACGATGCTGCGCGATTGCGGGCCGAGGTCCCGCTGGAGCACCGCCAGCTGGACGGCGAGCTTGGTGCGCGACTCCCGCAACTCCGACACCGACTTGATGGTGGCGGTGTTCGACTTGATCACGTCGAGCACGCCCTCGCGGTTGCGCAGCTCGTTCAGCGCGGCGTTGGCCTTGGCCTCCCGCTCCTCGGCGAGTTTCAGGACGCGCGTGCTCACGTCGAGGGCGTCCTTCCGCGACGGCATGCTGAGCTCGTTCAGCATCCGCTCGGTGTCGGCCATGACGGCCTTGGTGATGGCGAGCGACTCGTCGGGATCGAATGCCTCGACCGTCAGCGACATGATGCCGGAGGCGGACTCGACGTCGACATCGACCCGGCGCCGCCAGTACCGCAGGAATTTCTCGACCGGCTTGTCCGGGTTGAAGCGGGAGAACATGTCGATGTCGTCCCGACCGAACCACGCGCGGATCGGGAGCTCCGCCGAGACCGCTTCGACCATCGGCCGGCTGTGGATGTATTCCTGCGCGATGAGCGTTTCCTGCGCGACGGTCGCCTTGATCACGCCGGCGTTCGTGCCGACCGTGTCGGGCGTCGCCTTGTCGGCGGTGCCGAGTGTGGGCCGGATCGCGAACCGCGCCTCGGTGACGTAGCGGTCGGAGACGATCAGCCCGTAATAGATCCCGGCGGCCAGGGTCGGCAGGACGAAGCAGACGGCGAACAGGAGCGGCAGCCAGGGATCGCTTTTGACGTGGCTCTGATAGGAGCGCACGCCCTTCCTGGTGTCGGGCAGGCCCGGAAGGCGCGCGAACTGCCGCAGCGACTGCGCGATCACCTTGTTCCGGTCGATGCCTTTCAGAGGCCGGCCCTGGGCTTTCTCGACCTGCATGTTCATCGTTGCTTCTCGAAGCTCGGGCTTGCGCGGACGTCCTCGGCCCGCGCGGCTTTCACGCCGCTGGTGCAGCCCATCACACGGACAGGCGGCGAAAGCATGTCAGCCGCGATGCTCCAGGTTCGGCCGCATCCGGCCATCGCGCCGGGCCAGCGGTCCCGTGACCCGCCGCAGGGGCAGAGCCGTGTGTGCGAGGGCTGCGCCCGACCGGTGCCGTCCCGCTGCGACCGGCGGCAGTGCCTTTCCCGACCGTGTCGCAACGGTCGGGAGGGACGTCGACCCCGGTCGGGACAGCCGCCCGAACCCCCGCTCCCGCACGGGAGAGGGGATCCGCGCCGCGGACGGCACGGGCTCGGCGATCGCCTCCGTCCCGATCCGTTCGGGCCGGCGCTAGGGGCTCTCCGCCACCGTGACCTGATCGGCGACGCCCTCGGTCTTGCCGCTCAGGCCCGGCACCTCGTCGAGTTGCCGCAGGCTCGTGAATCGACCGCGCTCCTCGCGGTAGCGCACGATCTCGAAGCCGTGGCCCCTGAGTGCCGGCACGCTGTCCAGCTCCTCGGCCGTCGCCGTGTTGAGATCGATCATGGTGGTTCCTCCCCGCGCCGCTCGGCGCCGTGCCGGTTCGTTCCGGGCCTGCCCCGCGCCTCCGGGGCCGCTCAGCGGAGCGGATCGGCGCGGAACTGCCCGCGGGCGGGCTCGGACGCCCGACAGCGGCAGGACGGCGGCATTTCGGCCAGGCCGCCCGCGCCGCACGGATCACCGCCGCTCAGGAGCCGGAGCAGCAGATGCTCGAGCGGCGCCGCCTGATAGGGCTTCTGGAGCACCGGAACGGCCTCATAGGCGGAATCGAGGCCGTGCTGCCCGTACCCGGTGGCGAACAGGAACGGCGTGCCGCGTGCCAGCAGCAGGTCGGCGACCGGGTAGCTGCGCGCGTCGCCGAGATTCACGTCGAGGACCGCCAGATCGAAGTCCTCGCTCCGGGCATAGGCCAGGGCCTTGTCGAGGCGCATCGCCACGACGACCTCGCAGCCCAGGTCGAGCAGCATGTCCTCGGCCAGCATGGCGACGAGGCTCTCGTCCTCGATCAGCAGCACCCGGCGTCCCGCGAGCGGTGTCATGGTGCGCGCGGTCCCTCGACCGCCTCCTGACCGATCCACCCGAGCCGGGTCAGCGGGATCCGCATCTGGCAGGTGGCGCCCGTGGGCGCGTAGGAGATGACCGCGCTGCCGTCGAACTCCAGGGGCAACTGCCGCTCGATGAGCCGTGAACCGAACCCCTTGCGGGTCGGCGGCGTGACCGGCGGGCCACCCCGCTCCTCCCAGAGCAGGTCGAGTTGCTGGCGGCTGTCATCCAGGTCGTGCAGAGACCACGTCACCGCCACGCGGCCTTCGGACGTCGACAGGGCGCCGTACTTCGCCGCGTTGGTCATCAACTCGTGCAGGGCCATCGCCAGCGTGACTGCCACCTTAGGATGCAATCGCGCGTCCGGTCCCTGTAACCGGAAGCGGCCGGCATCGACCTCTGCCAAGAGGTGGGGGGCGAGCGCGCGCTCGACCACGCTGCGCAGGCTGGCGCTCTCCCAACGGTCCTCGACCAGCACGTTGTGGGCATTGGACAGGGCTGCCATCCGGGCGTCGAAGACGGCGCGCACGGCCTGGTCGGTCTGCCCGCGGAAGGTCTGTGCGGCGATCGACTGCACCGTGGCGAGGGAATTCTTCACCCGGTGATTGAGCTCGTTGATCAGCAGGTGCTGGCGTTCGGCCGCCGCCTTCTCCTCGCTGATGTCGCGGACCTCGATGATCGTGCCGATGATGTTGGTCGCGTCGTCCCGGATCGGGCTGGCGGTGAACGCCACGGGGAAGAAGTGCCCGTCCCGGTGCACGAACACCTCCTCGCCCCGCTCCTGGTTGTTCTCCGGGAAGGCACGGTCGATCGCGCACTCCGCCAGCGGGAACGGCCGTCCGTCCGGGTAGGTGTGGTGGACGATGTCGTGCAGCGGGCAGTCGCGGGCGAGAACCTCCCGCAGAGTCCAGCCCGTCAGCTGCTCGGCGGCGCGGTTCATGTAGATGCAGTGCTGGCGGTCATCCATCAGGAAGATCGACACGGAGGCGTTGTCGAGGACCGCGTTGAGGCGACGCTCGCTCTCGAAGAGCTGGCCCGATCCGCGCCGAAGGCTCGCCAGCGGCGCGCTCGCGGCGGACGAGGATTGAAACGGCTGCCGCGAGTTCGGCACGGTCACGACCCTTCACGCGGGTTGATCTGAGATACCCCGCGCGCGATCCTGGGGGACCTTCGGGACCGGGCACGATGGGCGGATGGCCGCGCCGGACGGCGCAGAGGTGGGAGCGTGCAACGCACCATGCGCGGCGGTTGTTCCGCCGCGCGGCCGGACGGGCCTCGCTGTCCCCCGGGTCCGGATCAAGCGGGTCCGGGCACTGGGCCGCGCGCGAACGTCGCGACCCAGTCCGGGCGACGCTCCTGGGGCACGAGGAAGAAGTCCCAGGTCACGCAGTCGCTGACCGCGAGCCACGTGCTCGCGTCGTCGATCAGGTTCCCGGTGATGTCCGCGCAGATGTAGCCGTGGCTCTCGGCGAACCGGTAGAGCGAATCCTGCGCGTGCCCGTAGGCGGAGTAGCCGGCCCAGCCGTACTCCACGCTGACGATCGGGCGGCATCGCCGGAGGAGCTCGACCGCGCCGCTCAGGGCGTTCAGCTCCCCACCCTCGATGTCCATCTTGACGTAGGCCACCGCGGGGACGTGACCGAGCGCGGTGTCGAGCCGCTCCGTCCTGACCCTGATCGTCTTGGAGGTGATGGCCGGATTGCTGAAGTAGCGGGCGAGGAGCCCGCTCTCGCCGGGCACGCTCGCGACCGTGAAATCGGTCCGGCCCGCCGTGTCGGAGAGGGCGACGTCGTGAAGCTCCACCTCGGGACGCCGGCCGAAACGCCGCGCCAAGTCCTTCATCAGGAACGGGATCGGCTCGAAGGCGTGGACCTTGCCGGTCGGGCCGACGATCTCGACGAACGCGACGAGGTGGAGCCCGGTATGGGCGCCGACATCGACGATGACGTCCCCCGGGGCTAGGAAGCGGCTGTAGCCCTGCCGCAGGATGCGCTCGTAGTCCGGGATCTGACCGGCGTCGTGAACGGCCCTGAAGGCGTTGGCGGCGGCCACGGCAGGATGCATGCGCAAGGTCCGTTCTGCGGAGACGAGTCCTGAGGGATGGCGAAGTCGCGCCCATGGTAACCCTCGCCGCGCCGGCTCCGCCAGCGCGCTCGCGGCGGGGCGCCGACGACCGCCGGCCCGGATCGGTCTACGCGGACCGGCCCTTCTCGAACCGCTTCAGCAGGCGCTCGCGCTTCAGCCGCGACAGGCGGGCGATCCAGAACACGCCGTCGAGCTGATCGATCTCGTGCTGCAGGACCGCGGCCGGGAAACCCTCCGTCTCCTCCTCGCGGGCGGACCCGTCGAGGTCGCGGTAGCTCAGGCGGATGCGGGCCGGGCGGGTGACCCGCTCACGCACCCCCGGCATGCTGACGCTGCCCTCGTCGTGGACCGCCGTGTCGGGGGATGCCCAGGACACGACGGGGTTCACGTAGACGCGGGCGCTCTCGTCCGGCGACATCCGGACCACCACGAGGCGCGCGGGGACGCCGATATGCGGGGCGGTCAGGCCGATGGCACTCTCGGCCATCAGCGTGTCCCGGACGTCGTCGGCGAGGGCCTGAAGGGACGGGCCGAACGCGTCGACCGGCTCGGCCGGGCGCGTCAGGCGCGGATCGGGGAACAGGACGAGCGGGCGCGCCGGCATGGTTGATCAGTCCGCGTGGGTCGGTCCACCTGCGGGGACCCGAGAGCCCGCCGCGCGCCATGCAAGCCGCGCCGCGGGGCGGATCGTCAAGACGGTTCCGCGCCGGTCCCGCTTGCGTCGCCGAGCCCCGACCCGGCCGCGACGGCGCGCGCGACGTGGCGGAGCTTGTCGGGATTGCGCGTGATGTAGATGGCGTCGATCCGGCCGTTCTCGATTGCGAGGGCCGTCGTCTGCAGGACGCCGCCGCGCTCGCGGCTGACATAGCCCGGAAGACCGTCGATCCACGCGAACCCGACCAGCGCCGGCCGACCGTCACCCCACTTGCGCCGCACGCCCGCGTAGAGCCGGAGCAGGCGCTCCAGCCCCCGGATCGGGTTGACGAAGGCGAGCACCTTACCGCCGCCGTCCGAGGAGAGCGTCACGCGGTCGGCGAGCAGCACCCGCAGCCGCGCGACATCGCCGCTCGCGGAGGCCTCGAAGAACGCCCGGGCGACGCGCTCGCCCTCGTCGCGGGTCACGGGATAGCGCGGGCGCGCGGCCCGGACGTTCCGGCGCGCGCGCGCCGCGAGCTGGCGCACGGCCGGCGCCGCCCGCCCGAGCGTCTCCGCGACGTCGCCGAGCGGCAGGCCGAACACGTCGTGGAGCAGGAAGGCCGCGCGCTCCAAGGGGGACAGCCGCTCGAGCGCGAGCATCAGCGTCAGGGTGAGATCATCCTCGTCCACGCCGTCCGCCCCCGGCTCGACCAGCGGCTGGACCAGCGGCTCCGGCAGCCAGGGGCCGACATAGCTCTCCCGGCGCGCCCGCGCCGACTTGATCTGGTCGAGGCAAAGCCGCGTCACGACGCGCGCGAGGAACCGGTCGGGCGCCGCGACGGCGCTCCGGTCCGCCGCGACCCAGCGCAGCCACGCGTCCTGCACGATGTCCTCGGCCTCGCTGCGCGAGCCGAGCATGCGGTAGGCGATGCGCAGGAGCCGGGGCCGGAGGGCCTCGAAGGCGGCGGTCCCGTCCCCGTGCCCCGGGCGCGTGACCGGACCGGACGCCTGATCGTGTCGCGGCGGAGCCCGCCCGCGGGGAACGTCGGGTCCCGTCATGCCGTCGCGAGCCAGGTCTCGAAGCGCGTGCCGCCGAGGCGGGCCGCGGCCCCGTCGTCGGGAACCAGGGAGCCCCGCGCCAGCGGGGCGCCGAAGTAGCGGGCGGCGGCGTCGACCGTCACCGGGCGGCTGTCGCCGGCGGCCGCCACGCGCCGGGCGACGAACGCCCGGAACGGCCACCGCTCCGGCCCCGCGACGTCGACCGTCCCGTCGGCGGGCGCGCCGACGGCCACCGCGGCGAGCGCCGCGGCGACGTCCGCCGCCGCGACGGGCTGGAAGTCCGCGTCCGGCACGACGATCCGGTCCCCGACCGCGAAGGCCTCGGCGATCGTCCCGATGAACTCGAAGAACTGCGTCGCGCGGACGATGGTGTAGGGAAGGCCCGAGGCCGCGATCAGCCGCTCCTGCGCGACCTTCGCCCGGAAGTAGCCGTTGCCGTCCACGCGGTCCGCGCCCACGATCGAGAGCGCGACGTGGTGCTCGACGCCCGCCTGCCGGCCGGCGTCGAGGAGGTTGCGGCTCGAGCGCGCGAAGAAGTCGAGCACCGCCGCGTCCGCGAAGGAGGGCGCGTTCGCGACGTCGACCACGGCATCGGCGCCGACGAGAGCCTGGGCCAGGCCCTCGCCGGTCACGGCGTCGACGCCCGTGCTCGGAGAGGCGGGGACGGCCTCGTGGCCCGCGCTCTCCAGGGCGGCCGTCAGGTGCCGGCCGATCAGCCCGCTGCCGCCGATCACCACGATCTTCATGACGTCTGTTTCCCGCGCGGACCGGGCCGAGGGGCACCCTGCCGCTCCGGCGTCCCGGTCGGCCACAGGACGAGGCGGCGCCCCGGTTTGCGACATCCCGCCGCGAAAAGCGACGGCCGCGCCCTTGCGGGCGACCGCGACCGGCGCTACCGAGGCGCCCCGCCGGAGCCGAGACGCCGATGAGACTGACCCTGACTGCAACGCCGCCCCGCCTTGCCGCCAGGACCGTCTCTCCGCATGCCAGCACAGCTCGCCCTCCTGAACGTCGCGTGGACCGCGCCTGACGGGCGCCCCGTCCTCTCCGACATCACCGCCAGCTTCGCGCGGGAGCGGACCGGCATCGTCGGCCGCAACGGCGCCGGCAAGAGCACGCTCCTGAGCCTCCTGGCGGGCCGCCTCGCGCCGACGGCCGGCACCGTCCACCGCGACGGCACGGTCGCGCTGATGCGTCAGGTCGCGGGCCCGACCGGGGACCAGACCGTCGCCGACCTGTTCGGCGCGACGGCCGGCCTGGCGCTGCTCCGCCGCGCGGAGACCGGCGCCGCGGGGGCCGACGAGCTCGCCGCGGCCGACTGGACGCTCGCGGAGCGCCTGGCGGAGGTGCTGGCGCGGATGGGCGTGGCGGTGCGTCCCGACGCGCCGCTGCGGCGCCTCTCCGGCGGGCAGCGCGCCCGCGCGGCGCTGGCGGCGGCGATCTTCGCCGCGCCGGATTTCCTGCTCCTCGACGAGCCGACCAACGACCTCGATCGCGACGGGCGGCGGGCGGTTCACGACCTGCTTCAGGGCTGGCGCGCCGGCGCGGTCGTGGTCAGCCACGACCGCGCCCTGCTCGACGCGATGGACGCCATCGTGGACCTCGCGCCGGCGGAGGCGACCCGCTATGGGGGCAATTTCGACGCCTTCCGGCAGGCCAAGGCGACGCGCCGCGCCGCGGCCGAGCACGACCTCGCGAGCGCCGAGAAGCGGGCGACGGACCTCGCCCGCCGGGCGCAGGAGCGCGTCGAGCGCCAGCAGCGCCGCGACGCGGCCGGGCACCGCCGGTCCGCGAAGGGCGACCTGCCCCGGATCCTGGCCGGGGCTCGCCGGGACAACGCGGAGCGGAGTGCGGGCGGGAGCGCGCGCCTCGACGAGCGCCGACGCGCCGGCGCCGCGGCCGATCTGCTCGAGGCCCGGGGCCGGATCGCGGCGGTGAAGCCGGCCGCGATCGCGCTCGCGCCGAGCGGGCTCCACGCCGACCGGCGCGTCCTCGCGCTCACCGACGTGACGGTCGGCTACCGGACCGGACAGCCGGTCCTGAGGGGCGTGTCCCTCGCGGTCACGGGCCCGGAGCGCGTCGCCCTCTGCGGGCGGAACGGCTCGGGCAAATCCACCCTGCTCGCCCTGATCGCCGGCCGCCTGAGCCCGTGGTCGGGCCGCGTGTCGGTCGGGGTGCGCGCCGCGCTGCTCGACCAGCGCCTCGACCTCCTCGACCGCGACCGGACCGTGGCGGAGAACTTCGGGCGCCTCAACCCGGAGGAGGACGCCAACGGGTGCCGGGCGGCGCTGGCGCGATTCCAATTCCGGGCGGCCGCCGCCGACCGCCCCGTCGCGGCGCTGAGCGGCGGCGAGCAGGTCCGGACCGCCCTCGCCTGCGCGCTCGGCAACCGCGCGCCCCCGCCCCTCCTGATCCTCGACGAGCCCACCAACCACCTCGACCTGGACGCGGTCGAGGCCCTCGAGGCCGGGTTGGCGGCCTATGACGGCGCGCTCCTCGTCGTCAGCCACGACGCGGCCTTCCTGGACGCGCTGGGGATCACCCGGCGCGTCGACCTCGACGATCTCGCCGGCCGGCCGCGCGCCTGAGGGCGGCGTCCGGGCCGGCGTCCGGGTCGGCGGCGGGACGGGACGCGGCCGCGAGCGCCAGGAGCAGCGGCAGCGGCGCCGCCCCGAGGAGCCGGCCGCG
>NZ_JBKFAV010000075.1:0-9977 GCF_053345825.1 Methylobacterium sp. C33D
CGACACGATCGTCGCCCAGGTCGCGGGCGTCAGGCTGATCCGGGCCGGCTCGCCCCGGTCCAGCGCGCACTCCGCCGCGTAGGTCTGGCAGAACGTCACCCACGCCGCGATCGGCTTGGCGTCGCCCTGCACCCGGGCGCCGGCCTCGGTGGGCAGGCTCGCCAGCGTCTGCGCCTGGGCCGGGGCGGCGAGACCCGCGACCACGGCCGCGAGGGCGGCCAGGGCCGTCCGGCGGCCCCGGGAGAGCCGACGCGAGGCGGGTCCCTGGACCAGTCCCTGCATCATGGAAACCGCGAACCGCATCGCCGGGACCCAACCGTTAAGCTCTCGTTAACGAAAGCTCTCACGCCGGCGGGCCGGCGGCAATCCGCCGATTAACAAAAGGTTAATGCTGTGCGCAACGCGGATAAGCGCACTCCCGGCCGGTCATCGTGACGCTCCCGGGCCGTGCGCGAAAACGTGAAGGCGCACCAAGGTGTTCTCGGCCGGGATCCGCCGTTATCCCGGCGCCGCGCCACCGAGAAGAAGCCTGTGGGCGGCAGGAGGAAGACGGATGCGGTGCGTTGCAGAGAGAGTGGCCAGCCTCGTCCTGGCCGGACTCGCAGCAGGAACCCTGGGAATGCTGCCGGCCTCCGCCGCGGCCCCGACGGCGGTCCCGTCCGCGGCCGACCTGAAGAGCGAGGGACCGACGCAGCCGGCCAAGGTCCAGGACGGCCAGTACACCGACAAGAACGGTGATCCGACCTACCACATCACGGAGAACGGCAAGAAGGTCGACTGGTACACCATGTCCGGCTACGTGCGGTACAGCGCGAATTGCTTGGCCTGCCACGGGCCGGACGGGCTGGGCTCGACCTACGCGCCCTCCCTGGTCGACGCCCTCAAGGGCATGGACTACGCGCACTTCGCCGGCATCGTCGTGGGCGGCAAGCGGGACGTGAACGCCTCGCAGGAGCTGGTCATGCCGGCCTTTGGCGAGAACAAGAACGTCATGTGCTACCTGCCGGACATCTACACCTATCTCCGCGCCCGCTCGGACGGGGCGGTCGGACGCGGCCGGCCGGCGGACCACGAGGCCAAGCCCGCGGCCTTCGAGAAGGCCGAGGACGCCTGCATGAAGTGAGCGCCCATCCCAGGGCCCGGCCTCGCGCTCGGGCCGGCCTCGGGGGGCCAACACGCCCCGTTGCACCGCTCGGTTGCGCACGACATACTCCGCGCGAGACGCTGAAGAGCGGGCGCCAAGCCTGCCGAGGGGGTCGCAGGGGATGGAACGTGGCTCAAGGATCGGGAGTGCGCCGCCATCTGTGCGGCATCTGGACGGCCTGGACGGGCGCGGCCGGGGCCGCCGAGGCGGCCGCGGAGGTCGCGCGAGCGGTCGGTGACACCGCCCTGTCGCAAGTCGTCGCCTTCTTCTCCGCCGATTACGATGCCGAGATCCTGGCCCGCGCGCTGGAGACCCGGTTCCCCGGCGTGCCGGTGGCCGGCTGCTCGATGTCGGGCGGCATCGCCCCGGCCGGCGGCCTCGACCGCGGGCTCGTCGTCATCGCGTTCCCGGCCGAGCGCTTCAGGATCGTCTCGACCGTCCTCGACGCGATCGACCACCTCGACGTGGAGCGGACCGCCTCGGCGGTCCGGGCGCTGCGCCGGACCCTCGACCCGCTGGACCGGTGCCGCGAGGTCGACGCGGCCGGCACGGGCCACCGCTTCGCCCTGTCGCTGATCGACGGGCTTGCCAATGCGGAGGAGACGGTGGTCTCGGCCATCGCCTGGGCGCTCGACGGCATCCCGATCGTCGGCGGTTCGGCCGGCGACGACCTGCGCTTCCGCGACGCCGTCATGCTCCACGGGGGGAAGATCCACCGCAAGGCAGCGGTCCTGGTGCTCGTCGAGACCGACTTCTCGGTGGAGATCTTCAAGAGCGACAATTTCGAGCCGACGCGGACCAAGTTCGTGGTCACCGCCTCGGACGGCGAGCGCCGCACCGTGCACGAGCTCAACGCAGAGCCGGCCGCCCGGGAATACGCGATGGCGATCGGCCTCGACCCCGAGGGCCTGTCGCCGATGAGCTTCGCCGCCTACCCGCTCGCCGTGAAGGTCGGCGGCGAGTATTTCTGCCGCTCGATCCGGCGGATGAACGAGGACGGCTCGCTCAGCTTCTTCTGCGCGGTGGACGAGGGCGTGGTGCTGACCCTCGCCGAGCCGCGCGACATCGTCGCCTCGACCCGGGCGGAGCTGGCGCGCCTCGACGCCGTGCTCGGCGGCGTCGACCTGATCATCGGCTTCGAGTGCGTGCTCCGCCGCCTCGACGCCGAGAGCCGGCAGGTGCGCCACGGGATCGCCGATCTCTACCGCCGCTACAACGTCGTCGGCTTCGAGACCTTCGGCGAGCAGTACCGGGCGATGCACCTGAACCAGACCTTCACGGGCATCGCCATCGGCAAGACCCTGGCTGCGGACGCGCCGGCCGCGGCCCCCGCCCCGGCCGCGTCGTGACCCTGCACCCGAACGGCCTCGAGACCGACGCGTCCCTGCACCGGCGGATCGAGAAGCTCGAGCGGATCAACGCCGCGCTGATGTCCCATGTCGAGCGCTCCATGGACCAGCGGGGCAGCGCCTACTCGCTGTTCCAGACGGCGATCATGCTCGAGGGCCGGGTCCGCACCCGCACCGAGGAGCTGACCGGGCTGATGCACCGGCTGGAGCGCTCCAACGAGGCGCTGGCCGCCGCGAAGGAGGAGGCCGAGACAGCCAACCGCTCGAAGACGCGGTTCCTGGCGGCGGCGAGCCACGATCTGCTGCAGCCGGTCAACGCCGCCCGCCTGTCGATCTCGGCGCTGGCCGACCTCGACGTGCCGCCGGACGCGCGCGCCATCGCCGGACAGGTTGAGCGGGGTCTGCAGACCATCGAGGACCTGATCAAGACGCTGCTCGACATCTCGAAGCTCGATGCCGGGATCGTCCGGCCGCAGGTCCAGCCCGTCTTCCTGCCCGACCTGCTGGCGGGAATCGCCGAGAGCTTCGAGCCCTTCGCGCAGCGCAAGGGCCTGCGCCTGTCGGTCCACTGCCCGGAGGTTACCGTCACCAGCGACGTGGTGCTCCTGCAGCGGATCCTCCAGAACCTCGTCTCCAACGCCGTCCGCTACACCCGCGCCGGCGGGATCGTCCTCGCGGCCCGGCGCCGCTCCGGCGGCGTCCGGATCGAGGTGACCGACACGGGCTGCGGCATCGCCGCCGAGGAATGCGAGCTCGTCTTCGACGAGTTCTTCCGGGGCGGCGACCGGCCCAGCAGCGGCGAGGAGCCGGGACTCGGCCTCGGCCTGTCGATCGTCCGCCGCATGGCCCTGGCCCTCGATCATCCCCTGCGGCTGCGCTCCCGGGTCGGCCACGGCACCCGGGTGGCGCTGACGCTGCCCCTGAGCGCAATTCCGGCCGCCGCCGCCCCGCCCGCCCCGGTGGCGACCCGGCTCTCGGGGGCCCACGTCCTCGTGGTCGAGAACGACGCCTCGACGGCCGACGCCCTCGCGCGCCTGCTCCAGAACTGGGATGCGCGGGTCTCGACCTTCCGCGACCTCGCGGGCGTGAAGGCCGCCGTCGCGGCGGGCGCCGGGGCGCCGGACATCCTGGTGCTCGACTACCATCTCGACGACGGCGCCTGCGGCCTCGACGTGGCCGCCTATCTCCGGGGGCTGCGATCCGACCCGCTCCCGGTCATCGTCACCACCGCCGACCATTCCGGCGCGGTCGAGGATCGGGTGACGGCCGCCGGCGCGGAACTCGTGCACAAGCCGATCAAGCCGGCCCAGCTCCGCTCCCTGCTCACCTACATGCTGGCCTGACCCCGACCGGGCGCGGCGACGCCCGGGCCTGCGCCTGATCCGCGCCGCGCGCGTCCGCACGAACAAACCTGCCCGCGCGGTGACATAGGACACACGGCGCCCCTCGACGGGCCTCCACGCCTGCGCATAGGGAGCAGCCTCCGCGGCGCGTCCCGTGCGCGGATTGTTCCAGCCATCGACGTCACGGACCCGCCGGGACGCCGCAGGAGCGCGCACCCATGGCGCAGGTCCCGCCCGGTCCGACAGGCAGCGCGCCGGGTCATCCCCAGGGCGCCGCGCAGGGGCCCGTCCAGGACGGCCTGCCGCCGCGCGAGCGCGTCCTCGCCATGGCGGCGATCGGGCTCGCCATGACCATGGCGGTCCTCGACGGGGCCATCGTCAACGTGGCGCTGCCCGTGATGGCGAAGGACCTCGCGGTCAGGCCGGCCGACGCGATCTTCGTGGTCAACGCCTATCAGGTCGCCGTCACGGCCAGCCTCCTGCCCTTCGCGGCCCTCGGCGACATCTTCGGCTTCCGGAAGGTCTACCTGCCGGGGCTCGCGGTGTTCGTCGCCGCCTCCCTCGCCTGCGCGGTCGCGCCGAACCTGCCGCTGCTGATCGCGGCCCGGATCGTCCAGGGTCTCGGGGGCGCGGCGATCATGAGCGTCAACATCGGCTTCGTGCGCTTCATCTACCCGCACCGGATGATCGGCCAGGGGGTCGCCAACGTCGCGCTGGTGGTGGCGGTGGCCTCGGCCGCCGGTCCGACCGTGGCGGCCGCGATCCTGTCGGTGGCGACCTGGCCCTGGCTGTTCCTCGTGAACATCCCCGTAGGCCTGCTGGCCCTGGCGGTGGCGTCCCGGACCCTGCCGGTCACACCGGCGAGCGGCCGCCCGTTCGATCTCGTGAGCGCGGTGCTCAACGCGCTGACCTTCGGCCTGCTGATCATCGGGATCGACGGGCTCGGCGATGCGGAGGGCCGGGGCGTCGCCGCCGTCGAGCTCGCGGCCGCCCTGGTGGTCGGGGCGGTGTTCGTGCGGCGCCAGATCCGGCTGCCTGCCCCGCTCCTGCCGGTCGACCTGCTGCGGATCCCCGCCTTCGCCCTGTCGATGGCGACGTCGGTCGCCTCGTTCTGCGCCCAGATGGTCTCCTACGTGGCGCTGCCCTTCTACTTCCAGGACGTTCTCCACCTGTCCAGCACCCAGACCGGCTTCCTGCTCACCCCATGGCCGATCGCGGTCGCCGCGATGGCACCGATCTCCGGCCGCCTCGCGGACCGCTACCCGCCCGGTATCCTCGGCGGTATCGGGCTGGCCATGATGGCCGCCGGGCTCGTCAGCGTGACGCTCCTGCCAGAGGCTCCCGTCACCCTCGACATCGTCTGGCGGCTGACCCTGTGCGGCCTCGGCTTCGGCCTGTTCCAGTCACCCAACAACAAGGTCATCGTCACCTCGGCGCCGCGCGAGCGGGCCGGCGGGGCGAGCGGCATGCAGTCGACGGCGCGGCTCACAGGGCAGTCCCTCGGCGCGGCCCTGGTGGCGGTGATCTTCGG
This sequence comes from Methylobacterium sp. C33D, assembly GCF_053345825.1. Lineage (NCBI taxonomy): Bacteria > Pseudomonadati > Pseudomonadota > Alphaproteobacteria > Hyphomicrobiales > Methylobacteriaceae > Methylobacterium > Methylobacterium sp. C33D. The sequence goes on from NZ_JBKFAV010000075.1 coordinate 5,368, forward strand.
CCTGACCCACGGGCTCGGGGCCGAGCGGGCCGTGACCATCTCGCTCTCCTGTGCGGTGGCGCTCTCGGTGATCGGCGGCTGCGCCAGCGTCCTGCGGCGGAGTCGGAGCGGCTAGACCGACCCCGTATGCCACCGCGGCCACCGGACCGCGTTGACGCGACGAGTCACGTGCTGGAGCGTCCCATGGATCTCGATCTCACCGGCCGGAAGGCCCTGGTCACCGGCTCGACCGGCGGCATCGGCTACGCCATCGCCAAGGAACTCCTCGATCTCGGCGCCGAGGTCGGCATCAACGGCCGCACGCCCGAGCGCGTCGAGGCCGCGCTGGCGAAGCTGCGGGGGGAGGCGAGCGCCGGCCGCGCCTTCGCGGCGCCGGGCGACGTCGCGACCGCGGACGGCGTGTCCGCGCTGGTCCAGGCGCTTCCGGCCGTGGACGTGCTGGTGAACAACACCGGGATCTTCGAGCCGAAGCCGTTCTTCGAGATCCCGGACGCCGACTGGCAGCGCTTCTTCGACGTCAACGTGATGAGCGGGGTGCGCCTGTCCAAGGCCTACACGCCCGGCATGACGGAGCGGGGCTGGGGCCGGGTGATCTTCATCTCCAGCGAGTCCGGCATCAACACGCCGACCGAGATGGTCCATTACGGGATGACCAAGACCGCGCAGCTCGCGATCTCCCGCGGGCTCGCCCAGACGGTGGCCGGCACCGGCGTGACGGTCAACAGCGTGCTGCCCGGCCCGACCCTGTCGGAAGGTGTGGCGGAGTTCATGAGGCAGATGGCCGGCGGCGCGGCGGATGCAGACCTCGAGGCCATGGGCCGCAGCTTCGTCGCGGAGCACCGGCCCTCCTCGCTGATCCAGCGCCTCGCGCGCGTGGAGGAGGTCGCGAACCTCGTCGCCTATCTCTGCAGCCCGGCCGCGAGCGCCACCACCGGCGCGGCTCTGCGGGTCGATGGCGGTGTCCTGCAGGGGCTCGCCTAGGATCGCGCGGGACTCGGCATGGGGCCCGCCATAGGGCCCGCCATAGGGCCCGGCATGGGGCCCGGCATGGGGCCCGGATCGGCTGGCCGTGCCCGACAGGTCACTGAAGCTGGGCCTTGTCGACGACCCCGCGTGCGCGGGACCGCGGTGGCTCGGCGAGTGCGCGCGGGGAAGCCCGGGTTCCAGACCTTCCGACGCGTCCGGCCCAGCGGACGGCCAAAGCCCTCCGGTCTGACCGGTCGCTCTGGACACCGGGCTTTCGCCCGCGGCGCGCCAGGTCGGCCGGTCCTCCGGCCCAACTGGAACGTCACGAAGGCACCTAGAGCCGTCGGCCCGGACGAGATGCCGGACTGGGCTCTAGGTCGTGATCAGGCCTTCAGATGCGCGGCGAGGTGCTTGTTCATCTCGAACATGGAGCACTTGTCCTTGCCGAAGACCTTCTTGAGCTTGTCGTCGGCAACGATCTCGCGCTTGTTCTGCGGGTTCTGAAGGTTGTTCTTCTTGATGTAATCCCAAACCTTGCTGACCACCTCGCCGCGGGGCAGCGGGCTGGTGCCGACGATGGCGCCGAGCTCGGCCGACGGCTTCAGCGGCTGCTGCAGAGCGTTGGGCTTGGTGCCGGCCGACTTGGCGGCAGCCGGCTTCGCAGCCTTCGCCGGGGCGGCCTTCTCCGCAGTCTTGGTGGTCTTGGCCGCCTTCGGCGCAGCCTTCTCGGTCTTTGTGGCCATAAACTTCCTCCGGTTCTCGGGCCGCAGGCCGGGGCATGATCGCCCCACGGCCGAGCCAGCATAGCAGCAACTAAGCGGTGCCGCCGCCGTTCCAAGGGGAAATTGCCTTTGCAACGCCCTCATCCACAAGGCACGCACGGGAATCCCCTGTGGGATCGCTCGATGGATGCCGTGGTGAAGATTATTCGGCCAGATGCTGAACGCGAAACCTGCTCTTAACAATCCTGCGCGCGAAATACAGGCATGTTCGCCCCGGCCCTCACGCTCGCGCTCCTGCTCGCCACCGGACTGGTCACCGGTCTCGGGCTCGTGATCCGCGCGGAGACGACCGCTTCCGGCATCGCGCCGGGCCGCGGGCTGATCTGAGCGCGCCGGAATTGCCGCGCCGGTCCGCCGGGTGCATCAGCCCGACCGCATGACCGACCCGATCACCCTCGCCAGCCTGGAAAGCACCGCCCACGTCGTCCAGGTGGCGCTCAGCCCCGTCTTCCTGCTGTCGGGCATCGCGACGCTGCTCAACGTCTTCGGGGCCCGTCTCGCGCGCGTGGCGGACCAAGCCGATCACGTGTCCGGATTGCTCGCGGGCGCCGGCGATGCCGAGCGCGTCCGCCTCGGGAAGCGCCTGAACCGCCTTCACCGGCGCTCCCTCGCGCTCGACGCCGCGGTGTTCCTGGCCGCGCTCGGCGGCGTGGCGACCTGCGGCTCGGTGCTGACCCTGTTCGTGGGCGCGCTTCGCGACAGCACGGTCGCGACCCTGCTGTTCGGCCTGTTCGGCGCGGCGATCCTGTGCACGCTGTGCGCCCTGGTGGCCTTCGGCTTCGAGATGCTGCTGGCGAACCGGTCGGTCCGCGACCGGATCAATCAGCGGCGGGCGAGCGCCGGCATGCCGCCCGCCCCCTGAGCGCTCGGTGCGGGTCCGGCCCCCGCTGCCCGCCGGCGGAACCGGCCCCGACCCGCGCGCTTAGTGAGCCGAGGAATGGCCGCGCGGGCACCGCCCCGCGCGCGAACCGTGGAGAGACCATGCCGACGGATTTGCCCAACGAACGTACCCTGAGAGAGCCCGGCACGCTGGAACTGGACCCGACGGGCGAGGGCATGGCGATCGACGAGACGCCGCGGCTGATCGCGTCCAACAAGGTCGAGGGCACGGCCGTCTACGATCGCAGCGGCCGCCACCTCGGCGCCATCCACAATTTCATGGTGGACAAGGTTTCCGGACAGGTCGCCTACGCCGTGCTGGCCTTCGGGGGATTCCTCGGGCTCGGCGAGACCCATCACCCGCTGCCCTGGAAGAGCCTCAGCTACAGCACGGAACTCGGCGGCTACGTCGTCGACATCGAGCCGGGCGTGACCGCGGAGGCGCCGAGCCAGGGGGTCGGCTAGGTGAGCGTCGGCGCGGCGCGCCGACCCGGGCCGTCGCGCCCGCATCGAGCGTCGTCCCCGCGTGCGGGTGCCCGCGCTCGGGAGGGGCGCGGGTGCCGAGCCGTATCGGCTCAGAACTTCCCGCCGAGACCGACGCTGCCGCCGGGCGACAGCATCGGGCCCATCGAGCCGCTGCCGCCGCTGCCGCCGACGGCCGCGTTGCCGCCGTCGAGATCCTCCCGCCGGATCCGGCGCTCGCCGCTGTCGGCCGTCCGCGTGGCGCTGCCGGCTGTCCTGGGGATCGCGAGTTGCTTCGTCGGCGCCGTCTGCAGCGGCTGGCCGTCCGCGTCGACCGCGGCATTGCGCGGCTCGCGATTGGGCAGGGAGCCGCGCAGCGACGGCGGCAGCCCGACCTCCGTCGCCGGCATCACGCCGCCGCCGCCGCCGAGCGCCTGACAGCCGGCCACGAGACCGGCCAGTGCGGCGGCGAGCGCGAGACCGCGCGCTGCCGCGCGTCGCGACGTGGTGAGGGTCGACATCGTGTAGTCCTCGACAGTGGCCGCGGTGCCATCCGCAGCTCGCATGGGTTTATGCGCGGTTGTCTACGCTGGGGTTGCGGCGAAAACCAGACAGCACCACGGGACGCCGGGGGATGACCTCCGGACGCCCTCCGCCGCCCGGTAGCGCCCGGCCGACATGCGCGGCCCGAGCCTTGCTGACGGGCCGACGCGGTCCATAACTTCGCCCAGGTCCTGCGGCACGACGCCATCCGCAGGCGGGGTCCTGCCGGCGGCGGACCCGGAACCGGCCGAAAGCGGTCGTGGACGCGCCGGAGCGCCGGTGTGGCCCGGCCATTCCTCAGAGGACGAAGCGTGTTCAGAACCAACCGGATGATCGCGGCCGTGACGCTCGCCCTCTGGGCGTCGGGGACCGCGGCGCAGGCCCAGGCGAGCGGCAGCGAGGGGCCTGCCGGTCAGGCCGCGCCGCAGACTCCGGCCACGCCGCAATCCGCACCTCCGGCCCAGACACCGATCCAGACACCGGCCCCACCGCCACCCGCGGCGACACCGGCCGCCCCGCCATCCAGTCCGCCGGCTGCCGCGGGCGCGCCGCCCGCCCCGGCCCAGGCGCAGCAGCAGGGAACGCCGGCCACCGTCCTCGACACCCAGGATTACGAGAGCCTGCTCGGCCGCAGCGTGCGCAGCGCCGGCGGCGACGAGCTGGGACGCGTGATCGACATCATCATCGACAAGGAGGGCCATCCCCGCGCCGCGATCATCGATTTCGGCGGCTTCCTCGGTGTCGGCACCCGCAAGATCGCGGTGGATTGGCGCGCCCTGCGCTTCACGCCGGACGGCGGGAAGGAGCGCAAGCTGTCGGTCGCGCTGACCCGCAACCAGGTCCGCGTGTCACCGGAATACAAGGCCGGCGAGCCGATCGTGGTCCTGGGGCCCGCCAGCCCGGCCGCGCCCCCGCCCGAGGGCGAGCAGGCGGCCGCGCCCGCGGCGACGGCGGCGCAGCCGGCGCCGGCCGCGTCGG
>NZ_JBKFAV010000076.1:0-9577 GCF_053345825.1 Methylobacterium sp. C33D
GCACGGCGGTGTCGCAGGCCTCCGGGCTGTCGTCGGGCTGGAACGGCGGGGTGTCGGGCTTTGCCGGCTACGCGCTGGCGACCGGCCTGCCGGTAGAGCTCGTGCCGGAGGTGGGCTTCAGCTACGACCGGCTGACGCGGGGCCGGGTGTCCGAGCGGGGCGGTCTGGTCAACCAGGGCTTCGGCGGCCAGGGCTTCGCGGTGGCCGATCTCGACGCGGCGCGCAGCCTGGTCGGCGGGCGGGTGACGAGCTGGGCGCTGGCGGGCATTCCGGACCTGCGGCTGGAGGGCCGGGCGTACTGGGCGCACGAGCTGGCCGACACGGCGGCGGTGATCCGCTCCAACCTGTTCGGGGCGGCGTTCGCGAGCCGGACGAGCGCGCTGGGCCGGGACGGCGCGGTGCTGGGGGTGAGCCTGACCGGCGCGGTCGCCGAGGGCGTGCAGCTGTCGGTGGGCTACACGGGCGATGTCCGCCCGAACGCCACCGCGCAGGTGTTCACCGCCGGCCTCCAGGCCGCTTGGTGAGACATCGGATCGGCGCGCGTCCCGCGAGCGACGATGCGCGCCGACAGTTCGGTGGATCCGACCGAATGCGCCCGATGGGCCGTATCGCCGCGATCGCGAGACTGACAAGGACCTCGCGACGATGCCCCGGATTTTACCGTCGAGGCTCCTGGCCGGATCCGTTCCGGCTAGGCATCGACCGCCCTCCCTACAACAGACCGACGGGTGGTTCCGATGCTCGTGCGAGCCTATCCCCGTACCGGCATCGACGAGCGAGATCCGACCCGAGCCCATGACGAATTGACGGCGTTCGCGGCAGAGCACGGCCTGACGGTTGCGGCTTGGTATGTGGAAAACGCGTCTGGCGCGAAGCGGGAACCCTCCGGGCTAGCGCGGCTGCTGGCGGACAGTCAGCCCGGAGACGTTCTCCTGCTTGCCGGTGTGGATCAGCTGTCGCGCTTAAGCGAAGACGATTGGATTGCGCTCAAGACTCAGATCGGCTCGCGAGGGCTTCGCATCGTCTCAATGGATCTGCCGACCTCTCGCCGGTTTCTAGAGGAGCACCGACCAGACGATTGCACAAAACGTCTGTTCGCTGCGGTCAACGCGATGTTGATCGACGCGATCGAGGCGGGAGCGCGCAAAGACGACAAGGATCGCCGTCGTCGGCAGGCGGAAGGACAAGCCCGTGCCAAGGCGGAAGGGCGCCATGTGGGCCGACCCGAGAACATGGGGCGGAACGCACTGATTGCCGACCTGCTGCGGAAGGGGATGAGCTGGTCGCAGGTGCAGACCGCGACCGGGTGCAGCCGCTTCACAGTCGCGAAAGTGGCGAGGACTGCGAAACAGCGTCCCGTCGAGGCCTGATCGACGTCTTATCCAGCACAACATGAGGTTCAGCGGTCAACAACCAGCTCACTCAGGGCAACGGGAGAATTTTTGTGAATTGGGTGGAGTGCATAGGGTATGTGGGAACGGCGCTCGTCATTCTATCGACGGCTATGAACACAATGATCCCGTTGCGGATCATTTCCCTATGCGCTAGCTGCGCACTCATAACTTATGGATTTCTGATCGATAGCTTGCCTGTAATATTGACAGAGCTTTTTGAAATACCGCTTAACACCTACCGACTTTGGCAGATGTGGCGCCTCGTTCGCGAGACGAGGGACGCTGCCGCAGGCGATCTAACCCTCGACTGGCTGCGTCCATTCGGCAAGGAACGCACCTTCGCCGCCGATGAAATCGTGTTCAACTCGGGCGATCCAGCCGGAGAAATGTACTATATTGAGAGCGGGCGCTTCCGGATTGAAGAACTTGGGATCGACGTGAACGCAGGCGGTGTCGTTGGCGAACTCGGCCTGCTGTCACCAGGAAACGCCCGCACCGCCACGCTGGTCTGCGTCGAGCCAGGAAAAGCGCTGTCCGTCACCTATTCAGATCTGAAGGAACTTTACTACCAAAATCCGGAATTCGGCTTTTCCTTCCTCAAGCTGACCTCAGAGCGCCTGTTTCAGAGCATTGAAGCCGCGAGGAGGCCGCTTGCCGCTTAGCTGTGTTTCGTCAATCATATAGCGTGGCGGCAGCCGACCTCATCGCTTCGCAGCCGGCGACGGCGTGATGAGCGGCTTCGAGAGCACGGGGTCAGAGAGTCGATCTGCATGCTGACGCAGCACGTGGTTCGCCATTGTCGATTTGCCCCGCGAGGGCATAGTGCAGCAGGTGATCAAGGACCACTATCTTCCCCGTATGCTCTGCATGCGCTCGCCTCGAGAGATCACCGTGCTCCTGTCAAATTAGCCCCCTGTGCGGTTTGCTGAGAGCAACTCCACGCGCTGCCATGAAGTAATTGCAGCACCTCTCAAGCGAAAAGGACTTAGAGGCTCGGCGAATGGTCGCTCAAAGATCGCTGGCCGCGCGGACAACCGCACGGCGCAAGCTTGCTTTGAACTTTGCGAAACCCCCAGCAATCATATCTAACTAAGACGCATCATTCGAATACCAAATAATATTTGAGAGTGCGATTTGTTCCCTACGAGCCGAACAAACAGAGATACGCCAGCTACATAGTACGTTTGTCTATCATGGAACTACAGAGATGCGCTTCCAGAGCTTCGGCACAGCTTTTCTCGCGGCGGCTCTCGGGCTTGGTTCGAGCGCCCATGCGGAAAGCGTCAACAGTGCCTACGAAAAAGCAGCCGCGCGCGGCGACAAAGAGGCAATGTTAAATCTGGCCTTCCTTTACGAGGCTGGGCAAGGTGTTGAGCGGGATCGTCTTCTGTCTCGACGTTGGTTCGAAAAGGCCGCCAGCGCGGGCTGTGCAGAAGCTATGAATAACCTCGGCAGCCTGTACGATGTCGGTGACGGTGTCAAACAGGATTACGTAAAAGCCAAGTATTGGTATGAGCGCGCCGCAGCGGCGGGATCTCCGTCGGCCATGTACAACCTTGGCCTTCTTTATAGAGCAGGAGACGGAGTAAAACGCGACGAGGATGTCGCCAAACGGTGGTTTGCACGGGCAGCAGCCGCCGGATACTCGACCGTGATGCACTATTGATATATAAACATACATTCGATTTCCATGAAAGACTAATACTCAACGTCCAATCCGCATGACTCAAGTTCTAGCCAGCTCTCCAGCCTGCCGACAAGATCAGAAACTATCGTCCGATCGAGATGAAATAAAGCGCAGCCACAAGAGGCTGCCAAGGCGCTTACCTTTGTTTATCACTTGCGTGGCAACTAAAACAAACATCGTGCCCAGTATTCAATCATAGATCAGACACATCTGTGTTAATTTATTATTATATAGTACAATAAATATTCACACGTCGTAAAAGTCGCGTGATGTGCGGGATTGATTTTATGTAAAACGTTTTATCCCAAAGATATTGTGTCGTAAAGAAACCGGTTTAAATTTTGAAGATGATCTCCAAAGATGTAATCACATGCCTGCCAGAGCGACGGAATAATGAAGATGATGCAGCGGCGTTCATTCCTTAGTCTCGCACCACTCGCCTTGATATCATGCGCTTGTTCCGATGCATGCGCTACAGACCGGCGACCCCGCATTTGCTTCATGGGATTGGGGCCAGCCACCGCATGGGTCAATCAAAGACGTGCAATCGAAACGGGGCTTCTAAGATATGGGTACGCAAACGGTCAAAACATACAAATTGATTACTCCTGGCCGGCATCATTTGAAGCCATGAAGGATCAAGCCTGTCAAATTGTTGATAGTTGCCCTGATGTAATACTTTGCCCTGGATCGACGCAAGTTCAGATTTATCGGGAGCTTACGTCAAATATTCCTATTGTTTTTGCATATCATGCTGATCCTATTGGAATGGGTCATGTTTCTAGTCTTTCCCATCCCGGCGGAAATATTTCTGGTATTTCCATGCAGATGAAAGATATACTCAACAAGGGAGTGTCCATTCTCAAAGAAACATCTCCCTCAATGAAGGTTGTTGCATTTTTGGCCGATCCGTCTGATCCCGTACACAAAGTTCTGTTTGCGACGGTTGAACGAATGGTGAAAGATTTAAATCTGGAAATATTTTCACTGTCCGTCGGTAGCGCTGCGGACATAGTTTCTTCTTTTGAGATAATGCGCGCCCAAAATAATCTTGGATTTTTAGTGCCTGCATCTCCGATAGCAAATGCGCGGCAGGTCGAAATTGCGTTACTGGCAAAGGAGACGCGAATTCCCGGATTGTATATCAGTCGATCAAACGTATTTGCTGGAGGGCTAATGAGCTATGGTCCCAAATATTCAGCGATGTACGGCAGGTCGGGGTATTTTATTGATAGCATCATAAGGGGTAGAAATATAACGGAGATACCTGTCGAGCAGGTTTCAGCATTTGATCTCATCATAAATGAAGGGGCAGCGCGTGAAATTGGACTTGCTATTCCTACATCAGTACTGGCGCTTGCCAGCGACGTAATTGACTAATTTACTATCGCCTACATATTAGATACGACTTGGCCTGCAACAGCAAGTGCGTACTCGGCATCCTTCATATCGGCCTCGGCCGAGAGCACTGCCCGTTCGGCTGCTCCGAGTGCGTCTACCAGTTCAACGGGGATGCCGATGCCGTCCCTGGCCTCGACGGCTGCGATCTCACGAGCGAGGCGATCGCGACGCTCGTACGCGGTGGCCAAAAGCCGGCGGGCTATATGCAGTCGGTCGCGCAGCGCCGAGAAAACCTCATCATCGTCAGTCATCGTTATGACCCCGAGCCACAGTCCGCGTCATCGCACAAACTCGACTGTGACGCCGGCTGCACCATCCAAATTCGACCAGGCCTGATCCGCCGTTAACGCGACGAGGCCGCGCGACTTCGCCAAGGCCAGACAGGCACGGTCACCGAAGGACAAGCCGGCTTGGCGTGTGGTCTTTCGCAGAGCACCGGCCTCGACAGCTTGGATGCGGTCGAACTCCACCACCCCGAGGTGCAAGTGATCCAGCGCCCGGCTGACCGTCTGAACGGCTGCTCCGCGCTCCACGAGTTTGGCGATCACCTCTGAGTGGTTCACGGCCGAAACGACCGACTCGGACAGCGCTTCACGAACGCGGTCCTGCCCCTCTTCCTGATTGAAAAGGCATAGCAGGGCCGAGGCGTCCAAGACGTATCTCACGGCCACGATTTACTCCTTGGCTACCTCGGCGCGCCGGTCGGCAATCAGCTCATCGACAATGCTGACGCCTTCGGGAACCAGCCCTCGAACGAGCTTCTGGATCTCCGCGATAGCCGCATCGCGTGACCGTACCCGAAGCTCACCGTCAACCATTTCCATCACGACGGTATCGCCGACCTGAACTCCTAATTCGCGTCGGAAGCTCGCTGGAATCACAAGTTTGCCGCCATCGACGATCTTGGTTGAACGCGACTCCATGACATCTCCTGACCATCAGGTACCAAACTCCGATATATACCCAAAAATCCGGGTTTGCCATAAAACAGCTTGGAACGCTCGTGTTGACGGAACAAAACGGTATACCGTTGCGCCGCGACGCGGTGGCACGCTTGCTCTGAGTGGCAGAACGGTCGATTTTGATTTATGCCTCATAGTGAGCTTCCAAGCCACCCTTTTGGCACAGAATTGAGCCCCCGATGGCCCGTTTCGGCTACGCCCGCGTCTCCTCGACCGATCAGGACCTCGCCATCCAGCTTGCCAAGCTCAAGGCCGCCGGCTGCGAGGTGATCCGGTCGGAGAAGATGTCGGGCAAGTCCGCCGACGACCGGCCGGAACTGGCCACCGTCATGCAGTTCCTGCGCGCGGGTGACGAGCTGGTGGTGGTCCGGCTCGATCGGCTCGGCCGCTCGACCCGCGACGTGCTCAACCTCGTGCACGAGCTCGATCAGAAGGGCGCGGCTCTCCGCATCCTCGATCCGGAGCTGACCACAGGCGGCGATGTCGGGCGGATCGTCGTGACCGTACTCGGCATGGTCGCCGAGATGGAGCGCAAGTTCATCCTGGAGCGCCAGCGCGCCGGCATCGATGCGGCCAAGGCGGCCGGCGTCTACGCCGGCAAGGGCCGGCCCCGCTCCATGCCCGAGGAGGAGATCCGCCGCCGCCACGCGGCAGGGGAGGGGCCGACCGCGATCGCCCGCGCCCTCCAGATCTCACGACGCAGCGTCTATCGCGCACTCAAGGACGTGGCTGCAGCCTGACGCAATGGCGTGGAGGCTGGGAGGTTCGGACGTTTTCAGCCAAACCCCGGGTGCTCACCGCGGACGAGAGTTATTCTACCATTCGTCGGTGGCACCGCCGCCGCTGAACCAGCCGCCGCCGCCTTCGAAATCATCTGACGAGGAGGGCTCCGAAGAGCTGCTGTCCCCTCCAGAGCTGAAGCTCGGCAGAAACCAGAGCGCGGGAAAGCCGATGCGGTAGAGGATGATCAGTACGATCAGGATGCCGGCGACGAGGGCGATGACGATCGCGATCTGCACGAGATCGATATCGAACGTGCCACCGTGTGCTTGCGGCTTGCGCTGCCATTCCTCCGCATCGCGCGACAGGATCGACAGGAGACCGTCGACGCCGGCATCGAGGCCCCCGTAATAGTCTCCGGTCTTGAGATACGGGGTGATGAGCCCGGTGACGTTGACCTTGGACAGGGCGTCGGTCAGCGCCCCCTCCAGGCCGGAGCCGACCTCGAGCCGGATCTTCCGCTCGCGCGGTGCCACCAGCAGCAGGACGCCGTTGTTGGTCTTGGCTTGCCCGATCTTCCAGGCGCGCGCGAGCTGATTGGCATAGTCCTCGATGGCCACGCCCTGCAGGTTCGGCACCGTTGCGATCACCACCTGATCGGAGGTCGTGCCCTCATAGGCCTTCAGTTTGGCGACGAGCTTGCCGCGTTGCTCTGGCGTGAGAACCCCAGCCGCGTCGACGACGCGGCCGGATCGCGGCGGGAAAGTCAGGTCGGCCGCCAGCGCGTTGACCGCGTACACCGTGAGGCAGGCGGCGAGCAGGGCGAAGCGCACCCATATCGGTATGATCCTGGTCATCGACCGCCCCCCTAGGCCGCCTCACATGCTGCCCCCTAGAACTTCACGTTCGGCGGGCGATCGGCGTTCGGCGTGGCCGTGAAGGTCTCCATCGGCTTGGCATCGGGGTACATCGCGGCCGCGATCCAGCGGCCCGGGATCGTGCGCACCTCCGTGTTGTAGGCCCGGACGGCCGTGATGTAGTCGCGCCGCGCCACCGCGATGCGGTTCTCGGTGCCCTCCAGCTGGGATTGCAGGGCGAGGAAGTTCCGGTTCGACTTGAGGTCGGGGTACCTCTCGACCGTCACGAGCAGGCGACCGAGCGCGCCCGAGAGCTGGTTCTGGGCATTCTGGTACTCGTTGAACTTCTGCGGATCGCTGACCGTGGAGGCGTCGACCTTCACGCTCGACGCCTTGGCGCGCGCCTCGGTGACGCCGATCAGCACACCCTTCTCCTGCTGGGCGTAGCCCTTCACGGTCTCGACGAGGTTGGGGATCAGATCGGCCCGGCGCTGGTACTGGTTCTGCACCTCGCTCCAAGCTGACTTGGCCTGTTCCTCAAGGGCTGGCACCCGGTTGACCGCCCCGCAGCCGGAGAGACCCGCGGCCACCAGGATCACCGAGAGCACGCCGAAGAGGCGCGCAGCGGGCGACGTCCGGCGCAGCCCACCAGCAGTCATCAATGTCATTTCCATGTTTTCCTCGGTAGTCAGGCCGCATCGCAGCCGGTTTTCTAAGAGCCTCGGGGTCGAATTATATGGGCCGATACTTTCTACTATTCAGATCAGCGCCTATCGACACCATTAGACGGCCGCGCTCGAAATTGATGAGACAAATCACACGCAGGCTGAGCTCCCATAGTGAGACTTGGCTCTTTCGGCTTGCAAATCGCGAACTCGGCGCCGCCACGGAAAAATTTCGCGGAGCACGATCTAATTTACGCAGGCGCCGAGCGCCGATGATTTAACAAGATGCCTGCATTCCAGACGCCGTATCATATATTGGCCTTAATAATTCCTATGTTTGCCGGAATTATTCAAAGAATTCTACATTCCCGTCATCTAGGTCATATCGCGCGCCAACAATTTTAAGACGCCCTTCTCGCTGTGGGGCCTGAAGCATGTGTTCAGTCGTTCTCAAGCGATCCACGACGCGATGAACGTTGGCACGAACGGAATGCTCGAGGATATCATCGTGACCCTCGCGTTGCGCGCGCAGCACCGCTGGAATGATCGGTTCGATCATCTGACCGATACTGCCCGGAAAAACCGCGTCTTCCTGGACAACCTGAACGGCAGCGTGAACGGCACCGCATCGCTCGTGGCCCAGAACTAGCACGAGCGGCGCTCCGAGGACGGCGACGCCGTACTCGATGCTGCCCATAGCCGCGAGATCGACGACATTGCCGGCATTGCGCACGATGAAGAGATCGCCCAGGCCGCGGCCAAACAGGAGCTCCGGTGACACGCGGCTGTCGGAGCAGCCGACGAGGACACAGAACGGACGCTGTTCGTGGGCCAGCGAGCCACGCAGCTTCGCGCTGGTCATGCGCGCCTGCATCGGTTGCCCGCTGACGAAACGTCGGTTGCCCTCTTTGAGTAGATCGAGAGCTTCATCCGGCGTCATAGATTGGCGAAGTGTTTGCGAAGATTTCATTGTTCATCCTGGAGAAACCTAACGGGCATACAGGATCTATACGCAAAATATAATCCTCGCTGCAAATGACACATTCGTGCGTAGAAATATTTACGCCGATTAAGGTTGCAGCTCAGATAATAAATATCTTAGTGGGAAGATCGGTTTTATCTGCATGTGATCGTTTTGAGGGAAATTTTAGAAAATTCGACCGACTCCCCGTATCGATCACGGAAATCTCTCTTCTGTGCACGCCCTGTCGAAAGCTGCCCGCTCAATGGGCGCGTTACGCTCAGAGGCCCCCCATTCGCCCCTTGGATCCGGCGCATGCACAGCAGCACCGCTGGGCACGAAGCGAAACCGGCGCTGGGGAACGCCTACCGGAAGTTCCGCTCGTCCAAACGGACGATCAACGCGGCGATGTCTCTGGTGCGTGGGCGATGCGCAGCATCGTCTCGCGCAAGCATCCGCGTACCCGTCAGAGGTCGGCCGTCGCCGACGTAGGCGGAAACCTCTCTCAGGGCTAGCATGCGATTTAGGATCGAGCTCGGCAGGCCAGGCCGCGTCGCGGTCATGGCGGGCATCTGCATCGGATCGCCGAGTTCCATCTGGACAAGGCTGCTGATCCAGGCAGATGCGACTTGTAGCGCGCCTCGTGTTCAAGGCGTCGGCTTCAAAGTTCGGGGGTATCAAACCGCATGTAAACTCGCGCTGTTGAGGCTCGTTTCTTCCCGGAGGAAGTACTTGTTGGTCAGGTAGGCGACTTCGGTCCGGTTCTTGGCCTTGAGCTTCTTCATGATGTTGCGGACGTGAATCTTCACGGTGCTCTCGCACATGTTGAGTTCGTACGCGATGATCTTGTTCGGCGTCCCCTTCCGGAGCGCCCGGGCCACGCAGAGCTGCCGCGGCGAGAAGATCTCGTCGTCGCCGGCCTCGACCGGC
>NZ_JBKFAV010000077.1:0-9212 GCF_053345825.1 Methylobacterium sp. C33D
AGGCCTACCTGACCGACGTCATCACCCGCATCGTTGCCGGACATCCGCAGAGCAATATCGACGACCTGCTGCCCTGGGCCTACGCCCCGCAGCCCCTCAGGGCCGTGGCCTGAGAACGACGCTTACGGTTTAGGCGCTCCGGCTGAGGTACTCTCGGGGCGAGAGCATGCGCAGGCCGGAGTACGGGTGGATCGTGTTGTAGTCCTCGAACCAAGCCGGCAGAAGCCGCATCACGGTCTCGGCGTCGGCCAAGATGGCCAGGCGGGCATAGTCCCGCTTGAGCGTCTTCACGAACGCCTCCGCCATGCCGTTGCTCTGCGGCGAACGCATCGGGGTGAACAGCAGCCGTAGGCCGAGCGCGGCGGCCGTCTCGGCTGTCTCCTTGGCGATGTAGGCGGAGCCGTTGTCGGACAGCCACTCGACTGGGTGCGGGGTCTTCGTCGCGCCGAACCGGCGCTCGCAGCAGGCGATCATCAGGTCGTCCGGTCAAAACGGGGTGCGGTTCACGTACAAAAAAAGACGGCTCACGCTGCCGAGCAGGAGCCGCCGGACGTGAGGGCGGCGCGGGAGGCGTGGTTCGAGACCCAACCCGACCTCGACCCGGCCCGCCTCGTGTTCGTCGACGAGACTTGGACGGCCACCAACATGGCTCGTACCCGCGGTCGCTGCCCGCGCGGCGAGCGGCTGCGCTCCCCTGTGCCACACGGCTACTGGAAAACCACGACGCTCGTGGCGGGCTTGCGCCTGTCGGGCATCGCCGCGCCGTTCGTGCTCGACGGGCCGATCAACCGCGACGCCTTCCAAGCCTACGTCGATCAAGTCCTGTTGCCTGAACTTGCACCCGGCGACGTCGTGGTGATGGACAACCTCGGCAGCCATAAGGGTCCGGCGGTACGTGCAGCGATCGAGGCGGCGGGGGCGCGGTTGCTGTTCCTGCCGCCCTACTCGCCCGACTTCAACCCGATCGAGATGGCGTTCTCTAAGCTCAAGGCGCTGCTGCGCAAGGCTGCCGAGCGCACCGTCGAGGCGCTCTGGGCCACGATCGGGCGACTCTTCGACGCCGTCGCACCCAACGAGTGCGCCAACTTCTTCGCCGCCGCAGGATACGATCCCGATTGAACCGAAAATGCTCTAGGTCGCGAACCCATAACGGCTGGCACGGGTGAGGTGCGGCGCTGTTAGCCCTCTGAGCAGGAGGGACTTGGATGGCGCGGTTTGACCTAACGGATGCGGAGTGGGCGGTGATCGAACCGCTGTTGCCGACGGACGTGCGCGGCAAGGAGCGCGTGGATGATCGGCGGGTGCTGAACGGGATCTTCTGGCGGCTGCGCACGGGCGCGCCCTGGGCCGACATCCCGGCGCGCTACGGCCCACATACGACCTGCGGCAACCGTTTTCGGCGCTGGCGCAAGCGCGGCATCTGGGATCGGCTTCTGGACGCCGTGTCAAAGGCTTAAGAGGGCGACCTGCAGATGATCGACGCCACCAGCGTGCGGGTGCACCAGCACGCCGCCTGCGCCCAAAAAAAGACGGCCGATCCGGTGGCATGGGTCGCTCGCGCGGCGGCCTGACGAGCAAGATCCACGCGCTGGTGGATGCCGAGGGCCGTCCCGTGGCCCTCCAGATCACGGAGGGCCAAGCGCATGACGGGCGTTCGGCGGCCGACATGCTGGGCGGGTTGGGTGCAGGTCAGATCCTGCTGGGTGACCGGGCCTACGACAGTAACGCGCTGCGAGCACAGATGGCCGAGCAGGGGGCGTGGGCAAACGTGAGGCCGATGCCCAACCGCAAGCAGGTGCTGCCCTTCAGCCCGTTCCTGTACAAGTACCGCAACATGGTTGAGCGCTTCTTCAGCAAGATCAAGCACTTCCGAGCCGTCGCCACGCGCTACGACAAGGATCCTGACAACTTCCTGGCCAGCGTCAAACTCGCAGCCCTGCCTGTCTGGCTGCGTGCTTTATGAGTCCGCGACCTAGGTAGGGAACTCATACAACCAATTGCTGTCGCTTACGTTTCCTTCCTGAGATTGGGGTTTCCAGCGCAGGAGGATCGCGATGGCACGGTTGTTCTGGCTCTCCGATGAAGCCTGGGGGCGGATCGAGCCGCACCTCCCTCACGGCCAACCGGGCAAGCCTCGGGTCGACGACAGGCGAGTGATCAGCGGCATCCTGCATGTGCTGAAGGTTGGCTGCCGCTGGCAGGACACCCCCTCCGCTTACGGTCCGCACACGACGGTCTACAACCGCTACAACCGGTGGTCTCAGCGCGGGATCTGGCAGGGGCTGTTCGCCAAGATCTCGGCCACAGGCCCTGTGCCAGATGAATTGATGCTCGACGCGTCCCACGTGAAGGCCCACCGCTCGGCTTCGGGCGGAAAAGGGGGGCCTCGAGCCAGGCGATCGGCCGCTCGCGGGGCGGGTTCACGAGTAAAATCCATTGCTTGGCCGATGATCGTGGCCGACCGGTCGCGTTCGCCCTGACGCCCGGCAACGTGGCCGACATCACCATGGCGCTGCCTCTGCTGCGCGCTGTGGTGCCGCCCAAGCGTTTGATCGCCGACAAGGCCTACGACGCGCAGAGCTTGAGGGATTGGCTGAAGAGCCACCGGGTGATCGCCACCATCCCGTCCACGGCCAGCCGGACGGTACCCTACAAGCACAGCCGGATCGCCTACCGGCGGCGCAATCGGATCGAGCGGCTGTTCGGACACCTCAAAAACTGGCGGCGCGTTGCGACCCGCTACGACCGCTTGGCCTGCAACTACCTCGCCGCCGTCGCACTCGTTTCCTGTGTCGTCGCATGGACCTGAATGAGTCCCCTACCTAGCGCTCCTTATATCTAAACCGCCCTCTCAATATATCGCAGAATATTATCCTACAAAGCAATATCCCCATGTAAAGACGCAGGGTTGCAATCGTCTCTTCGGAAAAAGCTGCTTATAGGCGCAGGTCTAATGCATTCAACCTCGCTCAACCTTGAAACTCGAATGATCCAGCAGGGAAGATTTCTGCAACTCGAGCTTCATGGCCGCGGAGATCCCATAGCCGCAGTTCCGCATAACTGATTCGGTTTACGCTGTCTTGCCTAGTAACATGGCACTGCTCGAAAGCAAGAAGTATCGTATCGAGCTGCGGCCGCGTGTACAGATCGGCGCTCTCGGTCGACTGGACAGTCGAATCGCTGGTCCCGAAGTTTTCACCTATATCGAGCGTAATCTCAGTGTGATAACCTGTGCGCATTGAACCCAGCGCGCTCACTAGGATCGTGACTTCATCGTGTGTAACGCGTAGGAAAACACACACTCGCTGCGCGAACTCGAAACGCTCGTCGGCCGCGAACTCACGCAAGAGCTTAATCGTGAATGGTTGCGTGGCGCAAGAGGGCAACTTATGAATGTATCGGGTAGGAACAGTTCGTAGAGCCGGAATCTGCAGAGTTTTCGATGCCGAGGGGCTGGCTATTCGGCCCTCTCGGCGGCCATCCGTGCGGTAATGCAAGAGCGGGTTGATGCCTGAACTTGCAATATCGGGATAGCGGATGAGGTAAGAGGCACTGCTAAAGCCGGGGTTAGGGTCGAGTCCGGCGACAGCCCCAAAGCGAAGATAGTGCCTGACCGGATCAAGGCGGGTTGGGCCGCTCTGTGCGCGAAAAAACGCGGTATCGAAATCCTCGGCCGCGTCGCGGTTCTGCGCCGCTCCACGCCATACATAATGTAAAAATGGGTCAATCCCCCAACGAGCCACATCCTCGTTTTTTCGCAGGTAAAAACCTTCGTCAAAGAGCTTTGGAACCCGTCCTATCAAGACGCGTCGAACGAACGTCGAAGTTATTCCGACGAGGCGCTGCCAAACTGTTTTTTTTGTCATGCGAACGTTGGCGCCTCGCAGATTTGGCGCAGCTTGGCAACGAAGGAAGTCGGCGCACAATCCCGGGCCACAGCCTCGAGTCCTTCCCGTTGGATCCGGGACCAAGTTTCTGCATCGTTGTGGAGATGAGCTAACGCGGCGGCGAAGCCCATGGGGTCGCGCCACTCGTGTTTGAGGTAGCCTGTGCCCTCGGGCCACCCGATTTGCTCAGCCAGGATCGGCGTCACCATGCACGGCAGCCCTTGTGCGATCGCGGCGTGGACTTTGTGAGGCATACCTGCGGCAAACCGAGTGGGCGCCACGAAGACACGCGCCCTGTCGGACAGGGTTGTCAGATCAGGAATCCGACCCGTAACCATGACGTTTGGCGCGGTCAGGCGGGGACTAACGCCTGAAGCAACATGGCCGACGATGGTGAATTGTGCATGGGGTACAAGCTCACGCAGCTTCGGCCAGACGGCGTCTAGGAACCACAACAGCGAGTCGACATTGGGCGAACTTGGGTGCTGCAGCGAACCGACGAATAGAAACCCGCTTCGATCGCCGAACGTTGCGAGGTCGTTTGCGCGCGGATAGAACGCGTGGCCAAGAACAGCCGTGTTGGTGACACCCTGGCTTTGCAGCAGACGAGCTTCGGCGTCTGAGACGCAGACCACATGATCGGCTTGGACAAAGTTGCGCGTCTCGCGCCGAGCCTGTTCTATGAAACGCGCAGCGATGCCATGCCCGTCTCGCACCGTCTCCTCCAAGAAATCACGCAAGCAGAATAATGCTTCTGAGTCGAAAATGATCTTGCTGCGGAAATAATCACGCAATGAAACGTCTCGATTGAGAAATATCTCACAAATAAGATCAATGTTATGGGGACGGCTTACCCATAAGACGTCGTAATAGTCCGGCCGCTCATCGATGAGGTGTACGAGCCCGGAGCCTTCTTTGGAGTCAAGAATCTCGACGGAGTCCGGCAAATCGCGGTAGCGTTGAGCTATTTCGGCGTCGCCGCGATGCACCGGGTAGACGGTCACGTGATAACCCAGGCGGGCCATCGCACCGACGGTGAAGTTCGCCCGCGGCATTCCTGCGCCGAGATCAACGTGGGGTACAGAATCGTCGACGTAAAGCACTTTAAGCGCCCAGGCGTCGTGTGTTCGATCGCCGAAGCGAGGCGGCGCTCCTGCCTGCGGAAACAGCCACGCTCGGTGCCGGTCGAGAAAGCGCTCGCGGTTGCGGTCGATGAGAGCCTCGACCTCCGATCGCAGTGGCGTTGTTGCATTTTCGAAATGTATCGCGCTCGCCCGGGGCTGGTACACGACCCGACGACCTGCCTGATGGCAGCGCACGCATAAATCCGTGTCCTCGAAGTAGGCCGGGGCGAAAACATCATCGAAGCCGCCAAGTTCCGCGAACAAGGTACGCTCAACGGCCATGACCGCACCCGAGACGTATCCGACCTCGCGCTGGAACGCTCCTTCGGGCAGGAGGGGATCGGGATCGCCACGGCCATACGGATGAGTTACCTGTGCATCATCCCGGAAAAACGCGCCGCATTCCTGGAGATAGCCACCGGGAAACACCAGGTGGGCTCCGACGATGCCGACCGTCGGGTCCTTGAAAGGTTCGATCAGAGCGCTGATCGCGCCTGGCAAGAGCTCCACGTCGGGGTTGAGAAACAGCAGATAACGACCACGTGCTGCGGTAGCCCCGCGATTACATGCTGGCCCGTAGCCAACATTTTTCGCGTTACGAATAATTTCAACGCCATCAAGCGTAGCGAGGAAATCTTGTGTTTCCTTGCCTGACCCGTTGTCGACCAGTATCACCTCAAAGGGGATATCCGTGAGAACTTGCTGGGCGGCTAAGCGGTAAAGCGTCAGTATCAGGATCTCAGGGGCGCCGTACGAGACGATCACAATCGAAACGACGGGGTGAGACGCTGGCGTGAAGCCAATGCGCAAGCGGTTGCGCGCGAGAGCGTTGCTTACGAGACGTGCCTCGACGAGCGCGGTGAGGCGCCCATAATGGGGGTCGACTGTCTCGATTTTGCTCATTGGGGCCCGTTGGTGTCTTTGCGGGCTAGGCCGCGATGGTCAGACGCCCGATCAGATCGTCGCTCAAGAGGAGGAGCATCTCCGGACGAGGCGGCGCTGAAGGAGTCACAGGTCCTGCTTCTGAGCGGTCCGGTGTGCTGGTTCCAGGTGAGGTGAGGGTTAGCGCAGCGGGAACGAGGGTGAGGTCGGTGCGCTCCGCCGTAAAACCGAGGCCGGGCGAGCGTGTCAAGGCGGTGACATTAGACAGGCGCATTTCTCGTGCTCGCCCGGCGGCTACGACGAAACATGCAGTGGGCCTGGAGCCGGTGAGGAGGAAGCTTGGTACATTGGACACGATGGTGAGCGCGTCGGGTCCAATCCCGATCGTGCGTGCCTGCGTCGTCCAATCCGCCTGAATGTCGCTGAAGAAGGCGGCGAGCGCCTCGCGCGCCTCTTGCGACAGCGTGCGGCCGCGTACCCACTCTGGCGCGAAGCTGATCGAAGTTCCGCGCACCTCCGAAACCGAAAGCTGCTGACCGCGATCGGACATCCTGGTCGGCCCCGACTTGGCGAACCAGCGCCGGCGCTCCGGCGCGTAGCGTGCTGCGCGTGCGGCTACAGGCGATAGTTGCTCGGTCGCCACGAGCACGCCGAGTTCTTCATCCTCGGTCGGCAGGGACCGTAGGGACCACTCCTCGGACAGGCAGACCGAACCGAGGCTCACAGATCTCCGGACCGATGATTCGGCGTCGACCCGCAGGCGTGCAGAGCGTGAGGGCCGGCGCGGGATCGCAGCGAGCCACTCCGCTTCGCATGCCTCAGCGACGGCGTTGTAGCGGGAGAGTAGGTCAGCACAGACAGCGGTCAGAGTTGCGAGACCCTTGGCGTCGTTGTGCAGTCTCAGGATGGCCGAGATGGCGTCAGAAACCCCGTCCAGTCGGTGAGCCGGGTGGGAGACGTCGAACCCCTCGAAGGCGATCCGGGTGCCGATCACCGGCCGCCCCATGGACAGAGCCTCGGCCACCTTCATCTTCAGTCCGCTTCCCATCAGCATCGGCGCAATCACCGCGTCGATCTTCTCGTAGAAGGCCTCGACATCGGGAACGTAGCCCGCCAAGCGCACCCCAGGCAGGTCGAGCCCGGTAAGACTGCCGCAGATTTCACCGGCAATCACGAGAACCGGCAGATCGCGGTGCCAGACTGCGGCCCAGGCATGGGCGAACTTGCTGATCGAGAAGAGGTTTGGGTCATTGCCGTGCCCAATGAAACCGAGAGTCGCCAGCCGCTGAGGCGCGCGAAACGGCTTCCGCTCGGCGAAGAGAGGCGGCAGAAGCCGGACCTCGCGGTCGACCAGCTCCCGGAAATAGGCGGCCTCCGTCGCCTGAATCGCCAACACGACATCCGCTCGCGACAAGCCGGCCGCCTCGGATGCCCGGTCCGTGTAGAAGAAATTCGGCTCGCTCCGAAAGGGACGATACTGCAGCTGGCGATCCGCGAAACGGTCGTGCGTGTCGACGATACGCTGCACGCCTGCCGGCACTACGTCGAGGCATCGTGAGAGGAAGACGTAGTTGACGATAATCGCACAGGTCTCGGGGTACTCGGCGAAATACCATTCCCCGAAGCGGACCGCTTCGTCGGGACACCACGCGTCAATCGAGAAGCCGGTCGCCCACGTTTTCAACGGTATCGGGGTCGCTGCCGGAATAAAAAAGGTTCGTTGGAAAGCCGCTGTCATAGCCGCGGCATCCGTCGGCGGCTGCTGGCCAAAGCGGCGGTAGATCTGATCCTCGTGTTGAAGATAGGCTAGGTCGATCGCGAATCCACCACGTTGTAGGGCCTCACAGGTGGCGAGGAGCCGGCGGCGATTGCCTGCGCTCGTTGGAGCAACTGGCATAGGCGCCACGACTAAAACAGTCGGCTTCCCGATATCAGCCACCACCTCACTTAGCTCCCGCGATCCGCGCCACTCCATAGCGCCCGCTTCCGATAAGGATGGCGTCCCCAGGGCGGCGCAGGTCAAGTGGCGAGGCGAGCGTCAGCTTCATAGCAGCCCGCGGCCCTGCGCGCATCCGCACTGCCTCAACCACAGCGTAGGTGTAACCTCCGGCCTCGCGAGCTATGAGACAGGTCGGAACGTAATCGAGGCCGACGGCAGCCGGTGCGCCCGCGTCCTCAGACCAGACCAGCTCACAATCGCATGAAGCGGATGAATCCGCGCAGATTGCGTCTAGCTCGGGAGCGAGCGCGGGCAGCAGAGCAGCAAGGCGATGCACGGTGTTCGGCGCGACGGCCGCCAGCACCGCTTGGGCGAGCACCAGGGTCTCCCCGGATGACAGCGGGACAGGAGCTTCTAGCAACCGGATAAGGCGATCTCGAATATGGGTGCGGAGCGCCACCGATGAGCAATGCCGAAAATCGAAATCACTCGAGCAGCTCACGACAAGAAGACAATGAGCGGGCAAATCGGCATTTTTACCAAAATTGACAAAACACCAAGCTATTAAATCAACACAACGCGGAACCAATATTTCCAGCGGGATCGCGTAGGAATTACGCATCGGCACTCGCAACACGGCAATCCCGTCGGCGATGTGCGCGATCGAGCCGGCATCAGGATCATTCTCACATTGCATGGGATAGCAACTGCTGAAATCGATTGAATTTCTTCACTCGATACATAAGGTGCCGACACCTAATGTAAAATAAACTTAAGAACATGCGACGAACCACACAGGCTACTCTGCACTCCTCAAAGATGGCACGCAAGAGCGTCACTGTGCCTAACGCCTTTCAGGCCCGTCGGTCAATCAACACGTATCAGAATGGCTTCGGCCGCTTATGTAATCCGTCGTGAAGGAGGTAATTACCCACGCCTATGATGGCAGGGTTCAAGCGCCGACGGTTTTGAGGATTGAGCCGAAGGGACTGCTGCCTGTGATGCGGGCGGTGTCGACGACGGCGCGGATGGCGGCCTCGCCCTCAGCCGCCCACATGGCGCGGTAGCCGTTGGTCACCTTCCGCTGCACGACGGCCGGACGAAGCAGCCGCTCGGAGCCGTTGTTCGTCGGCTCGACCTTCCCGGGATAGGCGAGGAACACCAAGAGCTGATCGCGGGCGCGGCTGATCTTGGCCTGCAGATCGTGGGTCAGGTCACAGCGGCTCGGCGTAGCGAGGAAGGGTAAGCGTCGTTTGATCCTCCCTCGGCATCGCGGACACCTCTGATACGCTCATGCTGAGCGGGGAATGTGTCGGATGGCGAAGACGAGACGAGAGTTCACGCCCGAGTTTAAACGCGAAGCGGTCGCCCTGCTGGAGA
>NZ_JBKFAV010000078.1:0-8338 GCF_053345825.1 Methylobacterium sp. C33D
CGACCACGGAGGGCGTGACGTCGATGATCTCGTAGCGGGCGAGGATCCCGCCGTCGGCCGTGGCGACCTCGGCCCCGGCCTGGATCGCGCTCGCCGTCGGACCCGCCGCGGGCAGGTACGTGCAGCCCGACATCGCCGTGACGGCGAGCAGGACGAGGGGAAGTTTGCGCATCCAGATGTTGCCCATCGGTATTGCCGAGCCCGTGCCTAGCCCATAGCGGCCCAGGTGTCCGTAGCGGGTGAGCCACACTCCGCCCGCCACGGCCGAGACTGCTAAGTCATCCTCGTTAAGCACAGCTTTTTCGGGGCAATGGCGCGACAAATGCCGGTCGCAGCGCGCGCAGCCGAAATATCGGGACACAATTCCAGATGTTGTCGGCGGTCACGGACCGGCCGATCGGCCCCGGGGCCGGGTGGATTGGGGACGATCCGCTCACGGCCCCTGGGTGACGGCCGCCGTGATGTCGCCGTAGACGGCGCTGACGCGGGACACGTAGAAGCGGATGCTGCCGACGGCGACGAGGAAGATCAGGCCGCCGAGCAGGGCGTACTCGGTCGCGGTGGATCCGCGGACGTCGCGGGCGAACCGTGCGGTCGCGGCCCGGAGCCGACCCGCCGGGGCGGACGCCCCCCGGGATCGCACAGCGCGCCGCTCCCCTCCGTCGCCGCCCGGCTCATCCATGGTCGACCGCGCCTTCCAGTCCCGCCGCGCGCGTGGCCTCACGCGCTCCGAAGTCTGGTACCGGCACGCGCTTGCCGCCGGCTTAACGAAGTGTTCGAAACCGGCGGTCGGGTCGATTCCGGGCGGGATATGCACCGCCCGGCGCGGCGGTGGGCACGCCCGCCGCGGGCGCGCCCGGGCCGCCTCAGGCGTGGCCGGCCTTGTGGCGGAGGTCGTCGATCCGCTTCGAGGCCTCGGCCTTGTCGAGGTCGGGGTCGAACGCCTCCGGCTTCTTCGCCTCCTCCGAGAGCGTCTTCAGATAGGAGGCCTGCGCGCCGGTCATCGGCTCGCCGCCGGTCGTCCACTGGTCCGGATCCTTGATCTGGTTGGACACATCCTTCGGGTCGGTCTTGGGGTTCTCCGGGGCGTCCTGACGCGCTCCGGTCTCCCGATCCGCCTTCGACGTCGCCTTCGCGGTGCTGGTAGCCATGCGCCTGATGTTCCCTGAATGTTCGCGTTCCGGTGATCAACGCGTCCCGCCGCGCGGCGGTTCCTGCCGACACGGCGGGGGCGTCGGGCGCGACGATCTTCCCTTCCGCGCGCCCGCTCCGCATGATCGCGGCGCCCCAGAGAGCCACGGTGATCCGGATGACGTCCCAATCAGACCCGACACGCGATGCCGGGACGGCCGCCCAGGTGCTCGTGGTCATGGGCGTCTCGGGGTCCGGGAAGAGCACCGTGGCGGCGCTGATCGCCGAGAGGCTCGGCTGGATCTTCGTGGACGGCGACAGCTTCCACACGCCGGAGCACGTGGCGAAGATGCACGCGGGCCACGCCCTCGACGACGCGGACCGCGCGCCCTGGCTCGCCCGGATCGCGACGTGGATCCAGCAGCGCCTCGACGCCGGCGAGTCCGGCGTGGTGGTCTGCTCGGCGCTCCGGCGCGCGTACCGGGACGTCCTTACCCGGGGCAGCCGGCGGGTCCGCCTCGTCTACCTCGACGGCGACAGGGCCCTGATCGCGCGGCGCCTCGCGGAGCGCCGGGGCCACTTCATGTCGCCGCACCTCCTCGAGAGCCAGTTCGCGATCCTCGAGGTCCCGGGGCCCGACGAGCACCCGATCACCGTCGGGATCCTCGAGCCGCCCGAGGCGATTGCCGACCGGGTCGTGGCGGAACTCGCCGCCGCGGCGCGCCGGGATCCGGGTGGGGAGTGACGCGATGACAGCAGGAACCGGCAAGGCCGCGGGGATCGCCCTGGTGATCTCGGACGTCGACGGCACCCTGGTAACCGGCGACAAGCGCCTGACCGGGGCGACGGTGGCGGCCGTGCGCCGCCTGCGCGCGGCCGGGATCGGCTTCAGCATCGCCTCGGCGCGGCCGCCGATCGGCCTGCGGAGCCTCGTGGCGGACCTCGGTCTCGACCTGCCGATGGGGGCCTTCAACGGCGCCAGCGTCGTCCGGCCGGACCTGTCGATCATCGAGGAGCGGACCATCCCGGAGGCGGCGGCCCGGTCGGCCCTCGACCGGCTCCTGGCCGAGGGGCTGGATGTCTGGGTCTTCGCCGACGGCGCGTGGTGCCTGCGCGACCCGGACGGCCCCTACACCGACCTGGAGCGCCGCACGATCGGCGCGGAGCCCCGGGTCGTCGCCGATCTCGGAACGCTCATGGGATCGGCCGCCAAGATCGTCGGCGTCAGCCGCGACCACGCCCATCTCGCGGCCTGCGAGACGCGCATCGCGGCGGCGCTGGCCGGCCGCGCCACCGTCCACCGCTCGCAGGCATACTATCTCGACGTGACCCCGCCCGACCTCGACAAGGGTCGCTTCGTCGCCTGGATGAGCGCGCATCTCGCCATCCCGCGCGAGCGGATCGCCACTTTCGGCGATGCCGGCAACGACCGCCCGATGTTCGCGCAGAGCGGCTACGCGGTGGCGATGGGCAATGCCGAGGCGAGCGTGCAGGCGTCCGCGAGTGCGGTCACGGACAGCAACGATTCCGACGGGTTCGCCCGCGCGGTCGACCGCTTCATCCTTCCCTGACTTCGACGGCTGGCGCGCGCCGCGCTGTGGCGCGCGGATCACAAGCGCGCCCGTCGCCCCGGCCGCCCACAGGCTGCCGAACCGGGGCCGCTTTCCGGCCTCATTTCCCCGTGACCTAGCTTGACCACAGAACAAGCAGCACCGGGTCTCGGAATGCATCGCCTCATCCTGGCCGCCGTCCTCGCGGTCGCGCCCGCCGCCGCCTTCGGGCAGGGCGCGCGCGACAATATCGACGCGTTGATCGAGCAGCAGGCGAAGGCGAACGGCGTTCCGGCGAGCTTCGTGCACGCCGTGGTCAAGCGCGAGAGCAACTACAATCCGCGGGCCAAGGGCGGCAGCGCCCTGGGCCTCATGCAGATCAAGCACGCGACCGCGCGCAGCCTGGGCTACACCGGCGACGCCGCCGGCCTGTACGATCCGGAGACCAATTTGCGCTACGGCGTGGCCTATCTGGCGGGCGCCTATCGCACGGCCAAGGGCAACGTCAGCCAAGCCTACCAGTACTACAACCGCGGCTACTACTACGCCGCCAAGCGCCAGGGCATCTCCACCGAGGTGGCCTCGGTGGTGGCCCCGGTGGCGGCCTCGGCCAGCGCCCTGGCGAGCCTGTTCGGCGGCGGCGTCGCCGACTCCCGGAACAACCCCGCGGCCGCCGCCCTGGCCTACGCACCCACCGCCGCCGCGGTGGCGGAGGCTCCGACCGAGACCGTCGAGGTGCCGCTGCCGCCGCGGCGGCCCGCCGCCCTGGCCGGCGCGACGATCGCGCTGGCCAGCCTGTCCGTCGACCCGGCCACCGCGGCTCCGAGCGCGAGCGCCCCCCAGGCCGCCGCGGCGCCGTCGGTGGAAGTCCCGCTGCCGCCGCGCCGGCCCGCGGCCCTGGGCAGCGCCGTCGCGGCCGCGCCGGCTCAGATCGCGGAACTCCGGCTCTCGCCGCAGCCCGAGGCGGCCCCCGCCCCGATGACCCCCGCGGCCGCGTCGGCGCCGGCCACCGAGGCGGCGGTCGAGGCGGTCGAGGTGCCGCTGCCGCCGCGCCGTCCGTCGCTCCAGATGCTCGCCGCCGCCACGCCGCGGCGCGCGCCGGCCGCCGCGCCCGTGCACGAGGCCACCGCCCTGCCGGTCGAGTAGCGGGCCCGCTCCGGCCCCGACGGCTGACCGGGACAGCCCGCGCGGCCGGTCCCTCTGCCCACACAAGGATCATGCCCAAGGCTTGACCATCGGGTCGATCCGCAACACATAAGCGCCACGCCAGCAACGTGGTTGGATCGCTACGGTACGGACCGGAGCCGCAAGACAGCGGCCGTACGCGGGTGGCGCACGACGGATCTCAGGGCAGGAAACGCCGGTCTACGCGCGCACGTTCGGGCAGTTTCCTGTCCGGCGGGACAAGCAGGGCGCGATGGATCTCGAAGCGGCAGGCATGCAGGGCACGGACTCTGCTTTCGAGCTGGCAGGAAAGCGGACGGCGCCATGACCGGCGTGGTAGAACAGGAATCTCTCTTTCTCACGGACCTCGGGCGGCGCGTCAGGCACGCGCGCACCGTGCGCGGGCTCTCGCGCAAGGTCCTGTCGCAGACCTCGGGCCTGTCCGAGCGCTACATCGCGCAGCTGGAGGGGGGCCAGGGCAACGTCTCGATCATTCTGCTGCGGCGGGTGGCCAACGCCATGGGCGTGCGGCTGGACGACCTGATCACCGGCAACGACGCGCTGCCCGACTGGCCGGTGGTGCGCGACCTCCTCGCCCAGGCGAGCCCGGCCCAGATCGTCGCCGCCAAGGAGGCCCTGTCCGGCGGCAGCAGGCCCGAATCGAGCAACCGGCCGCGCGTGGCGCTGATCGGCCTGCGCGGCGCCGGCAAGTCGACCCTCGGCAAGCTCGCGGCCGAGCGCCTCGGCTGGACCTTCGTGGAGCTCAACGCCGAGATCGAGCGGGAGAACGCCCTCTCGGTCCAGGAGATCTTCGCGATCTACGGACAGGAAGGCTACCGCCGCCTGGAGCAGGCGGCGCTGCGGCGCCTCACCGAGCATCCCGGTCCGCTGATCCTCGCGACGAGCGGCGGCATCGTCGCGGAACCGCTCACTTACGATCTGCTCCTGCAGGCGTTCTACACGATCTGGCTGCGCGCCCGGCCGGAGGAGCACATGAGCCGCGTCCGCGAGCAGGGCCACCTCGCCACGACGGGCGACCACGCCTCCGCGATGCAGGAGCTGCGCGCCGTGCTGGCGAGCCGCGAGCCGCTCTACGCCCGGGCTCCGGCCACGGTGGACACCTCCAACATTCCGGTCCAGACGATGCTGGACCGGCTGACGGCGGTGATCGAGGCGCGGTTCGGGCAGGCCGTGCCGGCGGCCGACTGACCCGCGCCGGCTCGCTGACAGCCATGCGCCCGATGCGACCGCCGGGTCGCGCCGGCCCTTGATCGCCGCGGTGCAGCGCACCACGCTAGGGCGGAACCCGCGGTCCGGCGCGCTGCATTCCGCCCGCCCCGGGCGGGACACCCACGCCCGCCCGAGCGGGCACTGGACCGGCCCGGCCGCACGCGCGATCGGCAAACCCGCGAAGTCCCGGACGTGAGCATCCGCCCATGAGCGCCAGTCCTGCCTTCAATCACACAGCCCATGACCTCGCGGTCGTCGACCCGGTCTGGTCGCGGCTGCGCGACGAGGCGGAGGACGTCCTGCGGACCGAGCCGCAGCTCGCCTCCTTCATCGTGGCGACGATCCTGAATCACACCACGCTGGAAGGCGCTGTCTCCCACCGGGTCGCGGCCCGGCTCGGGCACCCGTCGCTGCCGGCCGAACTCGTCGCCCACGCCTTCCACGAGGCGATCGCGGTGGATCCGGGGATCGGGCAGGCGTTCCGCGCCGATATCGGCGCGGTGATCGACCGGGACCCGGCGACGCTCCGGGCCCTCGAGCCGGTCCTGTACTTCAAGGGCTTCCACGCGCTGCAGGCCTACCGCCTCGCCCACCATGTCTGGAACCGCGGCCGGCGGGACCTCGCCCTCTACCTCCAGAGCCGGGTCTCGGAGGTGTTCCAGTGCGACATCCATCCGGCGGCGCGGATCGGGCGGGGCGTCTTCCTCGACCACGCAACCGGCCTCGTGGTCGGGTCGACCGCGGTGATCGAGGACGACGTGTCGATCCTCCACGCTGTGACCCTGGGCGGCACCGGCAAGCAGCGCGGCGACCGCCACCCCAAGATCCGCCGCGGCGTGATGATCGGCGCCGGTGCCAAGATCCTGGGCAACATCGAGGTCGGGGCCTGCGCCCGGGTGGCGGCGGGCTCGGTGGTGCTGCGGCCGGTGCCGCCGAACACGACGGTCGTCGGCGTGCCGGCGCGCGTGGTCGGCACCGCCGGCTGCGACGATCCGGCCCGGGCGATGGACCAGCTCGTCGCCCTCGACCAGTTCATCCACCTGGGCGACGGGATCTGACCCGGGGCCGTCGCGCTTGCCGCTCCGCCCGCGGCGTGGCAAGCCCTCGGCCCATCCGCGGCGCCCGCGCCGCCAGGGGAGATCGACCAGCGTGACCAAAGCCGAGACCGCGAAGCTTCAGGACTATCTGCGCCGAAAGTTCGCGAACAACAATATCCGCCTCACCGCGATGAAGACCGGCGACTCCGCCGAGGTGTTCATCGGCGAGGAGTCGATCGGCGTGATCGCCGACGACAAGGAGGACGGCGACGATTCCTTCGTCTTCCGGATGGCGATCCTCGACATCGATCTCGAGGACGAGGCCTGAGGCGCGGCGCCTCGGCCGCACAACATCCCGGGCCGGGCTCCGCCGGCCCGCACCTGTGCACGGATTAACGCTAACGGAGACTCGTGCTTAACAAGCGGTAAACGGCGTGAGTACAGTGCGCGCAACCTGTATCAGGAGCGCGAATAATGGTCTTCACGCCCGCCGCCCTCGAGTCGATCCGGACCCTGTGCATCGGACTGGCGCTGTCCGGCCTGATCGCCAGCGCCTTCGAGCTGTTCGCGGCCCGGCGGGCGAGCTTCAGCCTGCTGGAGCGCGGCGGCCTGCCGGCGGTCGCCGCCCTGCCGATGCTGGCCTTCTCGGCGCCGTTCATCATCCTGCGCAACACGGTGCGCGGCCGACGGATCGAGGGGCGCCCGATCCCGTTCGTGATGCTGGCGACCGTCGTCGCGTGCGGCTGGAGCCTGCTCTCCGGCCGCGTCGCCCTCGACCTCGCGGCGATGCTGGTCGGTGCCTGACGGGATCAGGGCTCGGCGGTGGCGACCTGCGCGGTGCCGTCCTTGCCCTCGAGGGACACCCAGGCCGCGCCGTCCTGGCCGGCTCGCTTGATGAAATTGTAGCCCGTGCGGCGCCAGGAGCGGATCGCGTCGGTCTTGTTGTCGAGGATGAAGTCACCGCGGTCGGTCCGGACCGTCAGCACGGCGTGGCCCTCGTTGGTCTCGTCGATCACGACGGTCATCAGCAGGGCGCGCCGCGGCAGGCCGCGCTCCGCCAGCATCCGCCGCTTCAGCAGCTGGTAATCCTCGCAGTCGCCGAACCCGTCATCCGGGAAGTCCCAGCGGTCGACGACGCCCCAGTGCGCCTGATCGGTGATCGGCCGGATGCGCGCGTTCACGCGGCGGTTGACGCTCTGCAGGGTTCGCCACACCGCCACGGTCAGAGGGATCTCGGCCGGCTCGGCGGTGTCGACCCTGCATTCCTGGGGTGTGCGGGCGCAGAAATCCGTCCAGCCCGCGATCGCCCGCACCGGTCCGGTCGGTTCGGCGGCGGACACCTGATCCGGCAGGACCAGCCGTGCATGGGCATGGGTCGTGGCACCGCCCATCGCGAGGATCATGGCCAGCAGGGCGAAACTCGCCGCCTGTCGTGCGCGGCACGCCGCGTGCGTCCACCCGCGCCATCGCAGCGGGCCGAACACCTGACACGAGATACCGCCATCCGCGTGCCGCATGGTTCAAGCCCCCGCCGCCCGATGATGACGGAAGGGTGACACGGCCACGTGCGGCGCACAATGGGTGAAGACGAGGTAGATAACGCGCGGGAAGCCGTATCGGTTCCGATTTAAGAGAGTGTTGCATCCGCAGGGCTTGCCCAGAACGCATGCAGTGGGCGAATAGCCGCCCTGCGCCCTCTCCGAAGGCCTTGATTCAGGTCAGCTTTGCCGGCTTCTCAGAACGGCTCGCACGGGGATTCGCGGCGGGCTCGATCCAGACGCGTGAAGACGGCCAGCCCGTCGCCGACGGGGCCGCGCCCCAGGAAAGGACCCACCATGCAGCCCGCCATCCAGCAGGTGATCAGAGCGCTCGCCGAGGATGGTCGGGCCGGCGCGATCAATATCGCGGAGCACGCGGTCGATTCCTACCTCGCCGACGCGCCGAGCGAGGGCGACAGGGCGCTGTCGCGGGACATCCTGGTGCGGGATCTCGCCAGTCTCCGGGGCGTCGCCCCGCATCTCGCGGCCTTCATCGGCCGGGTCGAGTCCTACGTGGCGGGCCTCGCCCAGCCGTCCCTGAGCCGGGCGGCCTGAGGCCGCCTCACCGGTTGGCGGTGGTGACCGGGGAGGTGACGCCGCCGAGGGAGACCCAGGCGACGGCGTCCTGGCTCTCGCGCTTGATGAACACGTAGCCGGTCTTGTGCCAGGGCACGATCGCGTTGGTCTT
>NZ_JBKFAV010000079.1:0-8036 GCF_053345825.1 Methylobacterium sp. C33D
ACCCTGCGGGCCCGCTACCTCGCCACGCACCGCCCCGGCGGCGCGCCGCGGGGCCGGGCGGCGCTGCGGGTGCAGCCCTGGTCGCCGCTCGCCCGGATGGCCGGCCGTCCGAGCCGGCGCCCGGCCGCCATCCCGCGGGTGGCGATGCTCCAGCCGGTTCCCGACATCGCCGCGGGCATCTCCGCCTCCACCGGCCGCCCGGCCGGGGGCGTCGCCGACCCGTCGGCGCTCCTCGACCGGAAGGCGGGCCGCGTCCCGAGCGCCGACCGGATGGTCGCCGAATCCGCGCTGCTGCCGGCGATCGCGGCCGGTCTGCCGGTCCTCGACCTGCGCCTGCCGGCCCCGCTCTGCACCGGCGACGAGGTCCGGATCCAGGCCTACGCCAACCGGATCAGCGGCAGCGTCGGCCTGAAGCCCGGCGACGACCTCGACCTGTTCGGGCCGGACGGCGCGCCCCGCGCCAACCTGGCCGCGGTCATGCTGGCGATGTCGGCGGTGGAGCTCGGCACGCTGCGCGCCGGCCCGGACCTCGTCGCCGGCGCGATCGCCCGGCTGAGGCCGCTCACCCCGGCCGCCGACACAGCGCCACCCTAGGGGAGGCTTCCCGGGCGGCAAGCCTTGCGGTTCGGCGCCGGCCGCGCCACCTCTGCCCGGCCCGTTCCCCTCACCCCGAGCCCGCCCGTGCACCTGATCGACCTTGCCGCGCGCGCCGGCTCGGCCGTCAAAGCCTTCGCCGAAGCCTCGCACGACCTGCTGGTCCAGCCGACCCTGCGGCTGGGCGTGACCGGGCTCGCGCGCTCGGGCAAGACCGTGTTCACCACGGCGCTGATCCACCACCTCGTGGAGACGCACGCGCTGCCGGCCTTCGCGCCCGCGCAGGAGGGGCGCCTGCGCCGCGCCAAGCTGGTGCCCCAGCCCGACGACGACGTGCCGCGCTTCCCCTTCGAGGAGCATTTCGCGACGCTGACCGAGGCGCGGCGCTGGCCGCGCTCCACCGACCGGATCAGCCAGTTCCGCCTGGAGATCGCCTACGAGCGCGCCGCCGGCTGGCGCTCCGGCCCCGCGACCCTGATGCTCGACGTGGTCGATTACCCCGGCGAGTGGCTCCTCGACCTCGCGCTGATCGAGACCAGCTACACGGCGTGGTCCCGGGCCACGATCGGCGGCACCCGCCGGCCCGGCCGCGCCGCCGTGGCGGCGCCCTGGCTGGAGGCGCTGAAGGGCTTCGACCCGAACGGCCCCCTCGACGAGGTCGCGGCCGAGCGGGCGAGCGACGCCTTCAAGGCCTACCTCGCGGGCCTGCGCGCCGGCCCCGAAGCCGTGGCGACGACGCCACCGGGCCGGTTCCTGATGCCGGGCGACCTCGCGGGCTCGCCGGCGCTGACCTTCGCGCCCCTCGACCGGCTCACCGAGACGATCGCCCCCGACAGCCTCGCCGGGCTGATGGAGCGGCGCTTCGAGGCCTACAAGGCCAAGGTCGTGACGCCGTTCTTCCGCGACCACTTCCAGCGGGTCGACCGGCAGATCGTGCTGGTGGACGTCCTGTCGGCGGTCGATGCCGGGCCGACCGCCCTGGCGGAGCTGGAGGAGGCGCTGGACGCGGTGCTGCTCAGCCTCAACATCGGCCGCAACACGGTGCTGTCGCGGCTGTTCGCGCCCCGGGCCGACCGGGTGCTGTTCGCCGCCACCAAGGCCGACCACCTCCACCAGACGAGCCACGACCGGCTCGACGCGCTGCTGCGGCTGCTCGTGTCGCGGGCCATGCGGCGGACGGAAGCCGCGGGCGCCCGGGTGGGCACCGTGGCGCTGGCCTCCGTGCGCGCCACCCGCGAGACCACCGTCCACGACGGGTCGGAGACGCTGCGGGCGGTGGCCGGCACCCCGGAGGCCGGCGAGGTGGTGGGCGACGAGGTCTTCGACGGCAACAGCGAGGCCGCGATCTTCCCGGGGGAGCTGCCGGCCCGCGCTGAGGCGGTGCTGGAGGGCGCGGTCGAGCCGGGCTCGCTGCGCTTCCCGCGCTTCCGGCCGCCGCTGGTGCGGCCCGACGGCCTGGGCCGCGCCGGGCACCTGCCGCAGATCCGGCTCGACCGGGCGATGCAGTTCCTGATCGGCGACCGGCTGGCGTGACGATGTGTGCGATGCGGAGCCCGCGACCATGACCTCCGGCCAGAAACCCCGCGCCTTCCGGATCAGTCCCGAGCCGGCCGCCGAGCCGAGCGTGACCACGACGCCGCTCGGCCCCCGGCCGCCGCAGGCCCGGATCGTCGAGGAACCCTTCGAGATCGTCGACGCCGCCGACGGCGTCGCCGTACCGGTGGCGCCGCGGGAGCGCTCGCCCTGGGGCGCCCTGTTCCTCTCGGCGGTGGGCGGCCTCGTGTCCCTGGGCGTCGGCCTGTCGGTCGAGCGGATGATCAGCGACCTGTTCCAGGCCGCGCCCTGGCTCGGCTGGGTGGCCCTCGCGCTGCTGGGCCTCGCGGCGCTCGCGCTGCTGGCGATCGTGGTGCGGGAACTCGCCGGCCTGCGGCGCGAGCGCAAGATCGAGCGGCTGCGCCAGTCGGCGCTGGACGCCCTCGCCACCCGCGACCACACCGGCGCGCAGGCGGTGGTGCAGGCGCTCTCGACCTTCTACGCGGACCGCGACGCCCTGTCGGCGGGCCGCGCCCGCATCGACGCGGCCGCCGACGCGATCCTCGACGTCGACGACCGGATCGGCCTGGCCGAGCACGAGCTGCTGGCCGGGCTCGACCGGCAGGCGCGCAACGCCATCGCGACGACGGCCAAGCAGGTCTCGGCCGTGACGGCGCTCAGCCCGCGGGCGATCGTCGACGTGGCCTTCGTGGTGTTCGCGGCGGTGCGGCTGCTGCGCCGGATCGCCGCCATCTACGGCGGCCGGCCGGGCTTCCTGGGATTCCTGCGGCTGGGGCGCGCGGCGCTCGCGCATCTCACCGTCACCGGCGGGATGGCGGTGGGCGAGAGCGTGATGCAGCAGGTGCTGGGTCTCGGGATCGCCGCCCGGGTCTCCGCCAAGCTGGGGGAGGGCGTGCTCAACGGGCTGATGACAGCCCGGTTCGGGCTCGCGGCGCTCAACGTCTGCCGGCCGCTGCCGTTCGTGCGGGAGGCCCCGCCGCGGCTCGCCGACGTCGCCGGCGAGCTGCTGCGCTCGGCGGAGGCCGAGCCGAAATAGGGTCGGCCTACTTGGCGCCCGCGGCGGCGCGGCGGTTGGCGATGCGCGAGAACATGTTGCCGGTGTAGTCGGCGGTCTTCGGCTTCTCGGGCTCGCCGAGCTTGGCCTCGAAGGCCTCGATCCGCTTGAGCAGCGTCACGTCGTTGAACAGCGAGCTGTTGAAGTTGCTCTGGGCCCGGGGGCCGAGGGCGGTCTGCACCGCTTCGAGTCGTTCCAGAAGCTCTTTGCGCGTCACGGTGCTCTCCAGGGGCGGCTTCGGGACGAAGGACCGCCCGTGCCGCCACTGAAGAGGGCGGTGGTAAACAGCGCGTTAATGCGACCCGCACCACCGCCCTCCGGCCGAGGCGCGAGGACGCCGATCGTCCTCGCGCGCAGCAACGCGCGCAGGCTCAGAGCCCCTTCAGGAACCCGGCGAGCCGCATCAGCCCCTCGGGCCAGGGACCGTGCCCGCTCGCCACGTTGAGGTGGCCGGATTCGCCCGCGTCGACCGTGAGCGCGCCCCAGGCGTGGCCGAAGTCGTCCGCCCGCTCGTAGCGGCAGTACGGATCGGTGCGGCTGGCGACCAGCAGGGACGGGAAGGGCAGGGGATCGCGCGGCACCGGCGCGAAGGCCCGGACCGCGTCGGGCAGGTCCGGCGCCTCCTCGACGTCCGGGAACGCCACCAGGAGGGCGCCGCGCACCGCCCCCGCGGGGAAGCGCGGCACCGCCTCGACGCTGGCCACCACGCCGAGGCTGTGGGCGATCAGGATGACCGGACGCGTCGCCGCCGCGACCGCCTCGGCGATGCGGCCGCACCACGCCTCCGGGGTCGGCGCGTGCCACTGGTCCTGCTCGACCACGCGCGCGGTGGCGAGGCGGCCCGCCCAGCGGGCCTGCCAATGGTCCTCCTCGGAGCCCCCGAGCCCCGGGACGATGAGGATGTCGCAGTCGGCGGTCTTCATATCGGGATGCCTAGTGCGGACCGGCGGACGCGTCGAGACCGTCCCGTCACTCTGCCGCGATCGGCGCCGCCGCCTCGAGCGCCAGGATGTGACGGGCGATCTGCACGGAGGCGCGGTTCTTCGCCTTGGCCTCGATCTCGAAATCCGCCCAGGCGAGGTGTCGGGCGACGAGGTCGTTCACCGCCCGGTTCCACATCATGTCGGAATGGGCCGCGAGATCCCGGACCGCGTGGCCGGCTGCGCGCAGGGCCGGGAAGTCGGGCAGGGCGTCCGGATCGCAGGCGGCGGAGACCGCCTCGCGCGACACGCTGATGTGGGCCACGGGCCGGACGCCGCGCCAGGATTCCTGCACCCGGGCGATCCGGGGGTCGTCCGGCTCGAGGTACTCGCCGCCGCTCTCGACCCAGTGGTGGTGCAGGTCGAGCACCACCGGCACGAGGTCGGCGAGCCGCAGCACCGCGTCGAGGCCGAAGACG
Source organism: Methylobacterium sp. C33D (assembly GCF_053345825.1). Taxonomy (NCBI): domain Bacteria; kingdom Pseudomonadati; phylum Pseudomonadota; class Alphaproteobacteria; order Hyphomicrobiales; family Methylobacteriaceae; genus Methylobacterium; species Methylobacterium sp. C33D. Next base: position 4,602 of record NZ_JBKFAV010000079.1, read on the forward strand.
TTCTCGTCGTTCTCCACCGTCACGAGGTCGCGCGCCACTTGGCTCGCCCGGGGCAGGGTCTCGCGGAAGCCCTCGACCCCCGGGTCGCCCGCGCCGACATGAATGTTGATGTGGGCGCCGTGCGGGTGCCAGCCGCCGCCGTAGCCCATCCGGTCGAAGATCTCGGCGTGGTAGTCGAGCTCGGACAGGCCGTTGGCGATCGCCGCCGGGTTGCGGCTCGCCAGCAGGCAGAACGGCCCCGGGTGGAAGCTCAGGCGCACCCCTAGCCGGCGGGCCAGCGCGCCGGCCTCGGCGAGGCCGCGCTCGACCAGCGCCGCCATCTCGGGCTCGGCGTAGAGCGCCTGCGCGATCGGGTGGGTGTAGCCCGGCAGGACGTTGCTCGCCATGCGCAGGAGGCGCTCCAGCGGCGGCCGGGCCCCGACCCAGGCGATCTGGCGGGCGAGGGCGTCGAGGTTGTGGGCGACGAGGCCGGCGAGCTTCGCCCGCCGGGCGGCGGGCTTCAGCTTGGTGAGGTGAGCCATGGTCACGCTGGTCAGGTTCATGTGCAGCGTGGCCTCCCGCTCCGCCTTGAGGGTGGCGTGGGTGCCGGGAGGCTCGTCCAGGACGAACTTGCAGCAGAAACCGAGACGGGGCTGATCGCGCATAACCATCACAACGCGCGGAGGGCCGCGGCGTCCCCGCCCCCCGTGCGGAACGGCCGCGGCACGACGACGTTGGGAGTCCCGAGCGCGGCAGTTCCGCGCACTGGCCCCGATCCATGCCCCCGTCACCGTCGCGCTCGACCGGCCCCTCCGAGGGCGGCTCGATCCTCTGGATCCTGATGCTCGGCTCGGCGCTGGTCGCCCTCGCGGCGGCGCCGGCGCGGCGCGGCGTGCCGGCGGCCCCGCCCGCCGACGCGCCGCCGGCCGAGCGCGATCCGCCCTGCGACGAGCCGGGCCTGCGGGCGGGCGTGGCCGCGGGCGCGCGCTCCATCTCCGGGCGCGCCGCGCAGCTCACTGCCGCGACCCAGCCGGAGCGCGGCCGCGCCGCCGACAGCCCCGCCGAGATGACGCGATCCGGTTGGAAGGACATCGCCGTCCGGGTCTACCTGGAGTTCAACAAGGACCGGGTCCTGGCGGTCGCCGCCGGCGTGACCTTCTACACGCTCCTCTCGCTGTTCCCCGCCATCGCCGCGCTGGTCTCGTGCTACGGCCTCTTCGCCGACGTGACCGTGATCAACGACCACCTCGCCCAGCTGCACGCGGTCCTGCCGTCCGGCGCGGTCGAGCTCATCGGCGACCAGGTCAAGCGCATCGCCGCCAAAGGCAGCGGCTCCCTCAGCATCACGTTCTTCTCCAGCCTGCTCCTGTCGATCTGGAGCGCCAACGCCGCCATGAAGGCGATGTTCGACGCGCTGAACGTCGTCTACGAGGAGGAGGAGAAGCGGAACTTCTTCTGGCTCAACCTCCGGTCGCTCACCTTCACGATCGGCGCCCTGCTGTTCATCATCGTCGCGCTCAACGTGATCGTGGTCGTGCCGGTGGCGCTGAACTTCCTGGGGCTGGGCTCGACGGCGTGGCTGCTCGCGGCCCTGCGCTGGCCGGCGATCCTGATCGTCCTCCTCGGCGGCCTGTCGGTGCTCTACCGGTTCGGACCCAGCCGGGAGCACGCCCGCTGGCGCTGGGTCGGGGTCGGCAGCGTGATCGCGGGCCTGCTCTGGCTCGCCGCCTCGCTCCTGTTCTCCTGGTACGTCGCCAATTTCGGCACCTACAACGAGACCTACGGCTCGCTGGGGGCCGTGATCGGCTTCATGACGTGGATCTGGATCTCCTCGACGATCGTGCTGCTCGGGGGCGAGATCAACGCCGAGCTGGAGCACCAGACCGCCCGCGACACCACCACGGGCGCGCCGCTGCCGATGGGTGCGCGCCGGGCGCGGATGGCCGACACCGTCGGCGCCGCCGCCTGAGCGCGACGTCTCCGATCCCGGAGACCACGCGCGGCATCTTCCGGGACTGCCGGAGACCGCGCGCGATCCCTATATAGCGAGGCGAATAGGGAGATCGCCATGGCCGACACGCCGACCACCAGCCCGGAGACCCGCAGCGACGCCGAGTGGCGCTCGGCGCTGACGCCGGAGCAGTACCGGGTCCTGCGCGAGCACGGCACCGAGCGGGCCGGCACGAGCTGCCTGCTCGCCGAGAAGCGGGCCGGGACCTTCACCTGCGCCGGCTGCGGGCAGCCGCTGTTCGAGCAGGGCACCAAGTTCGAGTCCGGAACCGGCTGGCCGAGCTTCTTCGAGCCGATCGAGGGCGCCGTCGGGACCACCGTGGACCGCAGCCACTGGATGGTCCGCACCGAGGTGCACTGCGCCCGCTGCCAGGGCCATCTCGGCCACGTCTTCGACGACGGCCCGGCGCCGACCGGCCTGCGCTACTGCATGAACGGCGCGGCGATGAATTTCGAGCCGGCTGAATGAGTCGCGGGGTCCGCTAACCTGGGTTCGGAAACCCGGCGCGAAAACCGGGATATCGGGGACAGGGGGCGCCGCGGCCGGTTCCTCGACCCGATCCGGTCTTGATTTCGTCGCGTTTTTGCTTAGCGCTCTATAGTCTCAGAATGTCGCTGTCCGGTGATTGGCGACGGAAGCGGTCAGGCTCTGGCGAATACGGCGTGGCATCCAGCTTATACGCCGTGCGGGTCGGCTCGATTTGTCCCCTTCCGTTCGGCCCGGCGGCGCTGAGGGCTGTCCGCCGGATCGGCGCGCCGCCGACCAAGCGGGAGGGGTTTTGAGTTCATGAGCACCGTTCGCCGATTTCTGGTCGCACCATCCCTGGTCCGCCTGATCCGCAAGGAGCGGGGCGGCGCCCGGATCACCGAGGGTCACTTCGCGCCCCAGGGCGGCCGCGCCTCCTACGTGCGCGTCGACGGCCAGGTCTGTCAGCTGGTCCTGGTCAACAAGGGGCCGGACGGCGTCCCGGTCGAGGAGCGCACCGACGTCCCGCGCGCCCACGGCGACGCTCTGCTGGACGTCTGCCCCGGCAAGGCCGCCTACGACCGCACCACCGTCAATGCCGGCGGCCGCGAGATCGCGATCGACCGCTACGTCACACCCGGCAGCCTGGACTTGATCAGCGTCGCCTTCGACAGCGACGGCGAGGCCGCCGGCTTCCACGCCCCGGGCTGGTTCGGCCGCGAGGTCAGCAACGAGCCGGCCTACGAGCGGGCGGCCCTGGCCATCCAGGGCGTGCCGGCCGCCGAGGAGGTGGCGCTGAGCAACGCCGCGCTGGACGCGGTGCTGGACCTGATCGAGCCCCGGTTCGGCTTCGGCCGCTACGGCAGCAGCAGCCGGACCACCGAGTCCGACGAGGGCGCCATGCGCCGGACCGCGGCCCCGGCCGCCGCGGCCGCCGCCCCGACCGTCGCGGCCCCGCCGCCGGCTCCGGAGCCCGCCGC
>NZ_JBKFAV010000008.1:0-206871 GCF_053345825.1 Methylobacterium sp. C33D
GCTTCCCGAGCTTGATCCGCGCCACCGCGTCGGTCACCTTGCGGGTGACGAACTCGACGCCGCGCAGCGGGCTCTCGTGGTTGAACAGGATCCCGTTCGACGCGTGCAGCCCGAAGCTCTCGCGGTAGTTGATCGTCATCCAGTGCGCGTACAGCTTGGCCACGCCGTAGGGCGAGCGCGGGTAGAACGGCGTCGACTCGCTCTGCTCGGCCTCCTGGATCAGGCCGAACATCTCCGAGGTCGAGGCCTGGTAGTAGCGCGCCTGGGGCGCCGCCGAGCGCAGGCATTCCAGCATGTGCACCGCGCCGAGGCCGGTCACCTGCCCGGTCAGCAGCGGCTGCTGCCAGGACGAGGTCACGAACGACTGGGCCGCGAGGTTGTAGATCTCGTCCGGCTTGGCGGCCTGGACGATGCGCAGCAGGGCCGAGAGGTCGAGCAGGTTGCCGTCGACCAGCTCGACATCGTCGAGGATGCCGAGCCACTTCAACCGGTGATCGAAAACGCCGGCGTGGCTCGAGCGCCGCACGATCCCGGTGACCGCGTAGCCCTTCTGCAGGAGCAGCTGCGCCAGATACGCGCCGTCCTGGCCCGTCACTCCCGTGATCAGCGCTCGCTTGGCCGTCATGAACCCGTCCCGTCCCGAAGATGCCCGGCTGCTACGACCGCAACGGGCCGCGCGTCAAGGCGAGGTGTCGACATCAGTATTGTGTCAAGCAAGCGGAGCCTGACCGGCACTTCGCCAGACTAGCGTCGCAGCTCGACAGCCGTGCGCGATGATCGTGCGGCCCCGGCGCGGCGCGGCTAAGGTCGCACGAGCCAGTCCGTTACGCCGCCGAGCGTCCGGAATTCCTCGACGGCGTGGACGCGCGCCGCCGGGAGCGCGGCCCGGGCCATGGTGGCGAGGGCGTGGCCCGGCCCGAGCTCGAGGACGCGATCCGCGCCGTACTCGCGGCACGCCTCCAGGCAGGCGGCCCAGTCGATCGTGCGCGAGATCTGGAGCGCCAGCTTCTCGCGACCGTCCGCGTCCCGGAACACCGTGCTGCCGTCCAGCCCGCTGACCAGCCGGGGCGCGCGCGGCCCGGGGCGGCGCGGCTGCACCGCGTCGAGCGCGCCCCGGAAGACCGCCGTCGCGGCGTCCAGCAGCGGGGTGTGCGACGGCGTGTGGACCGGCAGGACCACCGCGCGCTGCGCGCCCTTGCCGGTCGCCTCCCGGCACAGCGCCTCCAGCGCCGCGCGCGCGCCGCCGACCACGCCGCTGTCGGGAGCGTTGCGGATGGCGAGGTGACACGCGTGGCGCCCCGCGAGATCCGCGAGGGCGGCGAGGCCAAGGCCGCGGATCCCCGCCAGCCCGAACCCCGCGCCGGACGCCGCGTCCATGGCCTCCGCCCGCCGGGCCGCCAGGGCCAGCACGTCCGCGAAGTCGAGGCGCCCGGCGACGCCCCAGGCCGCGAGATCGCCGATGCTGTAGCCGGCCACGATCGACCGGTCCGGAACTGCCTCCGCCAGCGCCCGCCACCCCGCCAGCGCGGCGACGCAGCACAGGATCTGGCCGGTTCGGTTCGCGTGCAGGGAGTCGCCGCCCGCGCGGGCCAGGTCGCGCGGGTCCGCGCCGCCGAGGAGCGGTCCGGCGGCGGCGAACACGTCCTGGGCTGCCGGATGATCGGCCGTGAGGTCGAACATCCCCGGGTGCTGACCACCCTGGCCGGAGAGGAGGATCGCGAGGGTCACGCCGCACCCGGGACGCGCAGGCCCGCGACCGGACGCAGGGCCAGCCGGTCCAGGTCCTTGGCGAGCACCGACCCGTTCTCAGGGGCGTCGCGCAGCTCACGCCAGTGCAGGCCGGCGCCGTCCGGCAGCAGGATCTCCCCGTCGATGCCCATCGGCGCCGTCTCCGCCACGGCGGCGATGCCGTCGAGCAGTCCGACCGGCACCGGTGGCGGGCAGGCCCAGAGCAGGTCGAGGTCGGAGCTGGCGCTCAGGTAGGTCAGGCCGGTGACCGACTGCCAGAGCAGGCTGCCGAAGGGGCGCGGCGCGAGGCCGTGCCGCCGGCCGAGCGCCGTCAGGGCGTCGAGGCTCAGGCCCCAGGCCGCCGGCGCGCAAGTGGCGGCCTCGGCGAGAGTCACCACCGGAGCGGGCGCCAGCGCCGATGCCGGAAGGGCGAGCCCGATCCGCCGCTTGCCGTCCGCCGGCGGCAGCGGCAGTCCGAGCGGCACCGCGTCGCCGGTCTCCCCGGGGACGCGGCGGCGGACGATCAGCGGCCGTCCCGCAGCGGCCCAGCCCTCCAGATGCGGGAGGGCGCCGAGATCGGGCCGGTCCGCGTGCCACGCCGACCAGGCCGCCGGATCGACCCGGACGAGGTCGTGGCGTCGGAACGGCTCAGCCAAGGCGGGCCTGGTCGGCCACGGCCGCGGCGACGGTGCGCGCGACCGGACGACCGCCGCGCTCGGCGCCCAGCCGGTCGCGGGTATCCTCTGCCGGCATCGTGTCGATCACCGCGCGGATCTGGGCCTCGAGAGGCCGGTCCGGATCCAGAACCACGTGGACGGCGCCTGTCGCCACCATATTGTCGAGGCCGGGCGCGAAGACGGGCGTCGACTTCGCCATGTCCTCCAGCCTGTCGAGGGGCAGCTTGGTCACCCGCGCGACGGACGGCAGGTCCATCACGCTCGGATTCGCCCCGGGCAGGGCCGCGAGGACGCGCGTCGCGAGCGCCGTGGCGATGAAGGCGCCGGCGGCGGAGTGGCCGTAGATCAGCCCGATCGTCGGATGGCCTGCCCGGTCCGCCAGGAGCAGCGCCTTGGCGAGATGCGCGAGGCACTCGTTGAGGCCAAGCAGTTCGTCGCGGCGGCTCATGCGCTGGCTGTCGGAATCCACCGCCACGAGGATCGGCGCGCGGTCGCCGGCCCGGACGGCGTCGAGCACCGCGCGCGACAGGGCCAGCGCCCCGTCGACGCCCAGCGGCGTGTCGCCGTCGACGCCGACCACGTGCATCCGGCCGTCCGCAAACGGGCCGGTGCCGGTCACGAGGCCGTCGCGCACCGCGACCGCGTGCCCCTGCGGGAACAGGGAGGCGAGGATCTCAGCGAGCGTCATGGTCGGCCTCCGGGCTCCGGGCCACGGTCTCGTCGAAGGCGGGCGTGTCCATAGCCGGCACTGCGTCGGGATCGTTCACGCCGAGGCGTGCCCAGACCTCTGTGGCGTCGCGGCAATCGCCGAACCGCTCGATCCGGGCCTCGAGGCGCGCCTGCTCGGCCTCCAGGGTCGATAGGTCGAAGGCCGGCGCTCGGCCGACGAGGTCGCGGGCGGCCGCGCGGAAGGCCCCGACCGTGTCGGCGCAGAAGGCGTCGGCGCCTCCGATCAGGCGGCGGTGCTTGCCACCCATGGTCCGCCAGACCAGCGCGCGGTCGCGGGAATCGAACTCCTCTGCGCCCTTGTTGGTCTCGATCACCTCGGGGCCGGAGACCGAGATGCGCCCGCTCTCCGACACGGCCAGCCGCGAGCAGGTGCCGGCGATGAGGCCGCCGCCGCCGTAGCAGCCGGCCCGGCCGCCGATCAGTCCGACGACCGGGATGCCGGCCGCGCGCGCGTCGACGATCGCCCGCATCGTCTCGGCGATGGCCGTCTCGCCGGCATTGGCTTCCTGCAGGCGGACGCCGCCGGTGTCGAACAGGATGAGGACCGCCCTCGGCCTCAGCTCCAGGGCCGCGCGGAGCAGGCCGACCAGCTTGCCGCCGTGAACCTCGCCGAAGGCACCGCCCATGAAGCGGCCCTCCTGGGCGGCGACCAGGACCGGGTCGCCGTCGAGGCGCGCGCTCCCGACGACGATGCCGTCGTCGAAGGCGCGGGGCAGGTCGAAGAGCGGCAGGTGCGGGCTCATGCACCGCTCGGTCGGCGGCAGGAACTCGCGGAAGCTGCCCGGATCGGTCAGCGCGAGCACGCGCTGGCGGGCGCTGGCCTCGTACCAGCTCAGGGCGTCCGGATCGTTGCGCGCGGCGGCGCGGTCGCCAGCCATGGTCAGGCCTCCATCAGCCGCGCACCCTGGAGCAGGCGCAGCGACACGGTGTCGGGGCGGGCGCCGCCGTCGTTGATGCTGATGCGGACTCCGCCCGGCTGTGCCCGGGCGACGAAATCGGCAACCACCGCCTCCCAGACGTCGCCGTAGCCGGCGATCGGGGTCTCGATGGCCACCTCGCAGGCATCCGGCGGCAGGACGCGCTCGAGCAGGATCTCCAGGTTGCCGGAGGCGACGACGCCGGTGATCGCGCTCGGCACCGAGCCGGCGAGCGGCTTCGCGGTGGCGTGGCGGAAGGTCAGGGATTCCATCGCCGGCTCCTCGAAAGCGGATTCGTCATCGCGCCGCGCTCACCAGTTCCGGAACCGGGCCGGAGGCTCGTAGAGCCCGCCGGACCAGTGCACGAGGTCCTTGATCGACTTCGCGGCGAGCAGCGCGCGGTCGGCGTCGAGCGGCTCGATGCCCAGATCCTCCGGGCGACGGATGACGCCCCGGGCGCGCAGGTCCTCGACCTTCGCCCGGTCGCGGCCGCGCCCCACCTCGGTATAGCCGGCCACGCCGCGGATCGCCTGCTCGCGCTCGTCGGCGTCCCGGCAGAGCAGCAGGTTGGCGATGCCCTCCTCGGTGACGATGTGCGTGACGTCGTCGGCGTAGATCATCACCGGCGCCAGTTCGAGGCCGATCTTCCGCGCCAGCTCGAGGGCGTCGAGCTTCTCCACGAAGGTCGGGACCAGCTTGTCGCCGAAGGTCTCGACCAGCTGCACCACGAGCTTGCGCCCGCGCATCAGTGCCGGGTCGCCGACGATCTGGCCCTCGCGGCCGGCCTTCATCCAGGCGTCGGAGGGGTGGCGGCGACCGTGCGGGTCCGAGCCCATGTTGGGCGCGCCGCCGAAGCCCGCCACCCGCGACTGGGTGATGGTCGAGGAATGGCCCATCAGGTCGATCTGCAGCGTCGCGCCGATGAACATGTCGCAGGCGTAGAGGCCGGCGGTCTGGCAGATCGCCCGGTTCGAGCGCAGGCTCCCGTCGGCACCGGTGAAGAAGATGTCGGGCCGCTCGCGGATGTAGCGGTCCATCCCGACCTCGGAGCCGAAGCAGTGGACCTGCTTGACCCAGCCGGACTCGATCGCCGGGATGAGGGTCGGGTGCGGGTTGAGCGCCCAGTGGGTGGCGATCTGGCCCTTGAGGCCGAGCTTCTCGCCGTAGGTCGGCAGCAGCAGCTCGATCGCCGCCGTGCCGAAACCGATGCCGTGGTTGAGCCGCTTGATGCCGTACTCGGCGTAGATGCTCTTGATCGCCATCATGGCGATCAGGATCTGCGTCTCGGTCATCGCCGCCGGGTCGCGGGTGAAGAGCGGCTCCACGTAGAAGGGCTTGTCGGCCTCGACCACGAAGTCGATCCGGTCGCCCGGGATGTCGACCCGCGGGACGGTGTCGACGATCTCGTTGACCTGCGCCACCACGACGCCGTTCTTGAAGGCGGTCGCCTCCACCACAGTCGGCGTGTCCTCGGTGTTCGGCCCGGTATACAGGTTGCCGTCCCGGTCGGCTGAGACGCCGGCGATCAGCGCCACGTTGGGCGTCAGGTCGACGAAGTAGCGGGCGAACAGCTCCAGGTAGGTGTGCACCGCCCCGAGCGCGATCTGGCCGCCGTAGAGCATCTTGGCGATGCGGGCACCCTGCGGGCCGGAGTACGAGTAGTCGAGCCGCTTGGCGATCCCGGTCTCGAACACGTCGAGATGCTCGGGCAGCACGATCCCCGACTGGACCATGTGCAAATCGTGGATCTTCCCGGGATCGCAGGCGCTCAGGCCGCGGGCGAGGCAGTCGGCCTGCTTCTGGTTGTCGCCCTCGAGGCAGACGCGGTCGCCGGGCCGCAGGATCGCCTCCAGCAGGTCGACTACGGCCCCGGCCGGCACGACCTTGCCGTCCGCGTGGGCGCGCCCCGCCGCGATCCGCGCGTCGCGGGCCTGCCTCTCACCGCGCCACTCGCCCATCCGCCTGCTCCAACCGGTAGACCGGGCCCCATCTAGCGACCCGTCTGGTATTTTCAAACCGGTCTCAATCACAGTTTCGTATACGGGATTGCGCGCCTGTCAATATCTTGCATACTTTGAGCAACGGCCCCCGAGGCCGATCCGGGAAGGGAACGCGCCATGTTGCACGCGTCCACACGGTCGTCGGATGCGGCCGGAAATGCCGCTCCGGTGAACGGGCAACGCCGATGATCGTCCTCGGTGTCGCGCTGCTCGCGGCCTGCACGCTGATCGGCGTGTATCTCGGCGACCTCCTCGGCCTCGCCCTCGGCGTGAAGGCCAATGTCGGCGGCGTCGGCATCGCCATGATCCTGCTCATCGTCGCGCGCCTGTGGCTGTCCCGCCGGGGCCGACTGACCAAGGGCGTCCAGTTCGGCGTCGAATTCTGGGCGGGGATGTACATCCCGATCGTCGTCGCCATGGCGGCCCAGCAGAACGTCGTCGCGGCCGTGAGCGGCGGCCCGATCGTGCTGATCGCGGCGACCGGTTCCCTGGTCCTGTGCTTCGGCGCCGTCGCCCTGCTCAGCCGGATCGGCCGGTGCGATCACGGTAGCGGCGCCGTCGCGCATGGCGGCTCCGTGATCGGCGGCGACGCCGAGCCCGAAGCGGCGGCGCCGGCCGCCGCGCCCGTCGCCAGGAAGGGGTGAGCGCCATGGGACACGACGTCTGGCACGGCATCGAGCACGTCTTCGTCGAGCAGAGCCTCGTGGCCGCCTTCGCGGTGGTCGGCGCGCTGATCCTGGTCTCGAACCTCGCCGCCAAGCACCTGACCAACGGCCGCGTCCACGGCTCCGCGATCGCGATCGTCCTGGGCCTGGTGCTCGCCTATGTCGGCGGCCTCTATACCGGCGGGAAGAAGGGCCTCGCCGACATCCCGGCGCTCGCCGGGATCGGCCTCATGGGCGGGGCGATGCTGCGCGACTTCGCCATCGTCGCCACGGCCTTCGAGGTGGACGTGATCGAGGCGCGGCGCGCGGGCCTGCTGGGCGTCCTCGCCCTCGCGCTGGGCACGATCCTGCCGTTCATCGTCGGCACCCTGACCGCCGTGGCCTTCGGCTACCACGACGCGGTCTCGATCACGACGATCGGCGCGGGGGCGATCACCTACATCGTCGGGCCCGTCACCGGCGCGGCGATCGGCGCGGATTCCACCGTGATGGCGCTGTCCATCGCCACCGGCGTGACCAAGGCGGTCATGGTGATGGTCGGAACGCCCCTGGTGGCCCGGCTGATCGGCCTCGACAACCCGCGCTCGGCCATGGCGTATGGCGGTCTGATGGGCACGGTCAGCGGGGTCGCGGGCGGCCTCGCGGCGACCGATCCGAAGCTCGTCCCCTACGGCGCGCTGACGGCGACGTTCCACACGGGCATCGGCTGCCTCGTCGGACCGTCGATCCTGTTCCTGACGGTGCGGGCCCTGGTCGGCTGACCCCGGGGCGTTCCGGCCTCCCGCTCGAAAAGCGGATCCGCGCGCGCGGATTAGGGTATGGCTTCGCATCGTCATCCCGAGGACTGGCAGGCGCCGCTCACGGGACGATCGAGGAACGGCGGATGCACGGGGACTTCCAGAAGATCGACAGCGGTCTGCTCTCGGACCGGATCCGCGACGCGCTCACCGACGCGATCGCGTCGGGGACGATCGCGGCCGGGACGGCCCTCGACGAGCAGAATCTCGCCGACCGCTACGGCGCGTCGCGCACACCCGTCCGGGAGGCGCTGCGCCAGCTCGCGGCCTCCGGCCTCGTCGAGATCCGGCCCCGGCGGGGCGTGGTGGTGGCGCGCCTGACGCCGCAGCGGATCGCCGACATGTTCGAGACGACCGCCGAGATCGAGGCGATGTGCGCCCGGCTGGCCACCTACCGGATGACGCCCCTCGAGCGCGGCGAGCTGATGGAGCTCCACGAAGAATCCGCCAAGGCGGTCGAGGCGGGCGACGTCGACGCCTACGACCGGTTCAACCGGGCCTTCCACGAGGCGCTCTACACGGCGACGCACAACGGCTTCATGGCCGAGCAGGCCCTGGCGATCCGCGAGCGGCTGGCCGCGTTCCGACGCACGCAGCTCCGCCACGCCGACCGGATCCGCCGCTCGCGGGAGGAGCACGGCGAGATCCTGTCGGCGATCGCCGAGGGGGACGGCGAGACGGCCGCCCGGCGCATGCGCGCCCACATGCTCCGGGCCGCCGCGGCGCTGGGGCGCTACATCGCCGAGACCGAGTGAGGCGGCGCGGGCCGGGCGGAGCGCCCCTGCGCCGCTGCGCGTCCGCGCGCCGAGATTCAGGCCCGCGGCGCCGAACCGCCGAGGGCGTCGGCGAGCCGCCCGATGTGCTGGGCCGCCCGACCGATGCCGAACGCTGCCCGCTCGGCATCCTCCGCCCGCCCCCGTTCCGCGGTCTCGGCGGCGGCGCGCAGCTCCGCGACGCTACCTTCCAGCGCCGCGATCCGCGACCGCAGCTCGGCGAGCTCGTCGGCGATGGTCAGCGCCGCCATGACCTGCAGGCGCATGTCGCCGATCTCGCCGAAGCTCTCGCGCATCTCGGCGATGCGCCCGTCGAGGGTCGCGGCGAGGCCCGTGAGATGCGCCTCCTCCCCCTCGCCGCAGGCCATGCGGTAGCTGCGGCCGTCGATGGTCACGTTGATCTGCGGCAAGGATGGCTCCGCTGGTCGCTCCGACAGGCGTGGGCGATAGGGTCAGGCGCGTCCCAGCACATCCTGAACGGTCTCGATGGCCCGGTCGAGCCGGTGCCCGACCTCCCCGGTCGTCGCCGCGACCGTGGCGAGGCGGGCGCTCGCCGCGTCGAGGGCGGCGGCGAGCCGGGCCCGGTCCTCGTCCAGCAGGGCGAGTTCCGCGTCCCGGTCGTCGGGCTGCGCGTCGGTCTCGAGGCGGTGCTGGACGACGGCGTCGAGGCGGTTGATCGCCGCTTCGAGCTGGCTGAGCGCATCGTCGATGGAACGGGTCTCGGTCTCGTCGGCCATGGTTCTTCGTCTACCCCGACACGAAGCTTTCCGTCGAATGCAGGCGAAATTCCAGCGCGAAAACGCGTTCGATCCCCGATCGGGTCGCGGACCGAATGGATCGTCGCGATCCCTGTTTATTGGTCGGTGGATCGAAGGTCTTTGTCACAGCCACGCGTTTGACAGGTCGAGGCTCCATGCTAGACAGCCGCGCGATCCCGAGAGGGACCGCGCGAGACATGCCGGAGGGCCGGTCCGCGACAGGTCCGAGGCCTCAGCCAGCACCGTCCGATCCGACGGTCACGGGCGTCGAAGCCCGGCCTCTCCCGGTCCGGTTCATCGCAGGTTCAAACCCGCCCGCCCAGATCGCGCCCGGCCCGGCCCGGACGGTATGGCGGGCCGCCGAGACCGCTCCGCGGACCGCCCCCTGAGGTCCGGCGCGCGGCGAGCCGCATCAGGAAGGAGTCACGCCGTGACGAAGGTTGCCATCAACGGGTTCGGGCGCATCGGCCGCAACGTCCTGCGCGCGATCGCGGAAGCCGGCCGCAGCGACATCGAGGTCGTGGCGATCAACGATCTCGGCCCGGTGGAGACCAACGCCCACCTGCTCCGCTACGACTCGGTGCACGGCCGCTTCCCAGGCGAGGTCGCCGTGGACGGCGAGTTCCTGGTGGTGAACGGCAAGCGCATCAAGGTCACGGCCGTGCGCAACCCGGCCGAGCTGCCGCACCGCGACCTCGGCGTCGACATCGCGCTGGAATGCACCGGCATCTTCACCTCGAAGGACAAGGCGAAGGCCCATCTCGACGCCGGCGCCAAGCGCGTCCTCGTCTCGGCCCCGGCCGACGGCGCCGACCTGACGGTGGTCTACGGCGTCAATCACGACAAGCTCACGGGCGAGCACCACGTCGTGTCGAACGCCTCCTGCACCACGAACTGCCTCGCCCCGGTGGCGAAGGTCCTGGACGAGGCCGTGGGCATCGAGCGCGGCTTCATGACCACGATCCACTCCTACACGAACGACCAGCCCTCGCTGGACCAGATGCACAAGGATCTCTACCGGGCCCGCGCCGCGGCGCTCTCGATGATCCCGACCTCGACCGGCGCCGCCAAGGCCGTCGGCCTCGTGCTCCCGGAGCTCAAGGGCAAGCTCGACGGCACCGCGATCCGCGTGCCGACCCCGAACGTCTCGGCGGTGGATCTCGTGTTCACGGCCAAGCGCGCGACCACGGTCCAGGAGATCAACGACGCGATCAAGGCCGCCGCCTCCGGTCCGCTCAAGGGCGTTCTCGGCGTCACCGACCGGCCGAACGTCTCGATCGACTTCAACCACGATCCGCACTCGTCGACCTTCCACCTCGACCAGACCAAGGTCATGGACGGCGTGCTGGTCCGCATCCTGACCTGGTACGACAACGAGTGGGGCTTCTCGAACCGCATGGCCGACACGGCCGTGGCGATGGCCAAGCTCATCTGAGCCGGACTGCAGCGGTCGCCGCCTCCTGAGAGGCCGGCGACCGCACCTCTCTTCGGACGGCCTTTCTTCGAACCAGGGACTCTCCAGGGATGACCGACGCTTCGCAGGGCACGTCGAGCGGGCTGGCTGCCGTGCCGCCCGCCCCCAGACCGGCTTCGCCGCCGCCCACCACCCCGACCGCACCACCTCCCGTAGCGACGGCCGCACCTGCCTCGTCCGCGGTCCCGTCCCACGCGCTCCCGGCGAACCAGCTCTTCGATCAGCTCGCCCGCATCGAGGACAAGTGCTCGCGCATCGAGGACAAGTACGCCCGTTCCGAGGCGCTGCTGTCCCGGGTCGAGGACAAGGTCGAGAACGCCGCGAACCGGATGAACGAATCCGCGCGCCAGTCCGACCTCGCGGCGCTCCGCACGGAGATGCGCGGCCTCGCCGAGCGCACCCGGCGCCTGCCCGGGACCGGCGCCCTCGTCCTCACCGCCGTGATCACCGCCATCTTGACCGTGGTCCTGATGGTCGCCGTCCAGCGGCTCAACCTCGACCGCCTGCTGCCGCAGCGGGCCACCATCGGCACGACCGCGCAGTAATCGCCCTCGCCTCGCACAGGACCGCACCAGACCGCATGAGCGCCTTCCGCACCCTCGACGACGCCGGCTCCCTCAAGGGCAAGCGGGTCCTCATGCGCGTCGACCTGAACGTGCCCATGGAGAACGGGCGGGTGACCGACGCGACCCGCATCGAGCGCGTCGCGCCGACGATCCGCGAGGTTTCCGAGCAGGGCGCCAAGGTGATCCTTCTGGCCCATTTCGGCCGGCCGAAGGGCAAGCGCGAGCCGAAGGACTCGCTGGAGCCGGTGGTTCCGGCGCTGAGCGCCGCTCTGGGGCGCAGCGTCGCGTTCGCGGCGGACTGCGTCGGCGACGCGGCCGCGCAGGCGGTGGCGTCCCTGAAGGACGGCGACGTCCTCCTCCTCGAGAATACCCGCTACCACGCCGGCGAGGAGAAGAACGACGCGGCCTTCGCGGACGCCCTGGCGGCGAACGGCGACGTGTACGTCAACGAGGCCTTCTCGGCGGCGCACCGCGCCCACGCCTCGACCGAGGGTCTGGCGCACCGGCTACCGGCCTATGCCGGACGCGAGATGCAGGCCGAACTCGACGCGCTGACCAAGGGCCTGGAATCGCCCCAGCGCCCGGTGATCGCGCTGGTCGGCGGCGCCAAGGTCTCCTCCAAGATCGATCTCCTCGAGAATCTCGTCGCCAAGGTCGACATGCTGGTGATCGGCGGCGGCATGGCCAACACGTTCCTGCACGCGCAGGGCAAGGCCGTGGGCAAGTCTCTCTGCGAGAAGGATCTCGCCGAGACCGCCACGCGCATCCTCGCGGCGGCCGAGAAGGCCGGCTGCCGGATCATCCTGCCGGTCGACGCGGTCGCCGCCACCGAGTTCAAGGCGCAGGCCCCCCACGAGACCGTGCCGGTCGATGCCGTACCGGACACGAGCATGATCCTCGATGCCGGTCCGCGGTCGGTCGCGGAGATCAACGCCGCCATCGACGGCGCCAAGACCCTGGTCTGGAACGGTCCGCTGGGCGCCTTCGAGCTCACCCCGTTCGACGCCGCGACCGTGGCCGCCGCCGCGCACGCGGCCGCGCGGACGAAGGCCGGCCAGCTCGTCTCCGTGGCGGGCGGCGGCGACACGGTGGCCGCGCTCAACCATGCCGGCGTGGCGCGGGACTTCACCTACGTCTCGACCGCCGGCGGCGCGTTCCTCGAATGGCTGGAAGGCAAGGCCCTTCCGGGCGTCGAGGCTCTGCGGGCGAAGGGCTGAGACGGCCGCCTTGCTCTCCTCCCCCTCCGACAAGGCCCTATCTAGGGGGCCGGCCCGCATCAGCCGCGGGGCCGAGTCGATGGGTGACGCCGTGCTGAACGCGACCTTCGAGATCCTGACGCGCTTCGACAGGCTCCAGGCTCGGACCGACCGCCCGGATCGCGGCCCGCGCGCGGGTCACCGGAATGCGGCCCGCACGCTGTTGATGCCGGCCATGACGGGCGGATTCGGCGGGCGCGTCAGCGCGGTCGAGGACCGCGTCGCGGCCCCGGAGCGCCGGAGCGGGTGCAGGTCATCCGCCGAAAGAATGCCCTGCGCCGCGTCGGAGATTGACCGAAAGCGAGGCACTCGGCAGAGCCACACGACACAGCTCAGCTGAGCGCCTGACGGCGGTTCCGGCGATCGGGCGGACGACGAAACGGGAAACGGGAAGACACGCACGATGGCACGCATCACCCTCCGGCAGCTCCTCGATCACGCCGCTGAGTACGAGTACGGCGTGCCCGCCTTCAACCTGAACAACATGGAGCAGGGGCTCGCCATCATGGCGGCCGCCGATGCCACCGACTCGCCGGTGATCCTCCAGGCGAGCCGCGGCGCCCGCGCCTACGCCAACGACGTCGTGCTGGCCAAGCTGATCGACGGCCTCGTCGAGATCTACCCGCACATCCCGGTCTGCATGCATCTCGACCACGGCAACAACGAAGCCACCTGCGCCACCGCCATCCAGTACGGCTTCACCTCGGTGATGATGGACGGCTCGCTGAAGGCCGACGGCAAGACCCCGGCCGACTACAACTACAACGTCGAAATCACCCGCAACGTCACCAAGATGGCCCACTGGGCCGGCGTCTCGGTCGAGGGCGAGTTGGGCGTGCTCGGCTCGCTCGAGAGCGGCCAGGGCGAGGCGGAGGACGGCCACGGCGCCGAGGGCACCCTGAGCCACGACCAGCTCCTGACCGACCCGGACGAGGCGGTGAAGTTCGTCGAGGCCACCAAGGTGGACGCGCTGGCGGTCGCCATGGGCACGAGCCACGGCGCCTACAAGTTCACCCGCAAGCCCGACGGCGAGGTGCTGGCGATGAACGTGATCGAGGAGATCCACCGCCGCCTGCCGACGACCCACCTCGTCATGCACGGCTCCTCGTCGGTGCCGCAGGATCTGCAGGACATCATCAACCAGTACGGCGGCCAGATGAAGCCGACCTGGGGCGTCCCGGTCGAGGAGATCCAGCGCGGCATCAAGCACGGCGTGCGCAAGATCAACATCGACACCGACAACCGCATGGCGATGACCGGTCAGATCCGGAAGGTTCTCACCGAGAACCCCTCCGAATTCGACCCGCGCAAGTACCTGAAGCCCGCCATGGAAGCGATGACAAAGCTCTGCAAGCAGCGCTTCGAGGAGTTCAACACGGCCGGCAAGGGCGCGAAGATCCGCCCGATCTCGGTTGCCGAGATGGCCAAGCGCTACGCCAGCGGCGCGCTCGACCCAAAGATCGGCCCGCAGTAGGGCGGGGATTATCGGCTCCGATGAGCAACAGTCCTAGGCTCGCCCTGCTCGGACCGCACGGTCTCGACGCGGACGGCATCGCGGATTTCGTGACGGCTCTGAAGACCGCCTGCGAAGCCGGCGACATCGCCGCCGTGATCCTGAGGCTCGCCGCTACCGACGAGCGCGGGCTGACGGCCCGCGTCAAATCGGTCGCTCCGACCGTGCAGGAGCGCGGCGCGGCCCTGGTCGTCGCCTGCCCGGGCTTCACCGGCGACCTCGCCGCGGTGGCGATCCGCGGCGGGGCCGACGGTATCCACGTCGACAAGCCGCGTGACCTGAAGGATCTGCGCGGCCGGCTCCGGGACGGGCGCATCCTCGGCGCGGGCGGCCTGGAGACCAAGCACGGCGCGATGGAGGCCGGCGAGGCCGGAATCGATTACCTGATGTTCGGTGGCCTGTACCCGGACGGCGTCGCGCCCGAGGCGGAGACCGTGCGGGCCCGCGCCGCGTGGTGGGCCGAGATCTTCGAGACGCCGTGCATCGCGGTGGCGGCTGCCGCCGACGAGATTGCGCCTCTCGCCGCGACGGGTGCCGAGTTCGTCGGCCTGGAGAGCGGCCTCTGGCTGCGGGATCCGGGGGCGGTCGAGCTGGCCCAGCGCGCCGTCCGGGAGTCCCAGGCGTGAGGGGCCGCGACGCCCGTCGTCTGGCGGTCTTCGTCGGCGCCGCGCTGCTGGCGTTGCCGTCCTATGCGGCTTCGGGACCGGCCGATCCGGCCCGGACCGCGACGCCCGGCTCGATCGGCCCTGCGGCGCAGACCGGCAAGACGACGACCGGCAAGACGACGATGCCGGAATTGCCGAGCCCCTACACGCCGAACTACTCGCGCGGCGCCGTGCCGCCGGCGGGCGGCCAGCCTCCGGATTTCGCCTACGGCGCCTATCAGAAGGGCCAGTACGTCACCGCCTTCCGCGAGGCGACGAAGCGCATCGAGGCGAATCCCAAGGATGCCGCCGCCATGACGCTGCTCGGCGAGCTGTACAACCAGGGTCTCGGCGTGAAGCAGGACCCGGTCAAGGCCGCCGACTGGTATCGCTTGGCGGCCGCGCAGAACGACGCGTCTGCCATGGCCTCCCTGGGACTGATGGCCCTCGACGGTCGCGGGATGCCGAAGGACCCGAAGGCCGGGCGGCGCTGGCTCGAGCAGGCCACGGCCCACGGCTCGCCGACCGCGGCCTACAATCTCGGCCTGATCCTGATCGGCACCGGCGCCACGGCCGACGAGGCGGCGGCCGCCGCGCAGTTCCGCAAGGCGTCCGATGCCGAGATCGGCCCGGCCCAGCACGACCTGGGCGTGCTCTACCTGCAGGGGCGCGGCGTGCCGAAGGATCCGTCGAAGGCCGCGGAGCTGTTCCGGCGCGGCGCCGACAACGGCGATCTCGCGAGCGAGGTCGAGTACGCGATCCTGCTCTTCAACGGCACCGGCGTCACCAAGGACGAGCGGGCCGCCGCCCGGTACTTCCTGCACGCGGCCTCGCGCGGCAACGCCATCGCGCAGAACCGCGTCGCGCGGCTCTACGCGGTGGGCCGCGGCGTCGCCAAGAATCCCGTGGAGGCGGCGGCCTGGAATCTGGCCGCCGCCGGCCAGGGTCTGTCCGACGCGTGGCTGGACCAGACCCTCTCCGGGCTGTCGGCCGACGAGCGCACCCGGGCGGAGCGTCTCGCCAACGAGCGGATCGAGCAGCGCTGAGCCGCTAGGCCTCGGCCTTGGACCAGTCGACGCCGGCCTCGAGATGAGGCAACAGGACGACGCTCTCCTGCTCGTTCGGGTCCGTCCGGGCGATCACGGCCGTCACCGTCTCCGTCTGGCTGCGGTTGTAGGGCAGGTGCGGCACGTCGGCGGCGATGTAGACGAATTCGCCGGCGCCCGCGATCGCGTGGTTCTCGAGCCGCTCGCCCCAGAAGCAGCCCGACACGCCCGACAGCACGTAGATCGCCGTCTCGTGATGTTCGTGCTTGTGGGCGTGAGCCCGCTCACCGGGCGGGATCTCGAGGAGCTGCATGTGCAGCGCCCGCGAACCCACGGCCTCGGCCGAGATCGCCGGACGGTAGATGTGCCCCTGCTTGCCGCGGAACGGCGCACTCTCGTGCACCACCCGGAACCCCTGCTTCTCCGTGCCGGACGCGGAACTCATGGACCTTCCTCCACTCTGAAGGCGGGATCGACGGGGATCTGCAGGCCGTTGACCAGCGCGTTGGTCTGGTTGGCCATCCCGACCACCGCCAGGAACTCGCCGTGCTGGGCCTCCGTCAAGCCCTTGGCCCGGGCGGCCGCGGTGTGGGAGTGGATGCAGTACGGGCAGCCATTGGCGATCGACACCGCGATGTAGACCAGTTCCTTGGTCAGGGGATCGAGGGTCCCGGGCCCCATGACAATCTTCAGGGTGGACCACGTCCGCTCAAGCAGCGCCGGATCGTTGGCGAGGCCGCGCCAGAAATTGTTGACGACGTCGGACCCGCGGGTCGCCCGGATGTCGGCGAAGACCGCGCGGACGCGCGGGTCTGCCTCGGCCTCGGCGTCGGACCAGAGTTTCACGGTCGCCACGACAGCTCCCTCACCACAGCCCCCTCCCCGCTGACCCCGACCTCAGAGCTTGCACGCCTCCTCGAGCGCCCGGTTCTCCGCCTCGGAGAACAGGCGCGAGCGGATGTGGAAGCGCTTCTCCCGCCCGTTCTCCAGGGAGAACATGCCGCCGCGGCCCGGCACTACGTCGAGGATCAGGTGCGTGTGCTTCCAGACCTCGAACTGCGAGCGGCTGATGAAGAAGTCCGCGCCCCCCACCGTGCCGAGATTCACGTCGCCGTCGCTCACCAGGAAGTCGCCCACCGGGTAGCACATGGGCGAGGAGCCGTCGCAGCAGCCGCCCGACTGGTGGAACATGACCGGGCCGTACTCACTCCGCAGCTCTTCGATCAGGGCGAGCGCCACCGGGGTCGCGGTGACCCGGAGGGGTGTCCCGTCGACGCCGGCCTGCTCGGCGACGTTGGCGTCGATAACCTGGTCCGAACTCATGCCGTCCTCCCTGTCGATGCCTGAATATGCGGTGGTCTCGGCCGGTTTCCACTGCGCGGCCCGCCGGATGCGGGCGCCGAACGGTCGCGTCGCGCGTCGCGTCGCCGGAGGGCGGGGATCACCGCCCGACGGACCGGGCGTCCGGGATCGAAAAAGCCCCGGCCTCTCGGCCGGGGCTGAAGTTGTCTCGGGGGGTTAACCCGGGAAGAAACTCAGAAGAACCCGAGCTTCTTGGCCGAGTAGCTGACCAGCATGTTCTTGGTCTGCTGGTAGTGATCGAGCATCATCTTGTGGGTCTCGCGGCCGATGCCGGACTGCTTGTAGCCGCCGAAGGCCGCGTGGGCCGGATAGGCGTGGTAGCAGTTCGTCCAGACCCGCCCGGCCTGGATCGCGCGGCCGAAGCGGTACGCACGGGTGCCGTCGCGGGTCCAGACGCCGGCGCCGAGGCCGTAGAGCGTGTCGTTGGCGATGGAGAGCGCCTCGGCGTCGTCCTTGAAGGTCGTGACCGACAGGACCGGCCCGAAGATCTCCTCCTGGAAGATGCGCATCTTGTTGTGGCCGCGGAACACCGTCGGCTTCACGTAGAAGCCTTCGGCGAACTCGCCGTCCTTGACGTTGCGCTCGCCGCCCGTGAGCAGCTGCGCGCCCTCCTGCCGGCCGATATCGATGTAGGAGAGGATCTTCTCCATCTGCTCGCCCGAGGCCTGGGCACCGATCATCGTGGCCGGATCGAGCGGCGAGCCCTGGGTGATCGCCTCGACGCGCTTCACCGCGCGCTCCATGAACCGGTCGTAGATCGACTCGTGCACGAGCGCGCGGCTCGGGCAGGTGCAGACCTCACCCTGGTTGAGGGCGAACATCGTGAAGCCCTCGAGGGCCTTGTCGAAGAAGTCGTCGTCCTCGTTCGCCACGTCGGCGAAGAAGATGTTCGGCGACTTGCCGCCGAGTTCCAGCGTGACCGGGATCAGGTTCTGCGACGCGTACTGCATGATGAGGCGGCCGGTGGTCGTCTCACCCGTGAAGGCGATCTTGGCGATCCGCGGCGACGAGGCGAGCGGCTTGCCGGCCTCGAGGCCGAAGCCGTTGACGATGTTCAGCACGCCCGGCGGCAGCAGGTCACCGATGATCTCCGCCAGCACCAGCACGGAGGCCGGGGTCTGCTCGGCCGGCTTCAGGACCACGCAGTTGCCGGCGGCGAGCGCCGGGGCGAGCTTCCACACCGCCATGAGGATCGGGAAGTTCCACGGGATGATCTGGCCGACGACGCCCAGCGGTTCGTGGAAGTGATAGGCGACCGTGTCGTGGTCGATCTCGGAGATCGACCCCTCCTGCGCCCGCACGCAGCCGGCGAAGTAGCGGAAATGATCGATGGCGAGCGGGATGTCGGCGTGGGTCGTCTCGCGGATCGGCTTGCCGTTGTCCCAGGTCTCGGCCAGCGCGAGCAGATCGAGGTTCTCCTCCATCCGGTCGGCCATCTTGAGCAGGATGCGGGCGCGCTCAGCCGGCGCCGTCTGGCCCCAGGCCTCCCGGGCGGCGTGGGCGGCGTCGAGGGCCTTCTCCACGTCCTGGGCGTCGGAGCGGGCGACCTCGCACACCACCTTCCCGGTGATCGGGGAGGTGTTCTCGAAATAGCGGCCGGCCGCGGGGGCGACCCACTGGCCGCCGATGAAGTTGTCGTAGCGGGCCGAGAAGGGCGACTTGACCTTCGAGTCGCCGAGGAATTCCGGCTTGTTCATCGCTATGTTCCCTCCGTAGGCCCCGGCCTCGCGAACCGCGGCTCTTGGGCTTAAGCTGGCGCTGGGGCGACCGATCGTCCGGGCCGCATCCGCTTCCGCTCTGTTCGCAGCCAATGGCTTTTGGCCTGCCGAATCAAGGTGGACTTTTGGCCAGTGCGCGAGTGCGCCGATCCTACGCGCTTCCTGGCGTCATCGCGAGCGGGCATAAATTCCCGGTCCGGACCGCGACCGGGCGGCGCCGACCGGGGCGTCCCGCCGCCCAACGAATCACCGCGTCCGGCGACGGCGCCGCGGCTCAACCGAGGAGGACGAGCGGGACGGCCGCCGCCGCGAGCGGCAGAGCCGCCAGGGCCGCGCTCCGCAGCCAGGTCGGCCGATAGGCGATGATCGCGACCACGGCCAGGGCCGAGCCCGTCAGCGATCCGACCCACTGAACCGGGCCGAAATTCCAACCCGCCGCCGCGACGGCCGCGGCGAACGAGAGGCCGAGCCCGCACCACCCCGCGATCCGCAGGCTGCCGACCCGCCCCTTCGGCACGCCGACGCGGTAGGCGGCCCGGTGATGCCGGTCGAGGCTGAGGGCGAGGGCCGCGAAGCCCGAGAAGCTCAGGAGGAGGCTGAGCATCAGCGCGGCGGGTGTCATGCTTCGACCGTCCGTGACAGGCTGGCCTTGGCCGGGCGCGCCGCCGGGAGGGTCCGCCGTGCCGCGAGCCGGCATCCGATGCCCAGCGTCACGCCCACGGCCGCCATGGCCGCGTCGAAGGCGAGGAAGCGTTCCTGACCGACCAGGGCCGCGTCCACCAGCGGGATCGCGAGGAACGCGCAGGCCGGCACGGCCAGGGCCAGTGACCAAGCCCGCCGCCGCGGATACAGGGACCCGGCGAGCGCAGCGGCGACCCAGGCGGCGAGGAACGCGCGCACCTCCCAGTCCGCCCGGTCCCCGATCCCGTCGGGCAGCAACCGGTTCGCCAGGAAATACGCGGCGAGGCCCACCGGCAGACCCGCGATGGTGCCGAGGTTGAGGAGTCGCACCAGGCGCAGGCCGAAGCCCTCGGGATCCGCGCCCTTCGGCGCCCGCGCCACCGTCCACAGCACGAGGCCGCTCGCGACCGTGGCGGCGCCCATCAGGCCGCAGAGGAAGAACAGGAGGCGCAGGGGCGCGCTGGCGAAGTGCGCCTCGTGCAGCCCCGCCATCACGGCACCGGTCCGGGTCGCCGCGCCGGCCTCGCCCACACGGGCGATCTCCGCGCCGGTATCGGCCGCGTAGGCGATCTGCGGGTGCAGGTGTGCGAGCCCGCGCGGCTCCTCGAAATACGCCGTCACGGTGGCGCCCGCATCGCCGGGCTGGGTGACCAGCACCACCTCCGGCACCTCGCCGCCGGCCGCCGCGGCGCGGGCGACGATGTCGCCGAGCGGCAGCGGCGTGCCGGGGCGGCCAACCGGGGCCGCACCCGGCGTCGCGAGGCCGGCTTCGGCATAGTAGCGCAGCATGTCGTCGCCGTAGACGGCCTTCATGCCCCAGGGCATCAGCGTCGCCGACAGGGTGACGAGGCCCGTGTAGACGATCATCAGGTGGAAGGGGAGCGCCAGCACGCCGACCACGTTGTGGGCGTCGAGCCAGCCGCGCTGCGCCGAGCGGTCGCGCCGGAAGGTGAAGAAATCGGCGAAGATCCGCCGGTGCGTCACGATCCCGGAGATCAGCGCGATCAGCAGGACCATGGCGCAGGCCGACACGATCCAGCGGCCCCAGATCGGCGGCAGGCTCAGCTCGAAGTGGAAGCGGTACAGGAAGTCGCCGCCGCGCGTGTCGCGGACGCGGGCCGGCTCGCCGGTCGCGGGATCGAGGAGCGCGTGGTGGAACGGCCCGCTGAAGTTCTGCCACCAGTAGACCTCGACGGCCGAAGTCTCGGCGTTCGGCAGCTTGATCGACCAGCCGGCCGCGTCCGGCATGGTCCTGCGCAGGAAGGCGCCGGCCCGCGTCGCCGCTGCGGCGGGATCGGGGGCTGTCGCGGACAGTTCCGGCCGCATCCAGTCCGAGATGTCGGTGCGGTAGTAGCTGGCGGTGCCGGTGACGAAGATCGCGAACAGCACCCAGCCGACCACGAGGCCGGACCACGTGTGCAGCCACGCCATCGCCTGGCGGAAGCTCCGCCCCGCGCTCACGCGGCCGGCCCGTGCGCGAAGGCGCCGGCGAGCCACAGGGCGCCGGTCAGCAGGAGCGCCGTCAGGCCGAGGCCCAGCGTCGCCCGGCCGAGCGTGCGGGCCGCGAAGACCCAGATCACCGCGCCCGCCATGATGGCGAAGCTCGCGAGCGTGCCGGCGGAGACCGCCTCGGCCCGCGGGAGGGGGAGGAGCAGCGCCAGGAGCGCGCTCGCCAGGGCGGCGACCGCGTAACCGCCGAGGGCCGCGAGCAGCACCCGGCCGGCGATCGCGACGCGGTCGATCAGCGTCGGCATGGCACGGGCGCTCATGGCGCCACCTCTCGTTCCCGTGAGCCCATGGCGCGACCTAGCAGCGGCCGAAGCTGCGGCGCAACGCCTATGTTCCGGAACGATTCCAGTGTGAAACGAGGTGTTTAGGACCAAGCATGGGGGCGCAACCGGAGGTCCTGCCCCGCGCTCGCCCGATCCGAATCAGGGGCCGGCGAGTCCCGACGCCGCGTCCCGACCGGACTTGCGGATCGCGACGGCCGCGTTCCGCGCGCTCGGCGGCAGATCGGCCCACGGGTCCGGCTTGGCCGAGGCCGCGGCGGACCCGGATGCCGGGCCGGCGATCCGGCCGTCGCGCGCGTGTCCCCAGCCGTAGCCCGCGTTGATCCCCGCGTAGAAGCCCGTGAAGTCCTCGGCCCGGGCTCCCCCCGCGAGCAATATCAGAGCCGTGGACAGAGCGAGGCGGCGCATGGATCGTCCCCGAAAGAGGAAGGCGGCGGCCCCGGAGGGGGCCGCCGCCTCGCAGTCTTCGCGCGGATCGCGGCGGGAGAGAGACCGCCGCGTGATCCTCAATCCTCGACGTTGATGCTCTGTGCCTCGCGGCCCTTCTGGCCCTCGACCACGCCGAGCGTGACCTGCTGACCCTCGGCGAGCGAGTCGAGACCGGCGCGCGACAGCGCGGAGCGGTGCACGAACACGTCCTTGCCGCCGTCGTTGACCGAGACGAAGCCGAAGCCCTTGGCGGGATCGTACCACTTCACGGTGCCGCTCATCTCGACCGACGGGCCGCTGGCGAAACGGCCACCGCCGCCACCGCCGCCGCCGTAGCCGCCACCGCCGTAACCACCGCGATCGCGGTCGCCGTAGCCGCCGCCGGCACCGAAGCCGCCGGTGCGCGGACGGAACTCACGCCGGGGCGCGGGCGCCTCGGCCGTGGAGGTGTCGACGCTGGTGACGCTCGTGACCTGCGGGCCCTTCTGACCCTGGGCCGTCGTGACCGTCAGCCGGGTGCCCGGCATCAGATCGTCGTGGCCGGCCGCCTCGACAGCGCGGATGTGGAGGAAGGCATCGCCCGAACCGTCGCCGAGTTCGACGAAGCCGAAGCCCTTCTCCTTGTTGAACCACTTGACCGTCGCATCGCGCTCCGGTCCGGACGCGACCGGAGCCGCGCCACGCGACGGGCCGCGGTCGAAACCGCCCCCGCCGAAACCACCGCCGCCACCGCCGAAACCGCCGCCGCCGTATCCGCCGCTGGGGGGAGCCTGATCAGGCCATCTCGGCTCGCCACTCTCGTCGAAGCCGCGCTTCTGCGGCCCTCTGAAATCACGACCACGTCCCATAGAAAGCTCGCAAAAACCGTCCGCCGCCCTTGTCTCGAATACCGCGTGCGCGCCATCCCAGACAGCCCACGCCCCGCACTATCATTACCCCAGGTCGCGGTAACCAAGAATAACGCCCCAGTCCTGACGCAATCGGGCCTTGACCGCAAGGACCTTCTTGGCCCAGAGGCGCCCGTTTCGTTACTTTCTTGCGGCAAACAACGGAGTCCGTCCCCGTCTCCCGGGTGGGCCTTTCTCATTCGAGGGAAGGCGTTAGCGAAACGCAAAGGCTGTCCGGCTAGACTGCCCCCCGCGCCCCGCAGAACCGGCCGGCCATGATCGCGACACCGACTTTCCCCGATCTCTCCGCTCTTGTGGTCGACGAGAGTCTCTACATCCGCCGAATCGTCCGTGACATGCTGATGCGCGTCGGCATCAAGCGCGTGCTGGAGGCGCCGGACGGGGCCGAGGCGCTGGGCGTGCTCGCCGAGAGCAAGCCCGACATCAGCATCATCGACTGGGACCTGTCGATCCTGTCCGGCGAGGAGTTCATCCGGCTCGCGCGGACGCCGACCACCTCCCCCTGCCCCACGATCCCGATCATCCTGATGCTGGCCCAGCCCCGCCGGAACGTGGTCGACCGGGCCGTGGCGCTCGGCGTGAACGAGATCATCGCGAAGCCGTTCTCGCCCAAGACCCTGTGGTCGCGCCTGGACGAGGTGATCAACCGGCCCCGCCCCTACTCGCAGGTGAAGAGCCTCCTCCGCCCCATCCCGCGCCGGGCCAGCGCGATGAAGGCCGTCGCCTGACCGCGACCGCGATCGGGCGTTGCAGTTCCCCGCTGAGCCTGTAGGGTCGCAGATCAAGTAAGGCCGAGCGCGCTGCTCAAGGCCGACCCGAAGGATCGACGGCCGCGCCGATGAGGGACGAGACCGCCGCGGCCGCGCCGTCCCGAATCCAGACCGGCGCGGTGCCGCTTCAGACGCAAGCCCCCGTGTCGGGCCGCGAGCGTCGCCGCGCCGCCTACGCGGCGCTCGACCTCGGCACCAACAATTGCCGCCTGCTGGTCGCGGAGCCGACCTTCAGCGGCTTCCGCGTGATCGACGCGTTCTCGCGGATCGTGCGGCTCGGCGAGGGGCTCGGCACGTCCGACCGCCTGAGCGAGGCGGCGATCGAGCGGACCGTGGAGGCCCTGCGGATCTGCCGGGCCAAGATGCAGGCCCGCGGCGTGCAGCGCGCCAAGATCATCGCCACGGAGGCCTGCCGCCTCGCGGTGAACGGCGCCGCCTTCGTGGAGCGCGTCCGCCGCGGCGTCGGCCTCGACCTGGAGATCGTCGACCGGCAGACCGAGGCCTATCTCGCGGTCACCGGCTGCGCGGCGCTCGCGGACCCGCTCGCCGAATCCGTCATCATCTTCGACATCGGCGGCGGCTCCACCGAGATCGCGTGGCTGGACGGGGCGGCCGCCAACCCGTCGACCGACCCGACGCTGCGGATCCGGGCCTGGGATTCGCTGCCGGTCGGCGTAGTCACGCTCGCCGAGCGCCACGGCGGCGCCGAGGTCACCCGGCGCATGTTCGAGGGTATGGTCGAGGAGGTGGCCGAGAAGCTCTCGGCCTTCGCGCTCCGCGCCGCGCCCGCGGCGACGGCGCCGCATTTCCACCTGCTCGGCACGTCCGGGACCGTCACGACCATCGCGGCGATGCATCTGCGGCTCGCCCGTTACGAGCGTCGGCGCGTCGACGGGTTGTGGATGAGCGACGATGCGGTCTCGACCGCCATCGACGACCTGCTCGACACGCGCCTTGAGCAGCGCGCCGACAACCCCTGCATCGGCCGCGACCGCGCCGATCTCGTGCTCGCGGGCTGCGCGATCCTCGAGGCGATCCGCCGGGCGTTCCCCTCGGAGCGCCTGCGCATCGCCGATCGTGGCCTGCGCGAAGGATTGCTGATGAACATGATGCGGGAGGACGGGGTCTGGAACCGGAAGGCGGTCCGATGAGGGCGGCGCGATGAGCGACCGGCGCGGCGGCGCGAGTTCCGGCGGCGGCGTCCGGGGCGAACTGAAGCAGCGGGTGAAGACCGGCCGCGGACGGACCCTGTCCCAGAAGCGCTGGCTCGAGCGCCAGCTCAACGATCCCTACGTGGCCCGCGCCAAGCGCGAGGGCTACCGGTCCAGGGCCGCCTACAAGCTCCTGGAAATCGACGAGCGCTACAAGCTCCTGCGGCCCGGCCAGAAGATCGTCGATCTCGGCGCCGCGCCGGGGGGCTGGTCGCAGGTGGCCGCTCGGGTGGTCGGGCCGACGGGCCGGGTCGTGGGCATCGATCTCCTGGAGATCGAGCCGATGGCCGGGGTCGAGTTCATCACCCTGGACTTCCTCGATCCCGAGGCTCCCGCCCGGCTGACCGGCCTGCTCGGCGGCCCCGCCGACCTCGTCATGTCCGACATGGCCGCCAACGCCACCGGCCACAAGAAGACCGATCACCTGCGCATCATCGGCCTCGCCGAGACCGCGGCGGAGTTCGCCCGCGAGATCCTGGGGTCCGGAGGCGCCTACCTCGCCAAGGTGCTCCAGGGCGGCACCGAGGGCGCGCTGCTCACCGACCTGAAGCGCGACTTCGCCACGGTCCGCCACGTCAAGCCGGCCGCGAGCCGGGCCGATTCGAGCGAGCTCTACGTGCTGGCGACCGGCTACCGCGCACCGTCCCGGGCCACGCCCTCCGACGAGGGCTGAGCCGCCCGGCGATGCTGCTCGCCTGGGCCCTGTCCGTCCTCAACCCGGCGCCGCTGCCCCTGCACCGCCTCGGCTACGTGCGGCAGAGCGGCCTGCTCCACGCCCGCTCGCGCCGCTGCCGGGCGGCCTGGGCGCCCCACCTCGCGCGGGCGCGCAGCGTGATCGCGGCGGCGGCCGAGGCGACCCGGCAGCGCCGGCACGCGGTGGTGCTGGGCTCGGGCCTGCTCGACGACGTGCCGCTCGACGCCCTCGCCCGCCTGTTCGACCGGGTCAGCCTCGTGGACGCCGTCCATCCCTGGCCGGCGCGCCTCACCGCCCGCCGATACCCGAGCGTCGCGCTGGTGACCGCCGAGATCGGCGCCGGCCTCGCCGGGACCTGGGCCGATCTGTGCGCCGACGCCGATCTGATCGTCTCGGCGAACCTCCTGTCGCAGATCCCGCTCGTCCCGATCGACGCCCACGAGGCGCGGGGCCACGAGGCACCGCCGCGGCTCGGCGCGCACCTCGTCGCGACCCATCTGGCGGCCCTGGATACACTCGCGGCGCGCGTCGAGCGTGTCTGCCTGATCACCGACACGGTGCAGCGCGAGGAGGATCGGGCCGGCCGGACCGTCGACAGCGCCGACCTTCTGTTCGGGATCGCGGTCCCGCCCGCGCCGGAGACCTGGGACTGGGAGATCGCGCCGTTCGGCGAGATCGGGCGGCGGCGCCGCCTGATTCACCGGATGCACGGCTACCCGGACTGGAAGGCCGCGCGGCGGTCCGTGCGCTGAGGCGCAAATGAAGAAGGCCGCCCCGGTTTCCCGGGGCGGCCTCACTTCAGGATCACCCGCGAGGTCAGATCACTCGGTCGGCACGTCCGCGGCCGGCGTGGTCGCGCCGCCCTCGTCCGCGGCGCTCTCGAAGCGCGGGCGACGGCGACGGCGGGGCTTGGCGGCCGGAGCGTCCTCGGCGGCCGCCTCGGGCTCGGGAGCGCTCGACGTCTCGACGGCGGGCGCGGGACGCGGGGGCGCCATCAGGAAAGCCGGCAGACCCGTGGGCTCCTCGGCCTCCACGGAGGGCGCAGCCTCGCGGCGGCGCTCGCGGCGCGGCGCGGCCTCGGCGCGGGGGGCCCGCTCCGGGCGAGCCTCGGGACGGGCCTCCGGCCGATTCTCGGCGCGCGGGGCATCGCCACGCCCGTTCTCGTAGCGGCCCTGGTCGCCGCGATTGTCCTGACGCGAGTCCTGGCGGCCATCCTGCCGATTGTCCGGACGGTCCTGGCGATCCGGCCGGCCCTCGTGCCGCTCCTGGCGGTAATCGGAGCGGCCGTAATCCTGGCGGTCCTGACGATCCTGCCGGTTCTCCTGGCGATAGTCCTGCCGCTGGTAGTCCTGGCGCTGATAGTCCTGACGCGGCTGGTCCTGGCGCCGGTAATCCTGGCGGCCGTTGTTGTCGAACCGGCGCTGGTCGCGGTTCTGGAACCGGTCGCGGCCCTGGCGGCCGTCCTGATTCCCGTCCGGACGGCTCTCGTAGGGCTGCGGCTGCTGGCCGGGATCGTTGTCGTCGTAGCCGTTATAGGCGTGACCGTTCTGCGATCCGCCGTTGCCCTGGGCGTCGTCGTCGCCCTCATCCATGTCATCGTCGTACGGACGACTGGCATAACCACCGGTGTTGGCCGGACGATTCTGGTCCTGAGCACCGGAGACAATACGGAAGTAGTGCTCGCCGTGCTGAAAGTAGTTCTCGGCCGCGACCGGATCGCCGGCCGCCAGAGCATCCCGCGCGAGCTGCGCGTACTTGTCGGCGATGTGCTGCGCGGTGCCGCGGATTTTGACGTCGGGACCGTTGGATTCGTAGGAGCGCGTCAGCGGATTCGGACCCTTCGGCCGGTTCCGGCCGCGCATCCGTCGATTCTGGTTTGGTCTCATCGGTCTGTTATGACCCTCGTTCACGCAAACGACTGTCTACGGAGGCGCCCGGGCGGATCTCGTGGCGCGAACCGGCCAAGCGCATCCGGCGGCGCCGCGCGTGGGACCGCTCTCCGGTCCGCGCGTCTGCCTGACCACCCCTCGAACCGGGCGCCCGGTGAAAGCCGCCGATCCTCAGTCGATTGTCAGGTTCGAATGTGTCGTCCCGCCGCGCTGGCACCGGCGCGTTCTGGTTCGACGGGTTAGGGGGATCAGCGAACCAATCGGCGACCCATGGTCACCACCGACCTTACAGCCGTCCGTCTTAACGGACGGTTCGCGATCTTCAAGCCGACTCTAGCGTTCCCCGGTTGATGCAACAAGCAATTTTTCGGTGCCGGGATGGTCGACCCAGACTTAGGCATCCCTGTGGCCGGATAAAAGACCCTCCGGCCGGTCGAAACACAGGACTCGGTCATGACCGGCAAGATCGCGGGTCAACCCGCGCTCGCGATAGCCGGCGGCGCGCGCGAGGTCCGCGACGGTCTCCGCCTGGTCGTAGCCGATCTCGAGCACGAGCAGGCCGCCCTGCGCGAGGCGCGCGCCGGCCCCGTCGAGGATCCGCCGATAGGCGTCGAGCCCGTCGGTGCCGCCGTCGAGAGCGGCCGCCGGGTCGTGCCCGCGAACCTCCCGCTCCAGGGTCGCGATGACGGCGCGGGCGATGTAGGGCGGGTTCGAGACCACGAGGTCGAAGCGGTCACGCAGGGCGTCGCACCAGTCGCCGGCGACGAAGCGGGCCCGGTCGCCGACGCCGTTGGCGGCGGCGTTGTCCCGGGCGACGCGCAGGGCGCCCTCAGAGCGGTCAAGCCCGACGCCGGTGGCGCGCGGTCGCTCGGACAGGAGGGCGGTCAGGATGCAGCCCGTCCCGGTCCCCAGGTCCAGGCAGCGGAGCGGCGCCGCGCGGTCGGGCCGCGCGGCCAGCGCGACCTCGACCAGGATCTCGGTGTCCGGGCGCGGCACGAGCGTGTCGGGCCCGAGCCGGAACGGCAGGCCCCAGAACTCCCAGGCGCCGAGGATGCGGGCCACCGGCTCGCCGGCGAGCCGCCGCGCCACCGCCTCCGCGAGGGTGGCCGCGTCCGCCGCGCCGACGCGGCGATCCCCCTCGATCAGCAGGTCTCGCGCCTCCAGGCCGAGGAGGCCGAGCAGCAGGAACCGGGCGTCGCCCGCCGCCTCGACGACGCCACCCGCGTGCAGGCGCGCCGTCAGCGCGCGCAGCGCCTCGCGGCGGGTCAGGTCCTGCATCGCGTCCGGCGTCACGGCGCGGATCAGGCCATGCCCTCGGCGGCCAGCAGTTCCGCCTGGTGCTCGGTGATGAGGGCGTCGACCACCTCGTCGAGGGCGGTCCCCGCCATCACCTCCTCGAGCTTGTACAGGGTCAGGTTGATCCTGTGGTCAGTCACCCGCCCCTGCGGGAAATTGTAGGTCCGGATCCGCTCGCTGCGGTCGCCGGAGCCCACCTGCGCCTTGCGGTCGGCCGCCCGGGCCGAATCCTTGGCGCTGCGCTCGGCATCGTAGAGCCGCGCCCGCAGGAGCGCCATGGCGCGGGCCCGATTCTTGTGCTGCGACCGCTCTTCCTGGACGAACACCACGATTCCGGTCGGCAGGTGGGTGATGCGGATCGCCGATTCCGTCTTGTTGACGTGCTGGCCGCCCGCGCCCTGGGCCCGCATCGTGTCGATCTTCAGGTCCGCGTCGTTGACGTGGATGTCGACCTCCTCGGCCTCGGGCAGCACCGCCACGGTTGCGGCCGAGGTGTGGATCCGGCCCTGCGTCTCGGTGTCGGGGACGCGCTGCACCCGATGGGCGCCGCTCTCGAACTTGAGGCGGGCGAACACGCCCCGGCCCTTCACCTCGGCCACGACCTCGCGGAAGCCGCCGACCGTGCCCTCGCTCTCGGAGATTACCTCGACCCGCCAGCCCTTCGACTCGGCGTACTTCGCGTACATCCGGAACAGGTCGCCGGCGAACAGGGCGGCCTCGTCGCCGCCGGTCCCGGCGCGGACTTCCAGGATCGCGCTCTTCTCGTCGGCGGCGTCCTTCGGCAGGAGCAGGAGCTGGAGGGTCCGGTGGGCGGCCTCGAGTGCCTCCTGCGCCTCCGGCTTCTCCTCGGCGGCGAGCGCCCGCATCTCCGGATCCGTGCCGGGCTCGTCGATCAGGACCTCGACGCCCGCGAGATTGTCCAGGGCGGCGCGGTAGGCGCGGATCGCCGCCACGACCGGGTCGAGGTCGGACAGCTCGCGGGAGAGCTGGACCACGGTCTCGGGATCGATCTCGCCGGAGGCGAGCTGCGCGGTGACGATGTCGTGCCGCGCCAGGATGGCGTCGAGGCGCTCGGTGGGAAAGGGGATCATCGCCCGTGTTTCTGCAGGTCTGCGCGTGCGGTTCCGGGCCGGGCGCGGGTCTCGTCCTGCGGGACGGAGCTGCGTGGCTTGGAGGTTCAGGACCCGGCGGGACGTCCCCCAAATCCACGCCTCGTCCGTCCGAGAGCGGAAGCCGCGGCGCGTCGACCGAAATCGTCGTGGCCTTGCCGTACAACCCCGGCCGAATGTTCGGCAAGGGTCGCTATCGCGCTTAGATAGGGATGCCGTGCGCGTGCGCGAAGGCCGTGAGCGCCGGGCGCAGGGAGTCGCCGTCGTGCATCCGCGCCATCTCGGCGTCGATGAGTTCGGCGACGGCGGCCGCGTCGAGGCTCAGTACCATCGCCTTGACCGGGCCGATCGCGGCCGGCGACATCGACAATTGCCGGTAGCCGAGGCCGATCAGCGCCATGGCGTCGAGGGGCCGGCCGCCGATCTCGCCGCAGACGGTGACCGGGCACGAGGCCGCGTCGGCCCGCTCGGCGATCAGCCGGAACGCGCGCAGCGCCGCGACGCTCAGCGGATCGAACCGGTCGGCGACCCGCCGGTTCTCCCGGTCCACCGCGAACAGGAACTGCATCAGGTCGTTCGAGCCGACCGAGAGGAAGTCGGCCTCGCGGGCGATCTCGTCGATCTGGAACAGGAGCGAGGGGACCTCGATCATCGCGCCGAGGCGGCAATCGGTCGGAAGCCGGTAGCCGTGCCGCTTCAGGTAGGCCTTCTCGCGCTCGACGATGCCGCGGGCGCGCACGAACTCGTCCACCGTGGCGACCATCGGGAACATGATCTTGAGCGGGTCGCCGTCGGCGGCCTTCAGGAGGGCGCGCAGCTGCATGCGCAGCAGAGCCGGCCGGTCGAGGCCGATGCGGATCGCCCGCCAGCCGAGCGCCGGGTTCTCCTCCTCGAGCTTGGCCATGTAGGGCAGGATCTTGTCGCCGCCGATGTCGAGGGTGCGGACCGTGACGGACTTGCCCGCCGAGGCCGCGAAGACCTTGCGGTACAGCTCTTCCTGCTCGGCCGCCGACGGCATGCGCTGCGCGACCATGAACTGCAGCTCGGTGCGGAACAGGCCGACGCCCTCGGCGCCCGTCTCCTGCAGGTGGCTGAAATCCACCAGCAGGCCGGCGTTGAGGTGCAGGCCGACGCGCACGCCGTCGCGGGTCTGGGCCGGGACGTCGCGGAGCGCCCGGTACTGCTCCTGCCGGCGGGCGCGCAGGCGCACCATCTCGGCGTAGGCGGCCTCGACCTCGGGGCCGGGCCGGACATGGATCTCGCCCGCCACGCCGTCGACGATGATGGCGTCGCCCGCATCGCACAGGGCGGTGGCGTTCTCCACCTCGCCGACCGCCGGGATCCCGAGCGCCCGGGCCACGATGGCGACGTGGCTGGTCGGACCGCCCTCCTCCAGGACGATGCCGCGCAGGGTCGAGGCCTCGTAGTCGAGGAGCGCGGCCGGCCCCATGGTGCGCGCCACCAGGATGGCGTTCTCCGGCAGCACCAGGGCGCCGGCCGCCTCGGGGCCGATCAGGGTGCGCAGGACGCGGTTGGTGAGGTCGTCGAGATCGTGCAGCCGCTCGCGCAGGTACGGATCGGACTGCCGCATCATCCGGGCGCGGTTGTCCGACTGGACGCGCTCGACCGCTGCCTCCGCGGTCAGGCCCGAGCCCACGGCCTCGCGCATCCGCCGGAGCCAGCCCTTGTCGTGGGCGAACATCCGGACCGTCTCGAGAACCTCGCGCGATTCCGCGGTGCCGATCCGGTCGCCGCGCTCCACCAGGGCGTCGATCGCCGATCGGACCTCCTCGATCGCCGCGTCGAGGCGCGCGACCTCGCGCTCGACGTTCTCGGCGATCAGCGTCTTCACCACGACGCGGGGCTCGTGCAGCACCACGTGGCCGAGGCCGATGCCGTCCGCGAGGGCGATGCCCCGGGCCAGGACCGGGCGGCGGGCCGCCGTGCCCGCATCGGGCGCCAGCCCCTCCAGCTCGCCCGAGGCGATCATCTCCGAGAGCACCATGGCGGTGGTCTGGAGCGCCTCGATCTCCTCCTCGGAGTAGACGCGGTAGGTCTTGTTCTGGACCGTCAGGACGCCGAGCGTGTTGCCTGCGCGCAGCAGCGGCACGCCCAGGAACGCGTGGTAGGCCTCTTCACCCGTCTCCGGCCGGTAGGAGAAGGCCGGGTGGTTCTGGGCGTCGGACAGCGAGAGCGGTTCGGCCGTGCGCGCGATGAGGCCGACGAGGCCCTCGTCGGTGCGCATGCGGGTCTGGTGCACCGCCTCGCGGTTCAGGCCCTCGGTGGCGAACAGCTCGAGGGTGTTGTCGTCGCGCAGCACGTAGACCGAGCAGACCTCGGCCACGACGTTGGCGGCGATCAGGACGACGATGCGGTCGAGGCGCGCCTGGGGACTGACCGGCTCCGCCATCGCTTCGCGGAGGCGGCGCAGCAGCAGGCGCGGGCCTCCGGGCGCAGCGGGCATCGGTTCGTCGTTCCAGCGTCGGTGAGTGGCCTTGGCGTCGACCACCCTGCAACCTTGGCGCCAAACCCGGGACGGTCGGCGCCGGAAGGGCCGGACCGCTGGCCCCAGAGGCGTTCTGGGATCGGCGAATCGGCCCGTGACTGTTCAGTTCACACCACGCGCCCCGCTCGAACCCGCGTCCCAGGCTCAGGCCTGGTCCAGGCCGTATAGCGAGTGAAGCGTGCGCACGGCAAGCTCCGTATAGGCGGCGTCGATCAGCACGGAGAACTTGATCTCCGATGTGGTGATCGCGCGGATGTTGATGCCCTTCTCGGCGAGCGCCCGGAACGCCTTGGCGGCGACGCCCGCGTGGCTGCGCATCCCGACGCCGATCGCCGACACCTTCACCACGTCGGTGGCGCCCTCGATCTGCGCGTAGCCGATCTGCGCGCGGGCCTCGTCGAGGATCTTCCGGGCGCGCTCGTACTCGGCGGACGGCACCGTGAAGGTCATGTCGGTGGTCGACTGGTCGCCCGACACCGTCTGGATGATCATGTCGACGTTGATGTTGGCATCCGCCAGCGGCCCGAAGATCGCGGCGGCGACGCCCGGGCTGTCCTTGACCTTGCGCAGGGTGATCTGCGCCTCGTCCCGGGAGAAGGCGATCCCGGTGATGATCTGCTGTTCCACGATGTCGTCCTCGTCGCAGATGAGGGTGCCCGGGCGCGCGGCGTCCGGCGGATCGAAGGAGGACCGGACCGTGGTCGGAACCCGGTGGACCATGGCGAGCTCCACCGAGCGGACCTGCAGCACCTTGGCCCCCAGCGAGGCCATCTCCAGCATCTCCTCGAAGGTCACCCGCTCCATGCGGCGGGCCTTCGGGACGATGCGCGGGTCGGTGGTGTAGACGCCGTCCACGTCCGTGTAGATGTCGCAGCGCTCGGCCCCGATCGCGGCCGCCACGGCCACCGCGGAGGTGTCGGAGCCGCCGCGGCCGAGCGTCGTCACGCGGCCGGTCTCGTCGTGGACGCCCTGGAAACCGGCGATCACCGCGACCTCGCCCTTGGCGAAGCCCGCCTCGAGATTCTTGGGATCGATCTCGGCAATGCGGGCCGAGCCGTGCGCGTCCGAGGTGACCACCGGGATCTGCCAACCCTGCCAGGAGCGGGCCTTGATCCCGTCCTTCTGGAGCGCGATCGCCAGAAGGCCGGCTGTGACGAGCTCGCCCGACGCGACGACGGCGTCGTACTCGCGCGGATCGTAGAGCGGGTTCGCGTCCTTGACCCAGTCGACCAGCTCGTTGGTCTTGCCCGACATGGCCGAGACGATCACGGCGACCTCGTATCCGGCCGCCACTTCGCGGGCGACGTGGCGCGCCACGTTGCGGATACGGTCGACGTTGGCGACGGAGGTGCCGCCGAATTTCATCACCAGACGGGGCATGGTCTCTCGGTCGCGGGTTCCCGGTGGCGATTGGACGGGCCGCTGCAGCCCCGTCCGGACGGTGCCCGGCGGGTACAAGCGGCCCGGGAGAGTGTCAACAACCGGCCAAGCATGGCGCCCGCGCGCCGCGGCGACTTCCGTGCGAACGTCGTGCTAGAGCGCGGACACGACGCAGCAACGACACAGCCAAGACGCCGCGCGGCGGATCCCGCCCGTCGGCATGAGGACGGAACGCGCATGGACAGGGCAGCCACCGACCGGGTCACCGACGGGTTCGTCGACCGCGGCGAGGTTGCGCGCTTCGACGCGCTCGCCGCCACGTGGTGGGACGAGACCGGCCCGATGCGCGTCCTGCACCGGTTCAACCCGGTGCGGCTCGCCTACATCCGCGACGCCCTCTGCCGCCGGTTCGGCCGCGACCCGAAGACCCCCTTTCCCCTCGACGGGCTGACGATCTGCGACGTCGGCTGCGGAGGCGGCGTGCTCTCGGAACCGCTGGCCCGGCTCGGAGCCCGGGTGACCGGACTCGATCCGGCCGAGCAGAACGTCGCGGTGGCCCGGGCCCACGCCGAGACGGCCGGGGTGCCGGTGGATTACCGCGGGCAGACCATCGAGGCGGTGGTCGCCGGCGGCGAGCGCTTCGACGCGGTGCTGATCATGGAGGTCGTCGAGCACGTCTCCGACATGCCGGCCTTCGTGCGGACCGCCTGCGCGGCCGTGAAGCCCGGCGGCATGCTTTTCGGGGCCACCCTCAACCGCACGCTGCGCTCCTTCGCGCTCGCCATCGTCGGCGCCGAGTACGTGCTCGGCTGGCTGCCGCGCGGCACGCACGACTGGGAGAAGTTCGTGACGCCGGACGAGCTCGCCCGCGCGATCCGGGCCGGGGGGCTCGACGTCACCGACACGGTGGGGGTCACCTACAACCCGCTGACGGACGGCTGGCGCACGAGCCGCGACAAGGCGGTGAACTATATGGTCGCGGCCGAGCGCTCGGCGTGAACGCGTCGCGGACCGCGCCGTTGGCATCGCGGCGGAGGACGCGGCGATGCTCGAGAAGATTCCCGGTGTGATCGGCGAGGCCCTGTCGGGGCTGAAGGCGGGCCTCGACAAGACGGCGTCCCGCGCGGACTTCCCCGATGTGCCCGAGACCGTGAGCCTGTCGAGTCCGGCCTTCTCCGACGGCGCCGACCTGCCCGCGCGCTTCACGGCCGACGGCGTGGGCGTGTCGCCACCCCTCGCCTGGAGCGGACTGCCGGAGGGCACCGCCGCGCTCGTCATCCTCGTTGAGGATGCGGGCAGCCCCACGCCGCGGCCGCTGGTCCATCTCATCGCGTGGTCGGTCCCGCCGAATCTCGCCGCGCTGCCAGAAGGCGCGCTGCCGAGCCCAGGGCACGTGGGCACCGTCCGGGCGGTCGGACCCAACAGCTTCCTGCGCGCGGAGTGGCTGCCGCCGGACCCGCCGAGCGGGCACGGGCCGCATCCGTACCTGTTCCAGCTCTACGCGCTCCGGCTTCCCCTCGCCCTGGACGAGGGGCCGGGCCGCGGCGCGCTGATCGAGGCCATGCGCGGTCAGGTCCTCGCCAAGGGGATATTGACCGGCATTTACCATCGGCCCTGATCGGGATGTCATCTCCGCGATACAGCTCAGCCCTGTCGAAGCTGCGCGTTGTGCCGCATTCGTGATCTCAGTATTGTGTCGACCAATGAAGCGGTCTGGGCAGACCGCCTGAAAATGGCTGGAGATCGAGCCTGTGGGCGTCGACGTGCGCGCGAAGCGGCGGGGCGGCAGCAGCGTGGCGCGGGCGCTCGCTGTGTCGCATGTCGGGACTTGGACCTGGCACATCGGCGACGATGTGCTCCGGTGCGACCCCGTCGCCGCGACGATGCTGGGCCTGCCCAGGACGAAGGGCGGGAGCGGCACGACCTTCGGAGCCTTCCTGGACCGCATCCACCCGGAGGATCGGCGGCGGATCGCGTCGAACCTCGACGACTTGCGCCGGCAGGGCGGCCTATTCATCGCGCAGCACCGGACCGTCCCGGCGCCCGGTGAGGTCCGCTGGGTCCTCGCGCGCGGCCGCTTCATCCTGGATACCGAGGGCAGCGTCAGCGAGGCGCACGGGATCGTCATCGACGTGACCGAGTGCGGCCGCGACGGCTTCCTCGACGAGTCCGCCTTCTGCGCGACCGACGTGGCAGCCGGCGGTATCGACCGCGTCGCCGAGATGGCCCTGGCCCTCTACAACGCTGCCGAGGACGGCCTGCCCCAGCTGGGCTTCGAGCGCCTGAAGCCGCTGCTCGACGTGCTGCTGCACGAGATCGGCCGGCAGCTCGTGCTCGCGCCGGCCGTGCCGGATCTCGACAGGGTCCATTGAGCCGGCCCGCCTCCGCACGATCGCCGTCGCGCCTTGCCTTCCGGGGGCGAATCCTGATATGGCCGCGCCATCCCGCGATGCGTGAGCCGTGATCGCTGGACGCGACCCCGCGTCCCGCCTCGTGACCACGTTCCCGATACCTTGCACAACGGACGGCCCTCCGGGCTCGAGAGACCCATGAAGATCCGCAACTCCCTCAAGTCCCTGCGTGGCCGCCACCGCGACAACCAGCTCGTGCGCCGCAAGGGCCGGGTCTACGTGATCAACAAGACCCAGAAGCGCTTCAAGGCCCGCCAGGGCTGAGGCCTCTCCGCCCGGCCCAGGCCGGGTCGGACGACGATCGACGTTGGGACGGCCGCGCCCGGAGGGGCGCGGCCGTTTCCGCATGCGCGCGGCACCGCGGCACGTTGACGGATGCCGGGCCCGCGCACAGTCTGGCCGCATGACGCCGACCCGCATCCTCGCCGCCCTGGTCTGCCTGTCGGCCCTCGCCGCGACGGTGCCGGCGCAGGCAGCTCCGGACACGGCGCGTCCCGGCCGCGCCGCACCCGAGGCGAAGCCGGCGCCCAAGCCGCCGAGCCTCGATGACCTGTTCGCGCGCCTGCGCGCCAGCGAGGATCCGGCGGAAGCCAAGGGGATTGCCCGGCTGATCGAGCGGCGTATGGCCGGGTCGGGCAGCCCGACGGCCGACCTTCTCACCGACCGCGCCCGTCAGGCGGTCACCGACCGCGACTTCCCCCTGGCGGCCGAGCTGATGGACCGCGTCACCGCCCTCGAACCGAACTGGTCGGAGGGCTGGAACCGGCGCGCGACGGTGTTCTGGCTGCTGTCGGACAAGGACGACGCCCTGGCGGACCTGCAGCGGGCCCTGGTGCTGGAGCCGCGCCACTTCGAGGCCTGGGCCGCGATGGGCCGGATCTACGAATCGCTCGACGACAAGGCGCGGGCTCTGGCCGCCTTCCGGCGGGCGCGGTCGCTCTACCCGCAGATGGAGAAGATCGGCGAGGCGATCAACCGCCTCACTCCGGAGGTTGACGGCCGCGACCTGTGACCCGGGTGACCGCCGTCCTCCTCACCCTTCTGGCCCTGCCCTTCGCCCTCGCCGGCCTCGTGCTGGCGGCCGGCGCGCTGGCGACGCTGGTGATCACGCTCCGGGTCGGTGCCGCCAACCCGCCCGCGGGTCCGTTCGTCGCGGTCACCGGGGGGCGGCTCGCGACCCTGCAGGACGGGCCGGCCGACGGGCCGCCCCTCGTGCTCCTGCACGGTGCCTCGGCCAACGCGTCGGATCCAATGGAGGGGATCGGCCGCCGGCTCGCGGCGCGGGGCTTCCGGGTCATCGCCTTCGACCGGCCGGGTTTCGGCTGGAGCGACCGGATCGGCGGCGGCGACGCCGCGCCGCCCGCCGCGCAGGCCGGGCTGATCGCGGAGGCGCTGGAGCGCATGGGCGTCGGTCCGGCGCTCGTGTTCGGCCATTCCTGGGCCGGTGCCCTCGCCCTCGCCCTCGCGCTCGACCACCCGGATCGGGTCTCGGCCCTCGCCCTGGCGGCGCCGGTGGCGATGCCCATGCCGGACCGGATGCCCGACCTGCCCTGGTACTGGCGGCTCGCCGTGACCCCGCCGGTGGCGTGGCTGCTCAGCCGGACCGTCGGGCCGCCGATCGCGCGCCACTTCCTGCCCGAGGCGGCACGCCGGGTCTTCCAGCCGCAACCGCCGCGGGCGGATTACCCGGACTTGGCGCGGTCGGACCTGGTCCTGCGGCCCGGAACGCTGCTCGCCAACGTCCAGGACCTGCTCGGCCTTCCGCGCGCCCTCGCGGCGCAGAGCCCGCGCTACGGCGCGATCCGCGTGCCGACCCTGGTGATCTCCGGCGAGGCGGACCCGATCGTCCGCGCCGACACGCAGGCTGTGCCGCTGGCCCGCGCGATCCCCGGCGCGCGGCTGGTGCTGCTGCCGGGCATCGGCCACATGCTCCAGTACGTCGCCGCCGATCGGGTCACCGAGGAGGTCGCCCGGCTCGCCGGCGCGGCGGGCGCGGCCGGTCCGGAGCCGGCCGTCGCGCACTGACGCGCCGGTCGGCCCCGTTCGCGTACCCCGGTGCCGTCAGGCCTTCTCGGCATGCTCGCGGGTGATGAAGGTCAGCCGTACGAGGTTGGTGGCGCCCGGCGTGCCGAACGGCAGGCCGGCCACGACGATCACCCGATCCCCCACGGCGGCGAACTTCTCGCGCACCGCGAATTTGGCCGCGCGGAACGACATGTCGTCCACGTCGCTGGCGTCCTTGGTGACGATCGGGTGCGTGCCCCAGGCCAGGGCGAGGCGCCGGGCGGTCTCGCGCCGGGGTGTCAGGGCGATCACCGTGGCGTTCGGTCGCTCGCGCGACAGCCGCAGGGCCGTGGAGCCGGAATTGGTCCAGGCCATGATCGCGTCGAGGCTCAAGGCGTCGACCATCTGGTGCGCCGCCGCCGCGATGGCGTCGGCCGCCGTCTCGTCGGGGGTCGCGCTCTGCGCCCGGATGATCGACCAGTAGATCGCGTCCCGCTCTACCTGCTCGGCGATGCGGTTCATGGTCTCCACGGCCCCGATCGGGTGGGCGCCCGAGGCGCTCTCCGCGGAGAGCATCACGGCGTCGGCGCCCTCGTAGACCGCCGTGGCGACGTCGGAGACCTCGGCCCGGGTCGGCACCGGCGCGGTGATCATCGATTCGAGCATCTGGGTGGCCACGACCACCGGCTTGCCGTAGCGCCGGGCACCGCGGGTGATGCGCTTCTGAACGCCCGGGACCTGCTCCAGCGGCATCTCCACGCCGAGGTCGCCGCGGGCGACCATCAGCCCGTCGGAGATCTCGATGATCTCGTCGAGGCGCGCCAGCGCCTGCGGCTTCTCGATCTTGGCCATCACCAGGGCGCGGCCGGCGCAGACCTTCTTCACCTCGGCCACGTCCTCGGGACGCTGGACGAACGAGACGGCGATCCAGTCGGCGCCGGCGTTCAGGCCGGCATCGAGGTCGGCCCGGTCCTTGTCGGTCATGGCCGGCACCGGGATCACGGTGTGCGGCAGGGACACGCCCTTCCGGTTCGAGATCCGGCCACCGACCTCGACGCGGGTCACGGCCCGGTTGTGCGCCGTCTCGAGCACGGTCAGCCGCAGCTTGCCGTCGTCGACCAAGATGGCGTGGCCCGGCTCCAGCGCCTCCAGGATCTCGGGGTGCGGCAGGTGGCAGCGGGCGGCGTCGCCGGGCGTCGGGTCGCCGTCGAGGACGAAGGTGCCACCGCCCTCGATCATCGCGGCGCCCTCCGCGAAGGTGCCGAGCCTCAGCTTCGGCCCCTGCAGGTCGACCAGAATACCGATCGGCCGCTTGGCCTCGCGCTCGATGGTGCGGATCGCCTCCACCTTCTCGGGCAGCTTCTCGCGCGGCAGGTGGCTCATGTTGAGCCGGAATACGTCGACGCCGGCGCGGAACAGCCGCTCGATCATCTCCGGCGAATCGGAGGCCGGACCGAGGGTGGCGACGATCTTCGTGCGGCGTGACCGTTTCAAGCGTATTTCCTCCGTGTTCTCGTTGCCGCGCGGCGTCGAGCGCCGGCGGTTAGAAGATCTGGCGCAGAGAGCGCAGACCGGCTGTGAGCATCCCGAGCCGGACAGCGTCAAGACCGCAGTCTCGGCCGCTGCCTTCACATTACGGTTTCGCCGGCGCGTCCGGCCGGTTCGGATCCGTGAGCTGGATGGTCCAGCTCTTCTGCTCACCGGTGTCGACTTCGAAGAAGCCGTTGCGGTCGTAAC
Source organism: Methylobacterium sp. C33D (assembly GCF_053345825.1). Lineage (NCBI taxonomy): Bacteria > Pseudomonadati > Pseudomonadota > Alphaproteobacteria > Hyphomicrobiales > Methylobacteriaceae > Methylobacterium > Methylobacterium sp. C33D. Next base: position 39,439 of record NZ_JBKFAV010000008.1, read on the forward strand.
CGCGGGCGAGACAATCCTCGATGCCGCGAATCGTGAACTCCGAATCGCGGGTGCACATCAGTGAACGGCCGCTCCACTCGCCGCCCCGCGTGTAGTCGACCGCGAAGACGTAGTAGAACCGCGCCGCCAGCGCGCCCTTGAGCAGCGTCTCGCAGGCCTTCGGCGCCAGGTCCCACCAGCCCTCCGTCACCCAGCCCTGGGGATCGCGGTAGCCGAGCGAGATTCCGACTTTGCTGGCGGTCTGGTTGCACAGGCGCAGGTCCGCCTTGGCGGGGCTCGCGCCGAGGAGCGCGAGGCCGAGGACCGTGACTGCCGGGAGGAGCTGAGCCGCCGAGACGCGAGACCTAGTTGACGAGGATGATGCGGCAGTCGTTGACATTGGTACAGGTCGGACCGGGGTTCACGAGATCGCCGAGGGCCGCGAAGAAGGCGGTGGAGTCGTTCTGCTCCAGCATCGCGGCCGGGTCGAGGCCGGCGGCCCGGGCCCGCTCGAGGGTCGTGGGGTCGACGAGGCCGCCCGCCGGGTCGGTGGCGAGGCCGCGCCCACCGTCGGTCCCGTCGGTGTCGGCGCTGATGCCGAAGATGCCGGGCTCGCCGTCGAGCGCGACCGCCAGCGCCAGGGCGTATTCCTGGTTCGGACCGCCGTGGCCCTCGCCGCGGATGGTGACGGTGAGCTCGCCGCCGGAGATCAGCGCGACGCGCTTGCCGGCCGCCTTGTGGCGCTTGGCCTTCGCCGCGTGCTCGGCCGCGACCTCGCGGGCTTCGCCCTCCAGGTCGGCGCCCAGCAGGATCGGCTCGTAGCCGGCCGCGCGGGCCGCCTCGGCGGCGGCGTTCAGGGCGTCGATCGGCCGGGCGATGATGCGGTACTCGGCGCGGGCGAAGGCGGGATCGCCGGCCTTCGGCGTCTCGTTGTTGGGGTCGTTCAGGAGGCGCACCGCCTCCTCGGGCAGCGGGATGCCGCGCTTCTCGCAGATGGCCCGGGCGTCGGCCAGGGTCGAGGGATCGGGCACGGTCGGCCCGGAGGCGATCACCGCCGGATCGTCGAACGGCACGTCGGAGATCGCCAGGGTCAGGACGCGCCGGGCGTTGCGGGCCGCGAGGGCGAGCCGGCCGCCCTTGATCCGCGAGATGTGCTTGCGCACCGTGTTGATCTCGCCGATCGGCGCGCCGGAACGGAGCATCGCCCGGGTGATCGCCTGCTTCTCGATGAGCGTCAGGTCGCCGGCGGGGGCGATCCAGTTGGCCGATCCGCCGCCCGAGAGCAGCACCAGCACCTCGTCGTCCGGCCCGGCCTCGGTGGCGAGCCGCAGCGCTTCCCGGGTCGCCGAGATGCCGGCCTCGTCGGGGACCGGGTGTCCCGCCTCGACCATGTGGATGCCCGGCGCTTCCTGCCCGTAGCCGTGGCGCGCCACCGCGAGGCCGACGATCCTGTCGTCACCGAGCCCGTGCTTCTGGCGGTAGAAGCGGCTCGCCACGGCGCTCATGCTGCCGGCGGCCTTGCCGGCGGCCAGGATGATCAGGCGACCCGGGCTCGGCTCCGGCAGGTGCGGCGGCAGGCAGAGATCCGGATGGGCAGCGCGGATCGCGGCCGCGAGGATCGAGTCGAGGAGCGCGCGCTGGTCCCGGGTGGCCGCATCGGTGACGGGCGGAACGGTCTCGGTCATGGCGTCGAACGGGCTCCTCTCTTGTTCGCGTCGCGCACTCCCCGCCCGTTTCTTGTCGGGGCGGCGGGCCCGTTTCTTGCCGTGAGCGCACGATCCTTGATAGGTGATCTGCCCGAGCGGCCGCGCGACGGCAAGCGCCATCGGCGCCCTCGCACAGATCTGAAGACCCTCTGAAGACCTCGGAGCCCCGTGACCCGTCCGGAGACAGAAGCGGCCGTCCCACCGGCGCATCCCTGCGAGATCATCCCCGGCGACCCCGCCTGCGGCCTCGTCATCGCCTGCGACCACGCCTCGAACTTCGTCCCGCCGGACATCGCGCTGGGCGTGCCGGCGTCGGAATATGCCCGGCACATCGCCTACGACATCGGCGCGGCGGCGGTGACGCGGAGCCTCGCCGCGCAGCTCGGCGCCCCGGCGATCCTGACGAACTTCTCCCGCCTCATCATCGACCCGAATCGCGGGCGCGCCGACCCGACCCTGGTCATGCGCCTGTCCGACGGCGCCGTCGTGCCGGGCAATGCCCGGATCGACGAGGCCGGCAAGCAGGCCCGGATCGCGCGCTTCTACGCGCCGTTCGACGCGGCCATCGACGACGCGATCGCCGCCGCCCAGGCCGCGGGCCGGCCGCCCGTGCTCCTGACCATGCACAGTTTCACGCCCTACTGGCGCGGGATCGCGCGGCCCTGGCAGGTCGGCATCCTCTACGACCGCGACGACCGCTTCGCGCGCCCGCTCATCCGCGCGCTGGAGGCCGATCCGGCCGGGCTCACCGTCGGCGACAACGAGCCCTACGGCGGCGGCCTGCCGGGCGACACGATCGACCGCCACGCCACCGCGCGCGGCCTCGCGAACGCCCTCGTGGAGATCCGCCAGGACCTGATCGCCGGCGCGGACGGGCAGGCGGAATGGGCCGCGCGCTTCGCCCGCCTCCTGCGCCCGCTGCTCGCGGCTGGATCTCCGTCCGGCCGGTCCCGAAATCGGGAGCGGCCCGCCCGACCTGAAGAGAGTTGCGACCGATGAGCGAGATCGATCCCCGGACCCGGACGGAACTCGAGGCGGCGGTGTTCCGCCGCCTCGTCGCGCATCTGCGCGAGCGGACGGACGTGCAGAACATCGACCTGATGAAGCTCGCGGGCTTCTGCCGGAACTGCCTGTCGAACTGGCTCAAGGACGCCGCCGACGGCGCGGGCGTGGCCCTGACCAAGGACGAGAGCCGCGAGGCGGTCTACGGGATGCCCTACGCCGAGTGGAAGGCGCGCTTCCAGACGGAGGCGAGTCCGGAGCAGCAGGCCGGCTTCGCGGCCGCGCAGCCCAAGGACCATTGAGGCTGGGCCCGCTCGGCGGCGAATCGGCTAAGCTTCCGGTAAGGCCGGCCCGTTAACCACGGGTCCAGGGCGCAACCGCGCCGTGCATTCGGGAGAGCCCCATGAACGCCCATTCGATGCCCACCGCCGCGCAGCGGCCCGGCGGCGACGTCTCGTCGGCCGAGGGCGTGGCCGCGGACGAGCTGAAGCAGTTCATCGAGCGCCTGGAGCGCCTCGAGGAGGAGAAGGCCGGCATCATGGGCGACATCAAGGAGGTGTTCGCCGAGCTGAAGGGCCGGGGCTTCGACGCGAAGGCCGTTCGGACGATCCTGCGCATCCGCAAGCAGGATCACAGCGAGCGCCAGGAGCAGGAGGCGATCCTCGAGCTGTACATGCAGGCCCTCGGCATGGCGTAGTCGGTTCAGGCGGAAGCCCGATTCATCCGCACTGCGGCCGTTGGCGGAGGTGTCGGGGGCCTCGACGGAGCCCTTCCGATAGCGCGCGCCTGCCCGGAGCCGCCCTCCGAGGCCCGCCGACGCGGGCACATCCCGATGAGGCGCGGGAGGGAGCGGCTTCGACGCGCTCCGCCCCGGGGGCCCGGACGGCGCGACGCTCAGCGCGCGTCCGCGGCGGCCGAGAGGGCCGGCACGTCGAGGCCGAGGGTGCGGCCGGGATAACCGGCGGCGTCGAAGTACCGGGCCTCGCCCACCGTCTGGTAGGCGAGCACCGTGACGTGGCCGGCTGCGTCCGGCTCTGAGCGAACCTCCGCATGGGCAAAGGTCGGCGTGCTGCCGTTCGCCAGTGCCTCGGTCAGGACGCGTCCGACCCGTTGGCCCTTGCCGGGAATCGTCAGGCCCAGGAGCTGGGCGATCGTCTTGCCGAGGTCGGCGTTGCTCGCTGGGACCGGGCTCCGCAGGCCGGCCCGGAAGCTCGGCCCCATCGCGCCCATGACGTTGCGGGTGTCGGCGCGCGAGAAGCTGCCGTGCATGCCCTGCCCCTGCTGAAGCCCGGTATCGGAGACCTCGACGCCGCAGGTGGTCGGATCGGCGCAGCCGGTGGAGAAGCTCCGGAAGTTGACCACGATGGCCGGCATCGGCGTCAGCGCCGACCCGTCGAGGGCGATCGCCGAGAGTGGCAGCGTCCCCGGGATCGGGCCGAGAGCCGCGCTGACGAACAGGCCACTCACGTAATCCTGCCGGGACAGCGCCTCGACCACGCGCCGCGCCAGCGTCCGGTCGCCCTCCGGCAGGTAGACCAGATCCGAGCCGCCGTTGGCGGCGATCACGACCGCCGGCTTCGCCGGATCCGCACCGATCAGGCCGTTGGCCCGGCTCGGGAAGGCGTCGGGACCGAGCTTGGCACCCTTGGCGTCCGGATCGAACAGGCCGAGACCGAGATCGTGCGCGAGGTCGACGGCGAGGAAGCCCGGCGGAAGCTGGCCCTTGGGGACGCCGGGATAGCTCTGCGACGCGGCGAAGCTGGTCGCGCTCTCCTTCGAGATCGTCGAGAAGCCGTGATCGGAGGTGACGATCACGTCGGTGCTCTCCGCGAGGCCCTGCGCCTTCAGCGCGCCGAGCAGCGCGGCCAGATTGGAATCCGCGTTGCGGATCGCAGCCAAACTCGTCGGTCCGTTGATCCCCGGCACCAGCCGCCCGAGACTGTCGCCCTGATTGTGCTGCGTCCCGTCGGGATCGCGCGACCAGTAGACGAGCACGAACGGCTTACCGCGCGCCTTGAACAGCGGCAGGACCGCCTTGGTCGCCACGTCGGTGAAGTAGGCCTGCTGGTCGACGTTGGCGGCGAGCGTCCCGGGCACCTCGGCGGTGCCGGACTGGCCGTTGGCGCCCCGCGTCGGCGCCTGCAGGGGCAGGCCGGCCGCCTGCAGGCGCGCGCGGAGTTCGTCGCCGAGCGGGATACCGCCGGGCCGGCCCGTGCTGTCGTCGACCAGGACACTCTCCTGCCCGGAGCGCGCCGTGTGGTCGAAGACCAGCGAGGGCCCGAGCTTGCCGATGCTGGCCGTGGAGAGGCCCTGGGCGTGCGCCGCCCGAAGGATCGTCTCCTCGTTGAGGTAGTTGCCTGCAAAATGGGCGTCGACGTCGCCCAGGACTGGGTCGTTCTCGAGGAACGGCGTGAGGCTCTCGCCCGCACCGGGGACCGGGAAGGCCGTGTAGATCGTGTTCCCGAACTGGCCGGTATCGCCCAGCATGTGGCCCGTCGCCATCGCGGTGGCGTTCGGCATGGTGAAGGTCGGGAACAGGGAGTGGGTGTTGGTGAACCGCACCCCGGCCTTCATCAGGCCGTCCATGGCCGGCGCGGTCGCGGCGCTCACCAGCCCGTCGCGCAGCCCGTCGGCGACGAACAGCACGACGTTGCGGGATTGCGGCTCGGCCCGGGCCGGTCCGGCGATGCTCAGACCGACGAGGCAGGAAACGAGGGTGCGCCGCATACCGAATCTCCGTGTGATCCGGTCCGCGGCGTGAGCCCGAACGATGACAGGCGCGTGACGGATCCCAGGAATCGTGTCCCAGGGATCCGACGGGAGGCTCCCCCCTCCCGGCGGGAGGGGGGCCGGTCTCAGGCCGCGCGCTTGGCGCGGTTCAGCAGCTTCCGGTTGACCAGCACCTCGGCGATTTGCACCGCGTTGAGGGCGGCGCCCTTGCGGAGGTTGTCCGAGACGCACCAGAAGTTCAGGCCGTTCTCCACCGTCGCGTCCTCGCGGATGCGCGAGATGTAGGTCGCGTCCTCGCCGGCCGCCTCGTGGGGGGTCATGTAGCCGCCGTTCTCGCGCTTATCGATCACCAGCACGCCGGGGGCAGCGCGCAGGATCTCGGTGGCCTTCTCGGCCGTGAGCGGCTGCTCGAACTCGATGTTCACCGATTCCGCGTGACCGATGAAGACCGGGACGCGGACAGCGGTCGCCGTCAGCTTGATTTTCGGGTCGAGCATCTTCTTGGTCTCGGCGACCATCTTCCACTCTTCCTTCGTGTAGCCATCCTCCATGAACACGTCGATGTGGGGGATGACGTTGAAGGCGATGCGCTTGGTGAACTTGCCGCCCTGCTTGATCTCGCCGGCGGTGAACACGGCGCGGGTCTGGTTGAACAGCTCGTCCATCGCCTCCTTGCCGGCGCCCGAGACCGACTGGTAGGTCGAGACGACCACGCGCTTGATCGTGGCCGCCTCGTGGAGGGGCTTGAGCGCGACGACCAGCTGCGCGGTCGAGCAGTTCGGGTTGGCGATGATGTTGCGCTTGGTGAAGCCCACCACCGCGTCCGCATTCACCTCGGGCACGATCAGCGGCACGTCGGCGTCGTAGCGGAACGCCGACGAGTTATCGATGACCACGCAGCCCTGCTGGCCGATGCGGGGCGACCACTCCTTCGACGCCTCGCCGCCGGCCGACATCAGGCAGATGTCGGTGTCGGCGAAATCGTACGTGTCCAGCGTTTTGACCTTGAGCGTCTTGTCGCCGTAGGAGACTTCCTGACCCTGGCTGCGGCGCGAGGCCAGCGCCACGACCTCGTCGGCGGGGAAAGCCCGCTCGGCCAGGATATCGAGCATCTCGCGGCCCACGTTGCCCGTGGCGCCGACGACGGCGACCTTGTAACCCATCTCTCGTCTCCGCGCGGAAAACCCCGACCGATCCGGGTGCCGCGCCTGTGCCAGTACAAGCGGCCGAAGGATCGTTCGTGCCGGACGCGCCCGCCAAACGGGCGCGGCCGCAGACCCCGTCCTCCGCGGAGGTGGGGGCGACGGCCGGGTCGAGCAAGGCGCGCAAGGGCGCGCGCTGTCAAGGCCGCCGACGGCGCAACCCTCGATTCACCCTGCCTCCGGAAACCCGGTGATGGCCTCGGGCCGGCAGGGGGAATTCAATCCTTCGGCGCGACGCTGGCGACTACCCCGCGGCCTCCCGCCGCCACGGAGCACGCCCCTGACCGGAACAGCGCCCCTCGTCGATCGGATCGGGCTCGGCGTGCCGGGCGGCCGGGCCGCGCGCGCGCCGGACGCCCCGGTCTGCCCGGGATCTCTCGGCCTGCGCATCGTCCTCGCCGCGGCGGCGATTGCCCTGCTGTGGGCCCTCCCCCGCTGGCCCGGCGAGGCCCCGGCCTCCGCGCCCGCGCCGCCGGCGGCCGCGGAGACCGCCTTAGTCCCGTCGGTCCAGGCCTCTCCGGCGCCACCCGCGGCCTCGGTCGCACAGTTCAACCTCGCGGAACCCGGGCTCGATCCGGTGCGCGTGTCCGCCCGCGTCGATCCGCGGACCGGGCTGCGCGAGGACACCCTCGTCCAGGGCGACGTCGCGGCGATCGAGGCGCCGGCGCTGCGGATCCAGCTCACCCGCGGGCCCCGCTCCGGCGCACCGCCGGCGCTCTTCGTCGTCATGGCCCGGCGCGCCGCGAACGGTCCGGCCCTCGACCGGCCGGCCCTGGCGGTGGCCCGGACCGGCGCCCGCGACCAGATCCGCACCAAGTTCGGTGCGGTCGAGACCCTGGAGGTGACCTTCGCGGGCCCCGCGCAGCGGACCTGCACCGGCTTCGTCACCCGCGACACGGCTTTCCAGCTCGACGGATGGCTCTGCGCGCCCCTCGCGCGCCCGCCGGAGCCGCAGGCCCTCGGCTGCATGCTCGACGCGCTGAGCCTCGTCGACCTCGCCGATGTCGCCACGACGGCGGCCTTCTCGGTCGCGCCCGATCCGGCGGGCGCGTGCCCGGCATCGGCCGGGACAGCGCCTCCGGGAGGGGTCGGATCGTTAATCCGGCGGCCGCAAAATAAAAAATGAGGCCGGAGTGTGGCAAAACGCACAAGCTCAGCCATAAGGACGGAACAACAGCCTCGCCCAAGCGTCTTATCGTCAAAGGCGGCGAACTGTTAAGCTTCGGTCGCCATACTGATGGCACTCAAGGACAAGGTTGGCCATGCGCTCGCTCAAGATCGCCCTTCTCGGCGTCGTCGCCGCCACCGGCCTCGGCGCCCTGGCCTCCGCGCCGGCCCAGGCTCAGGATGGCTACGTCTCCGGCCCGATCTACCGGGTCAGCCGGCCGCTCCCGATCCGCGTGCGCCCGCGCAGCTGGCTCGACGCCGGCAACGTGCCGCTGACCTCGAACGTTCCGGGCGCCGGCGGTTCGCGCAACCCGGCCCTGAATCCGTACCTGATCGCGGCGTCGAACCAGCTGACCCCGCCCTACGGCCCGACGGACCGGTTCGGTCGCGGCATCCTGCCGGACCCGATCACCAACGGGCCGTTCATCGGCGCCCGCTCGTCGGCGATCCGCAACGTCGACCTCTCCTTCGTCGACCGGCTGGATCCGACCTCGCCGCTCTACGGCCGCCCCTACTGAGGCGGCCCGTCAGGCAGCATGATGATCGCGAAGCGCGGGTCCTCGGGCCCGCGTTTTTCGTTGGCGGACCTGCCTGGTCACGCCTTCACCGAGGCCGGATATCCTGTATGCCAAGTGCCGCGGGAGCGCGTGGGCTGCCGAGGCCGGGAACTGTGCCATGAAGCCGTTCGACTGGGTGACCGGGTATCCGTCGCTGCGGATGCCGATGTTCGGGCGCAACTGCGTGGCGACCTCGCACGCGCTGGCGGCACAGGCCGGCATCCAGATGCTCCAGGCCGGCGGCAACGCGGTCGACGCCGCGATCGCCACGGCGGCGGCCAAGACCGTCACCGAGCCGTGCAGCAACGGCCTCGGCTCCGACGCCTTCTGCATCCTGTGGGACGGGAAGGCGCTTCACGGCCTCAACGCCTCGGGCGGCGCCCCGGCTGCCTGGAGCCGGGACTACTTCCTGACGAAGTACGGCGCCGCCGAGCGGCCGCCGATGCGCGGCTGGGATTCGGTCACCGTTCCGGGCGCGGTGGCCGCCTGGGTGGCGCTGAGCGAGCGCTTCGGCCGGCTCCCCTTCGCCGACCTGATGCAGCCCGCGATCCGCATCGCCGAGCGCGGGTACCTCGCGCCGGTCGTGGTCCAGCAGAAATGGGCCGCCGCCGCGCGGATCGACGCGATCACCCGCCAGCCGGGCTTCTCGGAGTTCTTCCTGCCGCGGGGTCGGGCGCCAGGTGTCGGCGAGCTCGTGACTTTTCCGGGGGCCGAGAAGACCCTGCGGCTGATCGGCGAGACCAAGGGCGAGGCCTTCTACCGGGGTGAGATCGCCGAGGCGATCGCCGCGCACGCGCGGGCCAACGGCGGCGCCATGACGGCCGCCGACCTCGCGGCGTTCCGCCCCGAATGGGTGACGCCGACGGCGAAGGACTATCACGGCTACACGCTGCACGAGATCCCGCCGAACGGCCAGGGCATCGCGGCGCAGATCGCGCTCGGCCTCCTCGAGCAGTTCGACCTCGGCGGCCTGCCGGTGGACGGGCCGGAGGCGCAGCACCTGCAGATCGAGGCGATGAAGCTCGCCTTCAGCGACACCTACCGGTACGTCGCCGACCCGCGTGGGATGGAGGTGACGCCGGAGGCCATGCTCGATCCCGCCTACCTCGCGGAGCGGGCCAAGCTGATCGACCGGAACCGCGCGCAGGTCTTCGGCCCGGGCAAGCCGCCCGCTGGCGGCACGATCTATCTCACCGCGGCCGACGAATCCGGCATGATGGTCAGCTTCATCCAGTCGAACTTCATGGGCTTCGGCTCGGGCGTCGTCGTCCCGGGCTGGGGCATCTCCCTGCAGAACCGCGGCTACGGGTTCGTGCTGGATGCGGAGAGCCCCAACGTGGTGGCGCCCGGCAAGCGCCCGTTCCACACGATCATCCCGGGCTTCCTCACGAAGGACGGCGCGCCCGTGATGAGCTTCGGCGTGATGGGCGGCAACATGCAGCCGCAGGGGCACGTGCAGACCCTGGTGCGGATGATCGACCACGGTCAGAATCCGCAGGCGGCCTGCGACGCGCCGCGCTGGCGGGTGAACGAGGGCCTCGACATCAACGTCGAGGCGGCGATGCCGGGGGCGACCCTGGAGCGACTGAAGGCCCTCGGCCACAGGCTCGAAGTGATCGAGGACAGCTACCAGGATTTCGGCGCCGGCCAGTTCATCTGGCGGATGGGCGATCCGGCCGTCGAGGGCTACGTGGCGGCGAGCGACCCGCGCCGCGACGGGCAGGCCGCCGTCTGGTGAGCGCCTACTTCACCTGAAGGCTGTCCACCACTTGGCGGAACTTGGCGAGGACGCCGTCGCGCTGGTCCTGCCGCACGACGCCGAGGGCGCGGACGTAGCCGTCCGGTGCGAACCGGATGGTCTGCATCACGACCACCGGCTGGTTGGTCGGCTGATCGAGAGCGCGGGCCACGATCTCGTGCCAGTCGACGCCGTTCGAGCGGTAGCTCTGTGCCCGCTCGATGACGAAGTCCTTCAGCGTCTGGTTGGACGCCAGGGCGGCGCGGGCGAAGCCGTCGCGCTGCTCGGCCCCGGGCGGCTGCTGCACGGCCTGCGCGAGGACGAGGATCGGCTGCTCCAGATTCTGCATCTGGTCCTTGGGCCCGCTGGTCAGGAGGACCGAGTTGCCGGCCATCACCCGCACGGGCCGGAAGCCCGCCATGTCGGCGATGCGGAAGGGCAGCGCGTCGACCTGCTGGGTCAGCGACAGGGCCGGCCGGAGGGTGACGCCGGTCACCATCTTGCGCATCGAGGCCTCGGTCTCGGCGTCGGGCAGCGCCTGGGCGATGATCAGCCCGGTCACGGTCGGTGTGCCAACCACGAGGATCCACTTCCGGATCGCCGGCGCGGACGAGCCGGGATCGGCAGGCTGCTCACCGGTGTAGAGCATGCCCTCGTTGTCGCCGATCTTGACCTCCTCGCGCTTCTCGACCGCGAAGCCTTGGCTCAGCAGGTTGGCATCGGTGAAGCCGCTGACGAGCTCCGCGAAGGCGTTCGCGGGCAATTCGACGACCGACACGGTCGCGCCACCCTCTTTCCGCTCGAAGCCCGAGAAGCGCCGCGACAGCGACATGTCGGCGGGCGGGTCGAAGCCGAAGCGCGAGCCCGCGGGATAGACGGGATCGCCGGCCCGGGCGGCCGAGCCGAGGCTGGCCGCCAGCGCGGCTGCGCACAGAACCCGTCCGAGACGCAGCGTCAGGTTGCGCATCCGCATCGAAAACCGGTTCTCCTGGTGGACCCAACTTTGGGTTAGTCCGCACCCGATGGGTCTGCCGGGCGACCTGTTCTGTCAAGCCGGCAACGCGGCGCGCCCGCGTTCACGATGAAGGGAAGGCGCGAGCGCGGCGGCGGCGCCGATCCCGACGCCGTAGGCGAGGAGATTCCACGGCGAGAAGATGGAGCCGAGGAGGAGCTGACCCGGCAGGGTCGTCCGGAAGGCGTCGAGGGCCGGCGTGTGGACGAGCCGGCTGCTCTCGATGAGCGCGGCGGCCGCGAAGGCGGCGATCAGGCAGGAGCGCAGGCCCCAGCTGCCGGGTCGCAGGGCCGCGACCAGAAAGAACAGCATCGCCCCCCACAGGATCCCGCCGCCGTAATGGTGGATCGCGAGCGGCAGGCCCCAGTGCGGCACGCGCAGCAGCAGGCCGAGGGCGATCACCGCGGCCGCGACGCCGAGATGGGTCGCGCGGACCATCGGCAGCTCCCGACGCGCGGGCGCGGCCGGCACGGCCGGCCAGGTCGCGATGCCGTTCACCCGCGCGACCAGCGTGTAGGACACGATCATCAGCAGGAACCAAGACGAGAGCTTGGCCACCGGGACGATGGACCATTGCTGCCGCTGGTTCGGGTAGAGCCACGTGCCGGACAGCGTGCCGAGATTCTCGGCGAACCAGATGAACAGCGCGACGAGCAGCAGGCCCAGCAGGAGCGGCATGGTGCGGTGCTCCCGCCAGACCTTGAAGTACACGGTCGCGGGGGCGAAGGCCGCGACCGCGACCGCGATGAGTCCGAAACGCAGGTCGATGCCGCGATGATCGATGAGGAAATTGACGTAGATCGCCACCGACAGGACCGCGAGCAGGCGCAGGCTCGGGTGCCGCGTGAACCGGAAATCGAACAGGCGCCAGACGCGGGCGAGATAGCTGCCGACCGCCGCGTACATGAAGCCCGTGAACAGCGGGACGCCGCCGAGCCGGAACAGATTCGCCTCCGGGTAGACCCAGCTGCCGATCGCGGTCTTGTGGATCTCCATGGCCGTGCCGATGACGTGGAAGACCAGGATCACCCGGGCCTCCGACCACGTCTCCATCCGCAGCCGCAGCATCGCGACCTAGAGCAACAGGGCGGCGAGGAACAGCACGTCGTACCGGGCGATGGGCGCCGAGGCCGGCCAGACGAGGCGCGTGCCGAGCATGAGCGCCAGGAGCAGGCCGCCGAACAGGCAGGCCCAGCCCTGCTTGAGCCCGAACTGCACGAACTCGTAGAGCCCGGCCGTGACGCGCCCGCGCGCCAGGGCCGCTTCCTGGAGGCGGGCTTCGGCCGCGACGAAGCCGGCGAGCGCCGGCCACTGCGCCGCCGCGCTGACGCCCCCGCCCGGGATCGCGTACGGTATGACGGGCAGCTCCTTCTCCCGATCCTGCTCGCGCGTCATGGCGTGGCGGGCACCGTGACGCGTCTCAGGGTGAGATTGCAGCGCCCCCCCGGCGGCAGGAACGCGGGCCCGTCCGCAGCTTCCAGCAGGTCGCCGTCCGGATAGAGCCGGTCGATGCCGTGGAACACGAGCCGCGAGGCGCCACCCATCACCAGTGCGTCGCCGGCCTGCAGCCGGATCGAGCGGGTCGGGTCAGACCGTCTCAGGCCACCGTAGCGGAACAGGGCCGCCGCGCCGAGGGACAGCGACACGACCGGCGCGGCGAGATCCGCCTCATCGCGATCTTGGTGGAGGCCCATGCGGGTGCCCGGCGCGTAAAGGTTGATGAGGCAGGCTTCCGGCGGCGCCGGATAGGCCGCGAGCGCCGCCCAGGCCGCGCGGGCGGTCGGCGGCAGAGCCGGCCAGTTCCGACCGGTCTCGGGATGGTCCGGCTGGTAGCAGTAGCCCGCGACGTCCGAGACCCACCCGAGGGGGCCGGCATTCGACATCCGCACCGAGAACGGCTTGCCGGTGCGGGGCATGCGCGGCGTGACGGGGGGCGCCTCGGCGAGGACCGCGGCGATCTCGGCGGTGAGCTGCGCGCGGGCCGCCGCGTCGAGGAAGCCGGGGTGATGGATCAGGCCGGGAGCGAGTTCGATCGCCACTCAGCGGTCCGCTTTGACGACCTGCTCCAGCACGGTCTTCGACGCGACCGTGGTGTCGGCGTTCAGGCGGTAGACCAGCGGCACGCCGGTCCGGATCTGGAGATCGGGCACCTGCGCCTCGGTCAGGCCGTCGAGGACCATCACCAGCGCGCGCAGCGAGTTGCCGTGGGCCGCCACCAGGACCCGCTGGCCGGCCATAACGCGCGGCAGGATGGTCGCGACGTAGCAGGGCAGAACCCGCGCGGCCGTGTCCTTCAGGCTCTCGCCGCCGGGCGGCCGCACGTCGTAGCCCCGGCGCCAAGCGTGGACCTGCGCGTCGCCCCAGCGGGCGCGGGCCTCGTCCTTGTTGAGACCGGAGAGGTCACCGTAATCGCGCTCGTTCAGGGCGCGCTCGCGCAGGACCGGGATCGCGGACAGGCCCATCTCCTCGAGGACTAGCGCGCAGGTGCGCTGCGCCCGGATCAGCTCGGAGGTGAAGGCGACGTCGAAGCCGTAGCCGTCCCGCTTCAGCCCGCGTCCGGCCGCCCGCGCCTCGGCGACGCCGCGCTCGGTCAGGTCCGGGTCGCGCCAGCCGGTGAACAGGTTCTGGAGGTTCCACTCGCTCTGACCGTGCCGGACGAGGACGAGCAGCCGCTCCGTCGAGGCCGCGCCGCCAATCATAGGCCGAGCACGTCGGCCATGGTGTAGAGGCCCGGGGGCTTGGGATGCGCCCAGAGCGCGGCCTTGACGGCGCCCGTCGCGAACAGGCCCCGGTCGGCGGCGTGGTGGCTGATCGTCAGGCTCTCGCCGGTGCCGGCGAAGATCACGCTGTGGTCGCCGACGACGCTGCCGCCGCGGAGTGTTGCGAAACCGATATCGCCGGGCCGGCGGGCGCCGGTATGCCCGTCGCGGGTCGACACCCGGACCGCCTTCAGGTCGACGCCGCGGCCCTCCGCGGCGGCCTCGCCGAGCATCAGCGCGGTGCCGGAGGGAGCGTCCACCTTCATGCGGTGGTGCATCTCGGCGATCTCGATGTCGAACTCGTCGCCGAGGGCCTTGGCGACCCGGCGGACGAGGGCGGCCATCAGGTTGATGCCGAGCGACATGTTGCCCGACTGCACGATGCGGGCGTGGTACGAGGCCGCCTTCAGCTTGGCGAAGTCGTCCTCCGACAGGCCGGTCGTGCCGACGACGTGGACGATGCGCGCCTGGGCGGCGAGCTCGGCGAAGGCGATGGTGGCGGCCGGCGCGGTGAAGTCGAGGACGCCGTCGGCGGCCGCGAAGGCCGTGAGGGCGTCGTCGGTGACGGGCACGTCGAGGGGCGGCAGCCCGGCGAGGACGCCGGCGTCCTGCCCCAGCGCCGGTGAACCGTCGCGCTCGATCGCCGCGGAGAGCGTGCAGCCCTCGGCCTGAGCCACCGCGCGGATCAGCATCCGCCCCATGCGCCCGTCGGCGCCCACCACCACGAGCCGCATCCCGTTCCCCAGCTTGCCGTCTCACGCGCTCAGGGACCGGGCCGCGCCGGCCCCGCCCCTGACCGCCTGGCGATCCGGGCGCCCGCCCCGCCGCGCGGTCGGCGGGCGCCCGGGCACTCTCACTCCTTCTCGGGGGCGATCTGCTCGAGCCCGCCGATATGCTTCTGCGCGTAGAGCGGCAGGCCGATCTGCTTGATCAGCTCCAGCTGGGTCTCGAGGAAGTCGATGTGACCCTCCTCGTCCTCGGCCAGATCCTCGAAGAGGCGCTTCGACACGCGGTCGTTGATCGAGTCGCAGTACTTCGCGGCCTCGAGGTAGAGGCTCCGGGCCTCGTTCTCGGCGGCGAGATCGGACTCCAGGATCTCCTGGACGTTCTGACCGATCCGGAGCGGGTCGAGCTCCTGGAGGTTCGGGAACCCGTCGAGGAACAGGATCCGGTCGATGAACCGGTCGGCGTGGTTCATCTCCTCGATCGATTCCTTGCGCCAGAACTTCGCCAGCTCGACGTAGCCCCAGTCATTGAGCATGCGAAAATGCAGCCAGTACTGGCTGACGGCGGTCAGCTCGCTGCGCAGGCCGCGATTCAGATACTCGATGACCTTGGTGTCGCCCTTCATGCCCCCGTACTCCTTACCGTGCTCTCAGGCGGGGGGTAGAAGCATCAGGCCGCGACTCCCTCATCCGCACTTTGGAATTTCACCAAACTACAGGCGCTCGCGCAAGCCGTCGTGCAAGCATGGCTGCTCTCCGCCGCAGCGGCCTCGCCTAAGGCGGTCTGCATGATGGATCGGATGGTGCGGGCGCAGCGCCCGCATTTCGGGCTGCAGCCGAGACAGGCATAGACCTGCGCGGGCGTGCGCGGGCAGCCGGGTCCGGGCGCCAGGCAGCCTCGGACCGCGCCGTCCGACAAGACGTTACAAGAACAGACGATCATGCGCGCCGCAAATCCCGTCATCCCCGCGCCCGTCGTGGTCGTCGACGACCCTTCCGGATACACGCGCCAGTTTAGAAGAGTTGAAAAGTAGCTGGCTTTTCAATGTCTTAGTGGCCGCGGCGGACATGGCACCGTCGGCCGCGCGGGTCAAGGGCGCGCGGGTCAAGGGCGCGCGATCTGACTGCGCCCCAAGTGTCACGTCTTGGGGGCGCGTCAGGTCTGTCGGGTCGGGCCGTCAGCGGGCGAGCTCGCGCAGGCCCAGCCGGATCAGCACCTTCGCTTCGGCGCCCTCCCCCGCGCCCTTCAGCGCAGCCGCGATGGCGGCGGCGGCCTGGACCTGCGGGTAGCCGAGATTGACCAGGGCCGAGACGGCGTCCGCCACCGGCTGCGGGGCGGCCCCCTCCTCGACGGCGCCCGTCAGGGCGACCAGCGCGGGGTCGACGGGCGCGAAGGCCGGCGCCTTGTCCTTGAGCTCGGCGGCGAGCCGGGCGGCGAGGCGCGGCCCGACCCCCGGGGCCCGGCTGATCGAGCCCTTGTCGCCGGTGGCGATGGCGCTCGCCAGCGCCTCGGGCTCCAGCACCGAGAGCACGCCGAGCGCCACCCGCGCGCCGACGCCCTGGACGGTCTGGAGCAGGCGGAACCACTCCCGCTCGGCGTCCGAGCGGAAGCCGTAGAGGCGGATCATGTCCTCGCGGACGTGGGTCTCGATCGACAGTTCCGCGGGCTCGCCGACCTTGGGCATGCGCTGGAGGGTCCGCGCCGAGCAGTGGACGATGTAGCCGACACCCGACACGTCGAGGATCACGAAATCCTCGCCGAACGAGTCCACGACGCCCTTGAGCTTGCCGATCATGCCTTGCCTGCCGCTGCCTCGGCCTGCCTACAGAACCGCGTCGGCCTCCGCCAGACGTGCTTGAGCGCGCAGGGAGATCATGAAATCACGGGCCCGCGCCGGCCGAGCTTGGCCGGTCGCGGGGGGATGACCATGCGCGCGCCACTTCTTGTCCTGATCGGCCTGATCTGCGCCGGCCCGACCCGGGCCGCGGACGACCCGGCGGCCCCGCCCGCCCCCGTGGCGCCGAGCGCGGACCCGACACAGGTCCGACCCGGCAGCTACGTGCTCGATCCGGATCATGGCAAGATCACGTGGTCGGTCTCGCATCTCGGCTACTCGACCTATTACGGCCAGTTCGCGGGGCTCAGCGGCACCCTCCAGCTCGATCCCAAGGCGCCGGAGAAGAGTCGCCTGGAGGTGACCGTGCCGCTCGGCAGCGTCCTGACCGGCAGCGCGCGGCTGAACGAGCACCTCGCGGCTCCCGACTTCTTCGACACGGCCAAGTTCCCGACCGCCACCTTCACCGCCACCAAGGTCGAGCCCACCAGCCCGACCACCGCGCGGATCACCGGCGACCTCAACCTGCGGGGGACGGTCCGGCCGTTCGCGATCGACGCCACCTTCAACCAGGCCGGCATCCATCCGGTGGATCAGCGCTACACCGTCGGCTTCGACGGGCGCGCTGTCGTCAAGCGCTCGGATTTCGGCATCAACGCCTACCTGCCGCAGCTCGGCGACGAGGTCAGCCTGCGCATCGAGGGCGAGTTCAAGGCCGCGCCCTGACCGAACGCCGGCCGCTCCCTGTCATCCCGCCGGGTCGCGACCGATCCGGGACCCGCGGTGCCGTCTCGGTGCCGGGCCCCTGCACGGCCGGCATCGGACCCGGCGCGAGAGGCCACGCGACGGGTGACGCCCCGCTGCCGGGGGTGTAGTCAGCCGCCGTCGCGGTGCCGCCGCGGGACGCTGGCCTCCCAGGACCACCCGTCTCCCGCGCAGCGCCCGGCATCGTCCCGAGCGGGGCGGGCGCGTCACCGCGCCGATCGATACCAACCCTGGAGATCAGAGCCGTGCGGCGTGTCGGTGTCCCCACTCTTGCCCTGACGCTGAGCCTCGCGGGGACGGCCGCCGCGCAGGCGCCGGCCAGCCCGGCAGCCCCGGCCTCACCCCTCGACAACTACGCGTCTGCAGCGGCCACGACCATCATCGCCGAGCAGGCCTGTCCGGGCGTGCAGGTCCGCGCCGGCCAGCTGACGACGCTCCGCCTCGCGGCCCGGGTCAATGCCGGGCAGGAGGCGATGCTGGAGGAGAAGCTGCGCACCCGCGCCACGCAGGTGCGTCAGCAGCTCGCCGCCGACGGCCGGGACACCTGGTGCGCGCAGGCGCTGGCCGCCTTCGGCCCGGCGGGCAGCGTCGCGAAGGGCATCCTGGCGACCGGCGCGCCGATCCGCTGACGCCGCCCTTCAGGTTGGCGCGGATTGACACGGCGCCGCCGCACCCGTAGTGACCCCGCATGGCGCGCGGCCTCTGCTGGGGTCCGCGCGTTTCGCGTTGTCCGGGCCGAGCGCCCGCGCAATGACTTCAAACAAGAAGCCGGTCCAGGGGCAGCCGCCCCGGAGGCCGTTCGAGAACACGAGAGAACGATGTTCGCAGTCATCAAGACGGGCGGTAAGCAGTACCGCGTCGCCGCCAACGACACCATCACCATCGCCTCCCTGGCGGGCGAGGCGGGCGAGGCAGTGACCTTCGGCGAGGTCCTCCTGTTCGCCGACGGCGCGGGCGCGACCCAGGTCGGCGCCCCGACCCTGTCGGGCATCAGCGTCACGGGCGAGATCGTGCGCCACGGTCGCGACAAGAAGGTCATCGCCTTCAAGAAGCGCCGCCGGCAGAACTCCCGCCGCCGCCGCGGTCACCGGCAGGACCACACGGTCGTGCGCATCACGGGCATCTCGGCCTGACGCACGCCAGACGCTGGGCGCGTACGGTCCCCTGAGGGACCGATCCGCGACCGCATCCAAGCCACACAGAATTCGGAGCTCATCCCATGGCACACAAGAAGGCTGGCGGTTCGTCCCGCAACGGTCGCGACTCGGAAGGCCGGCGCCTCGGCGTCAAGAAGTTCGGTTCGGAGGCCGTGATTCCGGGCAACATCATCGTGCGTCAGCGCGGCACCAAATGGCATCCCGGCGCCAATGTCGGCATGGGCAAGGACCACACGATCTTCGCGCTGGTACCGGGCCATGTCCGCTTCGAGACGCGCCGCGGGCGCGCCTTCGTAGCTGTTACCCCGCTGGCCGAGGCCGCGGAATAAGAGGCGGGCGCCCTGAGTGGCGAAGCTGGCGTCCCGCCCGGTGTCCCACACCGGACCGGAGACGTCGTTGCCGAGCCCCTGACGGGCCGGGTCGGACGGAACACCGGGGAGGATGGGACGCCATCCTCCCCTTCGTCGTCTTGAGGCGGTGCCCCGGATTCGGGCGCGCCGCCCTGCGAGGGCACGATGTTCCCCGATCTGACCCGTGATGACGTTTTCCGGATCGAGACGCGGCGGCTGTGGCTGCGCTGGCCGACCGCCAAGGACAGGAACGCGATCCTGAAGCTGGCCGGCGACCCGTCGGTGGCCGAGATGCTGGCACGGGTGCCGCACCCGCTCCCGGCCCCGGAGGTGGACGCGTTCCTGCTGCGGGCGCGCGCGCAGAACGCCGCGGGCGCCGCGCTCACGCTCGCCCTCGCGCCGCGGGCGGCGCCCGGCAGCCTCATCGGAGTCATCAGCATCGAGGGGCGGGCCGGCGCACCGCCGGAACTCGGCTACTGGCTCGGGCAGCCCTACTGGGGCAGCGGCCTGATGGCCGAGGCCGCGACGGCTCTGTGCCACGCCTTCTTCGCCTACACCGGCGGGACGGAACTCGCCGCCTCGGCCCGCGCGGTCAACCCGGCGTCCCGGCGCGTGCTGGAAGCCTGCGGCTTCGTGCCGACCGGCAGCGCGTCCCGGCCCTTCCCGGCGCGCGGCGCGGACCTGCCGGTCGATCTCTTCAGTCTCGACCGGCGGCGCTGGCAGGATCCGGCATCGGAGCCGGCGATGACTCGGGCCGCCTGATGCGGTCCCGCGGCGCCGGGCTGGCCGGCGGCCGCCGACAGGGTGATGGTGCGGGTCGCGAATCCGCGCCCGACAAAGGATTCAGGTCGTGAAGTTCCTCGACGAAGCCAAGGTCTATGTCCGCTCCGGTGATGGCGGTCCCGGCTGCGTCTCGTTCCGGCGGGAGAAGTTCATCGAGTTCGGCGGCCCGAACGGCGGCGACGGCGGCCGCGGCGGCGACGTCTGGGTGGAGTGCGTGGAGGGTCTCAACACCCTCATCGACTACCGCTACCAGCAGCACTTCAAGGCCAGGAAGGGCGAGCACGGCATGGGCTCGAACTGCCACGGCGCCAACGGCGCCGACACGGTCCTGAAGGTCCCGGCCGGCACGCAGATCTTCTCCGAGGACGGCGAGACGCTGCTCGCCGACCTGACCGAGGTCGGCCAGAAGATCCGCCTCGCCAAGGGCGGCAACGGCGGCTTCGGCAACGCCTACTTCACGACCTCGACGAATCGCGCGCCGAAGCACGCCAATCCCGGCCAGGAGGGCCAGGAGATGTGGATCTGGCTGCGGCTCAAGCTGATCGCCGATGCCGGGCTCGTCGGCCTCCCCAACGCCGGCAAGTCGACCTTCCTGGCGAGCGTCACCGCGGCGAAGCCGAAGATCGCCGACTACCCGTTCACGACCCTGCATCCCGGCCTCGGCGTGGTGCGGTCGGACGGGCGCGAGTTCGTGCTCGCCGACATCCCGGGACTGATCGAGGGCGCCCACGAGGGCGTCGGCCTCGGCGACAAGTTCCTCGCCCATGTCGAGCGCTGCCGGGTGCTGCTGCACCTCGTCGACGGCACGAGCGAGCATGCCGGCAAGACCTACAAGCTGGTCCGCGGCGAGATCGAGGCCTACGGCAACGGACTCGCGGAGAAGCCCGAGATCGTGGCGCTGTCGAAGGCCGACGCCCTCGACGCCGACACGCTCAAGAGCCAGGTGGCCAAGCTGAAACGCGCCGCCGGCCGCGCGCCGCTGGTCCTGTCCTCGGCGAGCCGCAAGGGCGTGCCCGAGGCGCTGCGGGCGCTCCAGGCGGAGATCGATGCCAGCGCCGAGGCCGAACGGAAGCCGGTGGCCGCCTGGCAGCCGTGACCCTCGACCGACTGTTCAAAGGGCGGGTCTTGGTTCACACCCGCCTCGTACGCGCCTCCTCGCAAGAATCATGATCCCCGCCCTCGAAGAATTCCGCCGTGTGGTCATCAAGGTC
This sequence comes from Methylobacterium sp. C33D, assembly GCF_053345825.1. Classification (NCBI taxonomy): domain Bacteria; kingdom Pseudomonadati; phylum Pseudomonadota; class Alphaproteobacteria; order Hyphomicrobiales; family Methylobacteriaceae; genus Methylobacterium; species Methylobacterium sp. C33D. The sequence continues at coordinate 60,117 of NZ_JBKFAV010000008.1, forward strand.
GGCTCGGCCCTGCTGGTCGATCGCAGTGCCGGCCGCCTGCGGCACGCCTGGCTCGCCGCGCTGGCCGAGGACATCGCGGAGCTGCACGCGCGGGGCGTGGACGTCCTGGTCGTGTCCTCGGGCAGCATCGCCCTCGGCCGGACGGTGCTGGGCCTGCCGCCCGGCGTCCTGCGCCTGGAGGAGAGCCAGGGCGCAGCCTCGGTGGGGCAGATCACCCTGGCGCGCCACTGGGCCGAGGCCCTGGGCCATCACGGCATCGTCGCCGGCCAGATCCTCGTGACGCCGCAGGACACCGAGGAGCGCCGCCGCTACCTCAACGCCCGCGCCACCGTGCTGAAGCTCCTGGAGATGCGCGCGGTCCCGGTCGTGAACGAGAACGACACGGTGGCGACCTCGGAGATCCGCTACGGCGACAACGACCGGCTCGCCGCCCGGGTCGCCACCATGATCGACGCCGACGTGCTGGTGCTGTTCTCCGACATCGACGGCCTCTACACCGCGCCGCCCCAGAGCGATCCGGACGCCCGTCACCTCGCCGTGGTCGACCGCATCACCCCGGAGATCGAGGCGATGGCCGGCGGCCCGGCCTCCGAGCTGTCGCGGGGCGGCATGCGCACCAAGGTCGAGGCCGCCAAGATCGCGGCCTCGGGCGGTACGCACTTGGTCATCGCGGACGGGCGCGGGAAGAATCCGCTGCGGGCCGTGCGGGACGGGGCGCGCTGCACGTGGTTCCTGTCGGGCTCCACGCCCACGGCCGCCCGGAAGACCTGGATCGCCGGCTCGCTGGAGCCGCGCGGCACCCTGACGATCGACGCGGGCGCCGAGCAGGCGCTCCGGAGCGGGGCCAGCCTGCTCCCGGTGGGCGTGCGGGCGATCGAGGGCAGCTTCTCCCGAGGCGACGCCGTCATGATCCGCGATCCGGAGGGCCGGATCCTCGGCCGCGGCCTGGTGGCCTACGACAGCGCCGAGGCCGCGCTGATCATCGGTCATCCGAGCGCGCGCATTCCCGAACTGCTCAACTATCCCGGTCGTGCCTGGATGGTGCACCGCGATGACTTGGCACTGTTCTAGAAATCGCCTATTCAAGCTTGTTGATTTACAATTTTTCGTCTCGATGATCGCCATGCTTCCCGGCCCGGCACTCTTGTCGGGACGGCGCGCGATGTGCAAATACGGCGCTCTCCCCCGTCCGGGCCGCGCGCGCGGCCGTCGACACAAGAGGACGCCAGCGTGCCCGTCCTGAACCTGAGATCGGACTTCGCCGAGGCCGACGCCCTTCCGGAGCAGATGGCGGCGATCGGCCGCCGCGCCCGGGCGGCGGCGCGGCGCATGGCGCTGGCCTCGGCGCGCACCAAGGACGTGGCGCTCAAGCTGATCGCCGAGCGGATCCGCGCCAGCCGCGACGAGATCCTGAGCGAGAACGCTCGGGACGTGGCCGCGGCCCGCAGCGCGGGCCAGACCGCCGCGCTGGTCGACCGGCTCACGCTCGATCCCGGGCGCCTCGCGGCCATCGCGGACGCCGTCGAGAAGGTCGGGTCGCTGGCCGATCCGGTCGGGCGCCAGCTCGCCGCGATCGAGCGGCCGAACGGCCTGCTGATCGAGCGCATCGCGGTGCCGCTCGGCGTCGTCGGCGTCATCTTCGAGGCGCGTCCCAACGTGACGGCGGATGCCGGCGCGCTCTGCCTCAAGGCCGGCAACGCGGCGATCCTCCGCGCCGGGTCGGACAGCCACCGCAGCGCCATGGCGATCGCGAAGGCCATGAGCCGGGGGCTCGCCGATGCGGGCCTGCCGGAGGACGCGATCCAGCTGGTGCCGACCCGCGACCGCGCCGCGGTCGGGCTGATGCTCGCCGGCCTCGACGGCTGCGTCGACGTGATCGTCCCGCGCGGCGGCCGCGGCCTCGTGGAGCGCGTCCAGGCCGAGGCGCGGGTGCCGGTCTTCGCCCATCTCGACGGCATCAACCACGTCTACGTCGCCGCGGCGGCCGACCTCGACATGGCCCGCACCGTACTGCTCAACAGCAAGATGCGCCGGACCAGCGTCTGCGGCGCCGCCGAGACCCTGCTGGTCGACCGCGCCTGCGCGGAGACGCACCTCGCGCCGCTGGTCCAGGCGCTGCTCGACGCCGGCTGCGCGGTCCGGGGCGATTCCGCGACCCGCGCGGTCGATCCGCGCGTGACCGCCGCCTCTGAGGAGGACTGGCACACCGAGTACCTCGACGCGATCATCGCGGTGCGGGTGGTGGACGGGATCGAGGCCGCCATCGAGCACATCGAGACCTACGGCTCGCATCACACCGACGCGATCATCACCGACAACGACGCCGAGGCGACGCGTTTCCTGGCCGAGGTCGACTCGGCGATCGTCGCGCACAACGCCTCCACGCAGTTCGCCGACGGCGGCGAGTTCGGCTTCGGGGCCGAGATCGGCATCGCGACCGGGCGGATGCACGCGCGCGGCCCGGTGGGTGTCGAGCAGCTGACCACGTTCAAGTACCGGGTCCACGGCAGCGGACAGACCCGCCCGTGACGCGAACCGACGGCCCGGCGTGCGGCTGACCCTGCCGCCGAGCGCCCCCGGCATGCGGATCGGCCTCTACGGCGGATCGTTCAACCCCGCCCATCTGGGCCACCGGCACGTGACGCTCGCGGCCCTGCGCCGGCTCGGCCTCGACCGGGTCTGGTGGCTCGTGAGTCCGGGGAACCCGCTCAAGAGCCGGAGCGCCCTCCCCTCCGTCGAGGCGCGGTGCGCCCAGGCGCGCGCGATCGCCCGGCACCCGCGGATCGCCGTCACGGGGTTCGAGGCGGCGCTCGGCGTCCGCTTCACGGTCCAGACGCTGCGGTTCCTCACGCGCCGGTGCCCGGGCGTTCACTTCGTCTGGATCATGGGGGCCGATTCCCTCGGGACCTTCCATCGCTGGAAGGGATTCGCCGAGATCGCCCGCCTCGTGCCGATCGCCGTGATCGACCGCCCCAGCTTTACCATGACGCCGCTGAGTGCCCGGGCCGCGCGGCGCCTCGCCGACACCCGGGTTCCCGAGGCGGCGGCGTCGGGGCTCGCGCTGCGGCCGCCGCCGGCCTGGCTGTTCCTGCACGGGCCCCGCTCGACCCTGTCGTCCACGCAGATCCGCGCGCGCACGGGTCCGCGGACGGCGCGGCCGGAGCCTGCGCGGTTGCAATCGCGGCCCGATAACGCCAATTTCACCTGATCCCGCGCGGCCCGACGGCGCCGTGCGGCAGAACGAGGAACCAGGACTCTGCCCGAAACCAGTCACACGGAGACGATCCGCACCCCCGTCCAGGCCCCGGTCGAAGCCGGTCAGGCGCGCTCGGACGACCTGAAGGCGCTCGCCCTCGAATGCCTCGACGACATGAAGGCCGAGGAGACGATCGCGATCGATCTGGCCGGCAAGACCTCGCTCGCCGACACGATGATCATCACGTCGGGTCGCTCGCAGCGGCACGTCGGCTCGATCGCCGACAAGATCATCCAGGAGATGAAGAACCGCGGCTACGGCAACGCCCGGGTCGAGGGCATGCCGGCATGCGACTGGGTGCTGATCGACGCCGGCGACGTGCTGGTGCACATCTTCCGCCCCGAGGTCCGCGGTTTCTACAATCTCGAGAAGATGTGGGGCGCCGACCGTCCCGTCGGGCTCGCGGCCGGCTAGGCCGGACGGCGGTCCGGTGCGCCTGGTCCTGGCCGCGGTCGGACGGCTGAAGGCCGGGCCCGAGCGCGAACTCGCGTCACGATATCGCGACCGGGCCGCGCAGCTCGGGCGCAGCCTCGGCTTCCCGTCCTGCGACATGGCCGAGATCCCGGAATCCCGCGCCCGTCGCGCCCCCGACCGATGCGCCGAGGAGGCGGCGGCGCTCGCGACCCATATGCCCGCGGGCGGTGTCCTCGTCGCCTATGACGAGCGCGGTCGGGCCGATCTCGGCAGCGAGCCCTTGGCCGAGCGCGTCGCCGGCTGGCGCGACGCGGCCCGGCCGGCCCTGGTCGTGGTGATCGGCGGGCCGGACGGGCTGGACGCCTCAATTCGGACGCGGGCGGAGCTGATCCTGTCGTTCGGGGCCGCCACCCTGCCCCACGGACTCGTTCGCGTGCTCGCCCTCGAACAACTCTATCGCAGCCTCACGATCCTGGCCGGACACCCGTACCATCGCGGTGAGGCGGGCTGAGCGGCCGTGAGGATGTCAGATCCCGAGGCCGAGCCGAAGCCCGTGCCGCGGCGCGCGCGCGCGGCACTCGCCCTGCTGGCCGTGCTGTCGATCACCGCCGCGGCGCGCGCCGAGACCCCGAAGCCCACCGATCCCGAGGCGATCCAGCGGGCCAACGAGGAGCGGGAGCGCCGGGCCGAGAACCTGAAGCGCGTGCAGGACGCCCTCGCCGCCAGCGCCGGACAGCGCGCGCAGTTCGAGGCCGAGATCGCGGCGATCGGGTCCGATCGCGCGAAGCTCGACACCGCCCTGCTCGACGCGAACCGGCAGGCGCAGGCGACGGAAGACCGCCTGAGCCGCCTGGAGGAGCGCCTGAAGGCGATGAGCGAGAGCGAGGCCGCGATCCGGCACTCGCTGCAGGGTCGGCGCGGCGTCGTCGCGGAGATCCTGGCGGCGCTCCAGCGCATGGGGCGCCGCCCGCCGCCGGCCGTGCTGGTCAGTCCCGAGGACGTGCTGGCCGCGATCCGAACCTCGATGCTGCTCGGTGCGGTGGTGCCGGAACTGCGCGGTGAGGTCGACACGCTCGCGGCCGATCTCGCGGAAATGATAAGGCTGCGCGGTTTGATCGCGCAGGACAAGGAAGGCCTCTCGAACGATCTCGCCGGCTGGGCGCGGGAGCAGCAGCGCCTCCAGGCGCTGGTCGCCGCCCGGCGCGCGCGGCAGGCGGAGGTGGAGAGCGGCCTCACGTCCGAACGCCGCCGCGCCACCGAGCTCGGCGCCCAGGCCAAGACCCTGAAGGACCTGCTCGACCGCACGGAGGCGGAGGTTGCGGCGGCGAAGCGCTCCGCCGAGGAGGCCAAGGCCGCCGCGGAGCGCGAGGTGCGCATCACCCAGGAGCGGTTCGCCGCGGCCGGCTTCCGCGACCCCGCGCGGCTGGCCCCCAAGGTGCATTTCGCCGACGCGCGGGGCGAAGTGCCGCGGCCGGTGAGCGGTCGCGTCGCACGGGGCTTCAACCAGCCCGATGGCAATGGCGGGACGACCCGCGGCGTGTCGTTCACGACCCGCCCGAAGGCGTCGGTCGCCTCGCCGGCCGACGGGTGGGTGCAGTTCGCCGGGCCGTTTCGGTCCTATGGCCAACTCTTGATCATCAACGCGGGCGACGGCTACTATCTTCTGCTCGCGGGAATGGACCAGATCAGCGTCGAGGTCGGTCAGTTCGTGCTCGCGGGCGAACCGGTCGGCAACATGGGTGACAAGGGCGCGGGTCCTGGCGGGTCCGAGGGTGATCCGACGCTCTACGTCGAGTTCAAGAAGGACGGCGGCTCCATCGATCCGGAGCCGTGGTGGGCGAAGAGCCCGAACAATACGGTACTTGGCGAGAAGGTTCGCGGCTGATGCGCAAGACTTCCCTGATCATGCTCGGCGCCTTCCTCGGTGCCGGAACGTCCATGGTGGCGACCCAGACCGACTTCCTGTCGGGTCCGCGGGCCGTCGCCGCTTCGGCCGAGACCTACCGCCAGCTCAGCCTGTTCGGCGACGTCTTCGAGAAGGTCCGCACCGACTACGTCGAGAAGCCGGACGAGTCGAAGATGATCGAGGCGGCCGTCAACGGCATGCTGACGTCGCTCGATCCGCACTCGAGCTACATGGACGCGAAGGCGTTCCGCGACATGCAGACCACCACCCGCGGCGAGTTCGGCGGGCTCGGCATCGAGGTCACGATGGAGGACGGCCTGATCAAGGTCGTCACGCCGATCGACGACACGCCCGCGGCGAAGGCGGGCCTGCTCGCGAACGACGTCATCACGCAGATCGACGACGATCAGGTCCAGGGCCTCACCCTGAACCAGGCGGTCGACAAGATGCGCGGGCCCGTCAACTCGAGCGTCAAGCTCAAGATCACCCGCAAGGAATCGAAGGATCCGATCGACGTCACGCTCACCCGCGACGTCATCAAGATCAAGCCGGTGCGCTCGAAGGTCGAGGGCGGCGACGTCGCCTACATCCGCCTGACCCAGTTCAACGAGCAGACCTTCGACGGCATGCGGGCCGCGATCGACAAGCTCACGGGCGAGATCGGTGCCGACAAGATCAAGGGCTACATCGTCGACCTGCGCAACAACCCGGGCGGCCTGCTCGATCAGGCCGTGATGGTCTCCGACGCGTTCCTCGATCGCGGCGAGATCGTCTCCACCCGCGGCCGCAACCCGGACGAGACCCAGCGCTTCTCCGCCAAGGCCGGGGATCTGACCAAGGGCAAGCCGATCGTGGTGCTCGTCAACGGCGGCTCCGCCTCGGCCTCCGAGATCGTGGCCGGCGCCCTTCAGGATCACAAGCGCGCGACCATCATGGGTACGCGCTCCTTCGGCAAGGGCTCGGTCCAGTCGATCATCCCGCTCGGCGGCTCCGGCGCGCTCCGGCTCACCACGGCGCGCTACTACACGCCGTCGGGCCGCTCGATCCAGGCGAAGGGCATCGAGCCGGACGTCGAGGTCACGCAGGACGTGCCGGACGAGCTGAAGGGCAAGGACGAGACCAAGGGCGAGGCGGGGCTCAAGGGCCACCTGAAGCAGAAGGACACCGACGAGCGCGGCGGGTCCTCCGCCTACGTCCCGCCGGATCCGGCCAAGGACAAGCAGCTGATCGCGGCCGTCGACTTCCTCCACGGCATCCAGAAGGGCGCCGCCAACGGAACGCCCGCACCGCAGCAGCAGAAGCCCAGCCTGCCGAACTGATCGCGCAGGACCGAGTGCCGCTCTGACCCGATCCCGTCCGGCGTCCCGCCGGGCGGGATTTCCCGTTCTGGGACCGAGCTTAGCGGAACATTAACCATACCCGGCCGCAATGGACGCGTGGGTTGGGACCGCGCCGACCGGCGCAGGAACCGCGATCCCGTATCGAGAGCCGCTTGACCGAGTCCACCGACGATATCCTCACGCGCCCCCTCGGGGTGCCAGAGGCGGCGCCGGAGCAGCCCGCAGGCCGGATCGGACGGCTGATCGCGGCCGCCCGCAGGCCCAAGATCGCGGCCGCGGCGCTCGCGACCGGCTTCGCGGTGGCGGCGGGCCTGGTGCTCGCTCTGGGCGATCCCCACGGCGGCGAGCCCAGCGTCCAGGTGGCGATCACGATGCACGAACCCGCGGCCCGGCCGGCCGCGCAGGCGCCGGCCGTGCAGCAACCCCAGGTCACGACGACCAACCCCGGAACCGCGCCGCTCCAGCGCAGCGCCGAGGAGGTCGAGACCGCCTCCGGCGTCACGGTCGTTCGCCCGGCCGGCAGCGGGCCGAGCGAGGCCGTGGTGATCCGCGTGCCGCCGCCGAGCGCCCCGCGGCTCGCCCAGGCTCCGGATCCGCGGATCAGCGAATCCGGCCGACACGGCGTCATGCCGAAGCTGGGCGAGGGCCGCATCCGTGCCCTCGACGTCTACGCCCGGTCCGAGGAGGCCGGCTCCGGGCCGCGCATCGCGATCGTGGTGACCGGTCTCGGCGTCGGCCAGGCCGCCACCGCCGGCGCCACCGCGCGCCTGCCCGCCGCCGTGAGCCTCGCCTTCCTGCCCTACGGCGGGGAGACCGAGCGCGCGGCCGCCCGGGCGCGCGACGCCGGACACGAGGTCTTCCTGCAGCTCCCGATGGAGCCCTTCGATTATCCCGACAGCGACCCGGGACCGCAGACGCTGCTGACCGCGTTGCGGGGACCGGAGAACGCGGACCGCCTGGCCTGGGCGCTGAGCCGTTTCCCGGGCTACGTCGGCCTGGTGAATTTCATGGGCTCGAAGCTGATGGCCGACGCGGCCTTCGAGCCGGTCCTGCGCGAGATCGGTACCCGCGGTCTCGGGTTTATCGATGACGGCACGGCCCCGAAACCTGCGGCGCCGCCGGCCAACAAGGGCAAGACGCCGGTCGCCCGCGCGGAGATCGTCCTCGACGCCACGCCGCGCGCCGACGCGATCGACGCCGCGCTCGCCCAGGCCGAGGCCCGGGCCCGTGCCAACGGCTTCGCCCTGGTCTCGGCGACCGGGACACCGCTGAGCGTCGATCGGATCGCCCGCTGGGCGAAGGAGATCGATTCGCGCGGGCTGCGCCTGGTGCCGGCGAGCGTGGCGCTGCGGGGCGCCCGCGACAAGCGTGTCTCCACGGCCGATTGAGCGTGTCCGTGTTCGAAGTCAGCGCAAGTAGATCCGGCACCGTCCGGGCCGGTGAAGACTTGGTCGACGTTGCCGCCTCGCCCACCCCTGACCTATGGTCGCCGCGATGGTAACGGATTCGGACCCGGGCACCGCCCTGCCCTATCGGCCCTGCGTGGGCATCGCCCTCATCGCACCTTCCGGCGGTGTGTTCGTCGGGCGCCGCAGCAAGGAGGCGGGTCCTGAACACGTCGACGGTCCGCACATGTGGCAGATGCCGCAGGGCGGCATCGATCCCGGCGAGGGCGCCGAGGCCGCCGCGCGCCGCGAGCTCTACGAGGAGACCAACGTTCCGCCGGAGGCCGTGAAGCTCCTGGCCGAGATCCCGGACTGGCTGCCCTACGACCTGCCGCCCGCGGTGATGAAGCAGGCCTGGAAGGGTCGCTACCGGGGCCAGACGCAGAAATGGTTCGCCTACGGATTCGTCGGGAGCGAGGATCTGATCGACGTGCTCAGACCGGGCGGCGGTGCCCACAAGGCGGAGTTCGACGCCTGGCGCTGGGCGCACCTGTCCGAACTTCCGGACCTGATCGTTCCGTTCAAGCGGCCGGTCTACGAGCGCGTCGTCGCGGCATTCTCCGGCCTCGATCGATGGGCGGCGCGGTCATGACCGCGCGGACGGGGCGCTGAGCCCGTGCGCTGGCTCGCAGTCCCCGTCGCCCTCGCCCTGGCGTGGCTCGCCTTCACGATGAGCCCCCTCTGGTCGCTCTACGATCTCGCGCAGGCGGTGCGCCGGCACGACGCCGCCTACGTCGAGAGCCACGTGAACTTCCGGACGCTGCGCCTGTCGCTGGTCCGGCAGATCACCGCCGCGATGCGCGTCGCCGCCGAGACCGATTCCGACCTGGAGCCCCGCGACCGCCAGCGCCTCAACGACGCCGCCTACGGCCTCGCCCTGGCGCTGTCCGAGACGATGGTCACGCCGGAGACCGTGATGGATCTGCTGGCCAACGGCTGGCCCGACAAGCTCGACGTCGAGCGGCCGGCCGGCACCCGGCCGGAGGGTCTGGTCATCCGCAGCCTCGGGCGGCTCATGCCGTACTACGCGGCCCTGGAGATGCGCGGGTTCCGCGCGGTCGTGATCCCGATCCCGCCGGAGGGATCCCGCGCCGAGCGCACGCGGATCCGGCTGCGGCTGCGCGGCCTGAGCTGGCGCCTCGTGGACATCGAGATGGCCGACACGCTGCGCGAGCAGATCGCCGCCAAGCTCAGCCGCGCGCTGGCGCGTGCCAAGATCGGGGCCAGCGCGGGCGAGGAGCGCTGACCGGGCGCGGCGCCGACGCGGGGTCGCTACTTCGCCTTCGGGGCGCCCACCGCGGCCTTGGGCTCGCGCGCCTCGATCAGGTCCTCGGCCTTCTCCTCGTCCGTGTCGCCGCTCTGCTCGATGGTCTTCGCGGGGTTGGCGAGCAGCGAGCGCACGATCCCGAGCAGGACCTCGCACTCGCCCGGGAACTTGTAGCTCTCGAGGACGATCGCGGCGTCGCGCAGGGTCCGGAGGTCGCGCACCAGCTGGGCGTTGGCGTCCTCGCGGAGCTCGCTCTTCTTGGCGATCGCCTCCTCGATCTGCGCCCCCTTCACGTCGCAGGCGGCCCGGGCCGGCGATGCAGCGACCGCGGCGGCGAGCGTGAGGCCGATTGCGGGAAGAGAGCGCCACATGGCGGATATCCTCGGAGGTCCAGTTCAGAAGGTGTGGAGGGGCGCGGTGCGCAGGACGTCCTGCGTCAGCGCCACGAGTTGGCTCGGCCGGTACGGCTTCGGCACGAAGACCGAGCCCGGAACGGCCTCGCAGGCCGCGAGCGACGCCCGGCCGCCGGAGGTGTAGACGACCGGCAGATCCGGCGAGAGCCGGCGGGCGCACCGGGCGAGCGACAGGCCGTCCGTGTTGCGGGCCAGATCGATATCGGTGAAGAGCAGGTCGACGCTCTCCCGCGCCAGGATCGCCTCGGCCTCCCAGGCATCCGCGGCGGTGAGCACCCGGTACCCCTCGTCGAGGAGCGCCTCGGCGGCCAGTTCGCACACGGTCGGCTCGTCCTCGACGACCAGGATCGTGGCGGCGCCCCGGTCCGGAACGGGCAGGGTCGGGCAGACGAAAGCGGCGGCGAACGGAACCATGACGCAACTCCCACTCACCCGGCGGGGGCACGGTGTCCCCGAGCCGGATCGCTGGGGCAACGGCCCCCTCCGACGCGGCGTTCACCGTGTTTGCATCGAATTGCTCGGGTTTGGTGAGCGGCGCGTTAACCGCGGCCCGGCACCCCTCAACGAAGGCGCCGGAATGGTTAACGGAACGTTACCGGTGAGCGCGCAGGAGGGCGAAGCGTGAACCGCCGCTGGCAGTTGGGCGTCGGCCTGCTCCTCACGGGAATGGCCGGCTACGTCGACGCCCTCGGCTTCGTCCGGCTGGGGGGGCTCTACACATCCTTCATGAGCGGCAACACTACGCAGCTCGCGGTGCTCGGCGCCCAGGTCGAGCCGCACCGCATGATCCTCCCCGCGATCCTGATCGCCGCGTTCCTGACGGGATCGGTCCTCGGGAGCGGGCTGGCGATCCTGGTGCCGCCGCGGTGGGCCACGCCGGCGGTCCTCGCCTACGAGTCCCTGCTGGTCCTCGCCAGTCTGGGGCTCGGTCTCCAGTCGCCCGAACTCGGCCTCGCGGCCTTCTTCGTCGCCGTGGCGATGGGATCCCAGAACGCGGTCCTGGCGCAGGTGAAGGGATTCCGGGCCGGCACGACCTTCGTGACCGGCGCGCTGTTCAGCCTCGGCCAGAAGATCGCGCAGGCCCTGACCCGGACCGGCGATCCGCTCGGCTGGCTCGGCGACGCCCTCGTCTGGATCTCGCTGCTGTTCGGCGCCTATCTGGGCGCGCACGCCTACCAGCAGTTCGGCCTGTACGCGCTCGTCGCCCCCGCGGCGATCTCGGGCGGGCTGGCGTCGATAACCGCGTTCCTGGTCTTGCGCACCGCGCCGCCGGCCGCGAAGGTCCCCCCGACATGAGCAGCCCCGTCAGCAACCCGTCCCTCACCAGCCACGTCGCCGCGCTCGAGCCCGGCGAGCACGTGCTCGCCGCGCATTTCCTCAAGGATGAGCCGGTCCTGGCGCTGAGCGACGGTACGGTCGCGCTGGTCCGGGACGACGGGATCGCCCGTGTCGCCGCGCATCCCGACAGCGGGATCCTCGTCGCGGCGGCCGGAGCCGACCGGCTCCTCACCGGGGGCGACGACGGCCGGGTGGTGTCGATCCGCGCCGATGGCGCGATGGAGCAGGTCGGCCTCGCCAAGGGCGGCGCGTGGATCGACGCGCTCGCCGCCCATCCCGACGGCGCCGTGGCGTGGTCGGCCGGCCGCACCGTCGTGGCCCGCGACGCCAAGGGCCGCGAGAAGACCTTCGAGGCGCCGTCCTCCGCCCGCGGCCTCGTCTTCGCGCCCAAGGGCTACCGGCTGGGCGTCGCCCACTACAACGGCGTGAGCCTCTGGTACCCCAACCTGGAGACGCCCGCCGAGGTGATCACCTGGAAGGGCTCGCATATCGACGTCACGTGGTCGCCGGACGGGCGCTTCGTGGTCTCGACCATGCAGGAGAACAGCCTGCACGGCTGGCGCCTCCAGCCGGATCGCGGCCACATGCGGATGTCGGGCTACCCCGGCAAGGTCCGATCGATGTCGTGGTCGTTCGACGGGAACTGGCTGGCCACCAGCGGTGCCGAGGCGGCGATCGTGTGGCCCTTCGACAGCAAGGAGGGTCCGACCGGCAAGGCGCCGCGGGAATGCGGTGTCCGGCCCGCCCGCGTCGCCCGCGTGGCGTTCCACCCGAAGGCGCCCGTGCTGGCCATGGGCTACGAGGACGGCTGCATCCTGCTCGTCCGCTTCACCGACGCGGCCGAGTTGCTGGTGCGCCCGGCCGTCCAGGGCAGCGGCGTCACGGCGCTCGGCTGGGACGCGCGCGGCAGCCGTCTGCTGTTCGGCTGCGCCGACGGCAAGGCCGGGCTCCTGACGCTGCCGGCCTGAGCCCTCCGAGCCGGTCGTCGCGGCGCCCCGGCTGGAACCGCGGCCCCGCGCGTGCTCTTTGTCGGGGGTCGATTGCGCCGGAGGCCAGACATGTTTCGCGTGTTCCGCACCTTCGGCCTCGCCCTCGGCCTGCTCGGAGGCGTGGTCGCCGCGCAGGCTCCCGAATTCGCGCAGCAATACGCGCAGCGCCTCGGCGGCGCCGCGGACGAGCTCCGTCGACAGGTGGCGGTCCTCGAATCCGACGCGCAGGCGTCCGGCACGACGCGCGAGGGCGCCGTCGATCGGCTGCGGGCCAGCCCGGACCAGCTGGTCGCCCGCCGCGGCGAGGCCGCCCAGTCCGACATCGCGCGCCTCGCTCGCCTGAGCGCCCAGCAACAGGCCCTGAATGCGGCGACGAGCCCCCTGGGCCGGGTGGTGGCGATGCTGCGCGATCCCGACCTGCCGGTGGCCGAGGCCGCCTATCGCGACTTCAGCCCGGCCGTGCCCACGAGTGCCGACGGCCTCGCCGCCGGTCTGATCGGGTTCTTCGTCGCGTGGGGCGGCTGGCGCGTCGCCTCGGATGTCGGCCGGCGGGCCGTCCGCCGGCGCCCGCGGGAGACCGCCACCGCGGTGTAGGCGCGGTTCGCACGGGCCGGACTGTGGCGCCACGTCTACAGCGGCTTGCGCGGGCCTTGCGTATCGAGCAGGGATCCGGCCGTCCCGGTCCGGGAGAAGGCGCAAGATGCCGCGCGCGTCGAACTCCACCACCATCGATCCGGCGCTCGACGCCGCCGCCCTGCTGCGGCGTATCGGCTTCTTCGGCCTGTTCGTGGTTCTCCCCGTCCTCGCGCAGGTGGCCCGCCGCGCCTCGGTGATCCTCGCGCCGATCGCCGTGATCCTGCTGATCATCGCCAGCGTCATCGACCGGCGCCAGCGCCCGGTCCGCCCGGCGACCTTCCGCCTCTTGAACGCTCCGGCCTTCCTGGCCGGCATGCTGGTCGTCCTCTGGTCGGCCCTGTCGCTGACCTGGACGCCTTTCCTCGGGCCGGCGCTCGAGCGGCTCGCCAATCTCGGCGCAACGATCGGCCTCGCCCTCCTGGGCTACCTCGCCCTGCCCGACCGGATGCGCTCGGCGAACCTCTATCTCCTGCCGCTCGGCGTCGTGGCGGGCGCGATCGTGGCGATCATGCTCGGGCTGTTCGGCGCCCACTTGGCGCCGTCCGGCGTCGAGGATGACGGCGCGCTCGATCGCGGGCTCGTCCTGCTCATCCTGCTCCTCTGGCCGGCCCTGGCGTGGCTGCGGTCCCGGCGCCGCGACCGGGAGGCGCTGGGCCTCGCGCTGCTCGTCGCCCTCGCCCTCACGGTCCAGCCGGACGGGACCCAGATCGCCGCCCTGTCGGTCGGCGCCGTCGCCTTCGCGGCGACGAGCTACCGGCCGCGGCTCGGCGTGTCGCTCACCGCCATCCTCTCGGCCGCCCTGCTGGCAGCGGCTCCGCTGCTCCCCTTCCTGGCGCGGCCGGTGGGCGCCGCCCTCCTCGGCCCGGTCGCACCCGCGGTGCTGTCGCTGAAGAGCTGGCAGAAGGTCGTGACCTCCGACCCGGTGCGGCTGATCACCGGACACGGCTTCGAGACGGCCCTGCGCGGACGCCTGGTCGGCCTCCTGCCGGCCAACGCACCGACCACGGCGCTCTTCGAGTTCTGGTACGAGCTCGGCATCGTCGGCGCGCTGGCCGCCGCCTTCGCCCTGTACGCGTCGATCCGGCGGGCGGGTCGGGACGGCCCGGCGCTGGTGCCCGGCGCGATGGGCTGCTTCGCGGCCGCCTTCACGGTGGCCTGCCTGAGCGTCGGTCTGACCGCGGTCTGGTGGCTGACGACGCTCGCCATCGCGATCGTGGTCTTCGTCGCGGTGGAGCGCGGCCAGTTTCGGACCAGCCGGCCGAAGGTCGCCAAGCTGCACCGTCTGCAGACGCGGGGGGAGTGAGCGATCAGGCGCGCAGGAAGCCGTGCAGGCGGATCCAGGCCAGGAACAGGCCCGGCCAGGCTGCCGCGGGCGTCCCGGGTGCGCCGAGGCCGAAGCCGTGGCCGCCGCGCTCGAACAGGTGCAGCTCGGCCGGGACCCGCGCCTTCCGCAGCGCCGAGAACATCAGCAGCGGATGGTCAGCCACCGCGACGGGATCGTCGATCGCCTGGACCAGGAAGGTCGGCGGCGTCTCCGGCCCGACCTGCAAATCCACCGAGTAGGTCTTCATCTCGTCGGGGGTGACCTCGTCGCCGACCAGGATGCGGCGTGTCGCGGTCCGGTCGAACGGCTTGCGCATGGTGATGACCGGGTAGATCAGACCGGCCAGCACGGGCCGGATGGGCTGGGCGTCGGCGGTGTCGACGCCCGCGTAGAGGTCCCGGGCGCTCCCGACCGCGGTCTCGCCCATCAGGTGGCCGCCCGCCGAGAAGCCGAGCACCCCGACCCGGGCGGGGTCGATGCCGAACTCCGCGCCGCGCGCCCGGACCAGCCGGAGGGCGCGCTGCGCATCCTGCCGCGGCGCGTCCGGCCCCGAGCCCCAGGCCTCCGCGGGCAGGCGGTAGACGAGGAGGAAGACCGTGATGCCGGCGGCGTTCAGGACGCGGCCCACCGGGACGCCCTCGTTGCCGATGGCGATGAACTCGTAGCCGCCGCCGGCCGCGACGATCATCGCGGCGCCGTTGGGGTTGGCGGGCCGCATGACCAGCAGACAGGGCCGCGCGACCCGGGTGATGTCGCCGAACGTCCCCTCGACGTAGCGGTAGCCGTCCGCGTTCGGCCCGTCACCGCCGCCCGGCGGCGCGCCGGGCCAGAGCTCGATCACCTGCAGGTCCGCGCCGGGCAGCGAGCGCGGCAGCGCCCGGACCGACTCGTGTAGGGCGGGCTGCGGTGCCGTCTTCGCGGAGCCCTCCGCCCGGGCGCTGGGCAGCCCGAGGACGCTTCCGAGACCGGCGAGCAGGACACGGCGGTCGAGGCGCAAGGACATCTCCCGGATCAGGCCGCGCGCGGAACTGCCCCGAGGCGAGCCCGGCTCCCGCGGGAGCGCGGGAGGAACGCCCGAGGAGGCGACGCCGGTTCCGTCGCGGCGGCGCGCTTCAGCCCTTACGCGCGATCACCGCGACGTAGAAGCCGTCGGTGCCAGTCCGCAGCGGGCTCATCTGGATCCCGTGGGTCGTCTTCCGCACGGCTGTCCGGAGCGAGTCCGGCCCTGTTGCCAGCACCTCGTCCGCGGCGACCCCGTCGAAGCGGCCGCGCCAGCCCGACAGGAGGCCGGAGACGGCGGCGTCGTTCTCCGCCGCGAGCAGCGAGCAGGTGATGTAGACGATCCGGCCGCCGGGCCTGACGAGCCGCGCCGCCCGATCGAGGACCTGGGCCTGCTCGGCGGTCCGAAGCGCCAGGCTCCCGGGCCGCAGCCGCCACTTGGCGTCGGGATTCCGGCGCCACGTGCCGGACCCGGTGCAGGGCGCGTCGACCACGACCCGGTCGACCTTACCGTCGAGGTCCTCGAGCACGTCGGCCCGCGCCTTGCCGCTGCGCGGGGTCCGCACCTCGGCCTGGGCGCCGGACCGGCGCAGGCGCTCGTGGATCGGCGCGAGGCGGCGCGGATCGCCGTCGGTGGCGATCAGGCGGGCGCCGTTGCCGGTCTCGGCCGCGAGTGCCAGCGTCTTGCCGCCGCCGCCGGCGCAGAGGTCGACGATGGTCTCGCCGGCCCGGGGCGCGGCAAGGAGCGCGGCCAGCTGCGAGCCCTCGTCCTGGATCTCGTACCAGCCGTCCAGGAACTCGGCCTCGACGTGGAGCGCCGGACCGCGTCCGTCGGCACCGATCGGGACGCGCAGGCCGGCCGGCGCGTGCGGTGTCGGCGCAGCGTCGAAGGCCGCGAGCGCCGGCAGGATCGCGTCGCGGTCGCCGCGCAGGGCGTTCACCCGGATATCGAGGGGCGCGCGCCGCGCCAGTGCCTTCAGCTCCGGAACGAGGTCGTCGCCGAGCGTGGCCGCGAGGTCCGGGAGCACGAAGGCCGGCGCGTCGCCCGCTACCTCGGGCGGCGCGTCCTGCAGCGTCCCCCCGTCGAGGCGCGCGCGCTCGTCGTCGCTCAGGGGAGCCGGCGCGAAGCGCTCGCCGGTGAACAGGGCCGCGATCGAGGCGGCCGCGAGGCCCTGCTGGAGGCGCAGCGTCCCGATCAGGACGGCGCGCGGCGTGTCGGCGCCCATGATCCAGGCCGCCGAGGCCCGACGCCGCAGGGCGTCGTAGACGAGGCCGGCGATGCCCGCGCGGTCGCCCGAACCGGCGAAGCGGTGGGCGAGACCCCAGTCCTTCAGGGCGTCGGCGGCCGGCCGACGGCGCTCGGCGATATCGGTCAGGACTTCGATGGCGGCGGAGCAGCGAGCAGCGGGGGTCAGGGGTCGGATCCTTCGGAATGCGTCAGAGATCACCTCAACGCCGTCGTGGACGACGACGTGAAACGGCCACGCTTGGCCCACGATGCCGCCACGTTACGGCCGAGCTTCCTGCACCTTCGCGGCGCAGACCGTGCTGCGGGCGGTCCGCCGTGCGGGCCGCCGCGTGTCGTATGGCATCCGCCCGCCCCGGACCAGACCGTCCGTCGCCGGGCGCATCCCGGGAGTAACCCAGCCCATGACGTCCACCGTTCGCGTCGCCCTCGCGGCCCTGGTCACCGCCTCGCTGGCCGCCTGCGCGAGCGCGCCCGCCGCCCAGCCGGAGCTGACTCCGGTGCCGCGCCCGCGGGTCGATGCCAAGACGCAGCTGGAATACGGTAACCCGCCCCCGCCGCCGCCCGGCCGCTACTGAGACGACCGCGCGGGGCGCGGCTCAGGCCGCCTCCCGCGCCCGCCGCGCCTCGTAGGCCTTGAGGCCGGTATAGACCGCGGTCAGGAGCGGGAACGGCGCCTCCGGCGCCAGCCGCCGGCCGCGGGCGATCAGGTCGCCGATCACGTGGTCCGCCTCGATCCGGCCCTTGTTCTCGATATCGCGCAGCATCGAGGCCGTGAACGTGGACCCGGCCGCTGTCAGCTGCGCCCGCGCCCGCTCGGCCACCACGCCGCGCGGTTCGAAGCCGCTCGCCGCGGCGACGGCCGTGCACTCCGCGTGCAGCGCCGCGATCAGCGCGGTGCCCTCGGGCGCCGCCACGATGTCGCCGACCGCCGCGCGCATCAGGGTCGTCGCCCCGGCGAGAGTCGCCAGGAACACCCACTTCTCCCACATCTCCTGCAGGATCACGTCGCTCAGGCGCGGCTGGAACTTGAGGCCGCGCATCAGCGCGTCGACGGCCTCGATCCGCGGCGAGCGCGACCCGTCCCGCTCGCCGTAGGTGATGCTGCACAGCTCGCTCATGTGGCGGATCGCGCCGTCCGGCGCGAGCGTCGCGGCGATCGCGCAGGAGCCGCCGAGCACGCGCTCGGCGCCGAACCGGGCGTCGAGCACGTCGAGATGCGACATGCCGTTGAGCACGGGCAGGATCGCGCTGTCGGGCCCCACGGCCGGCGCGAGGTCCGCGACGGCGCTGTCGAGGTCGTAGGCCTTGCACGACAGCAGGATGAGGTCGAACCGCCCGGCCCCGGCCAGCCTATCGGCCGTTACGGTGGGCGGGCCGGGCAGGTGCAGGTCGCCGAGCGGCGAGCGGACGTTCAGGCCGTCCGCCGCCAGCTTCGCGGCCCGGGCCGGCCGGACCAGGAAGGTCACGTCGGCGCCCGCCTCGGCGAGGCGCGCCCCGTAATAGCCGCCGGTCGCGCCGGCCCCGACGATCAGCGTGCGCATGGGTCCTTCAGGTCCGCGACGGGTAGTTCGGGCTCTCGCGGGTGATCGTCACGTCGTGGACGTGGCTCTCGCGCAGGCCGGCATTGGTGATGCGGATGAACTGCGCCCGCTCCTGGAACTCGGGGATCGTGGCGCCGCCGACGTAGCCCATGGCGGCGCGCAGGCCGCCGGCGAGCTGGTGCAGGACGTTGCCGACCGGGCCCTTGTAGGGGACCTGCCCCTCGATGCCCTCCGGCACGAGCTTGTGGGTGTCGCTCACCTCGGCCTGGAAGTAGCGGTCGGCCGAGCCGCGGGCCATGGCGCCCACCGAGCCCATGCCGCGGTACGACTTGTAGGAACGGCCCTGGTAGAGGAACACCTCGCCCGGAGCCTCGTCGGTGCCGGCGAGCAGCGAGCCCAGCATCGCCACGGAGGCGCCGGCCGCGATCGCCTTCGCGAGGTCGCCGGAATACTTGATGCCGCCGTCGGCGATGACCGGGATGTCGGCCTCGCCGGCCGCCTCGACGGCCTCCATCAGCGCGGTGAGCTGCGGCACGCCCACGCCCGCCACGATGCGGGTGGTGCAGATCGAGCCCGGGCCGATGCCGACCTTGATGGCGTCGGCGCCGGCATCGATCAGCGCCTTGGCGCCGTCCCGCGTCGCGACGTTGCCGGCGATGACCTGCACGGCGTTCGAGAGCTGCTTCACCCGGGCGACGGCGTCGAGCACCTTGATCGAGTGGCCGTGGGCGGTGTCGACCACGATCACGTCGCAGCCGGCGTCGATCAGGCGCTCGGCCCGCTCGAAGCCGCTGTCGCCGGTCGTCGTGGCGGCGGCCACGCGCAGGCGGCCCTGCTCGTCCTTGACGGCGTTCGGGTAGGCGACGCGCTTCTCGATGTCCTTGACGGTGATCAGGCCGATGCAGCGGTAATGGTCGTCGACGACCAGCAGCTTCTCGATCCGGAACTGGTGGAGCAGCCGCTTGGCCTCGTCCTGGGTCACGCCCTCGCGGACCGTGATCAGGCGGTCGCGGGTCATCAGCTCGGCGACGGGCTGGTTGGAGTTCGTCGCGAAGCGGACGTCGCGGTTGGTCAGGATGCCGACGAGCTTGCCGCGCGAGCCGTTGGGGCCGCGCTCGACCACCGGGATGCCCGAGATCCGGTTGAGCTTCATCACCTCGAAGGCGTCGGCGAGGGTCTCGTCGGGATGGATCGTGATGGGGTTCATCACCATGCCGGACTCGTACTTCTTGACGAGTCGGACCTGCTCGGCCTGCTCCGGCGGCTCGAGGTTGCGGTGGATCACGCCCATGCCGCCATTGGCCGCCATCGCGATGGCCATCGGCGCCTCGGTGACCGTGTCCATCGCCGAGGCGAGGATCGGCAGGTTGAGCGGGATCGTGCGCGTCAGCCGCGAGGCGACGCTGACCTCGGTCGGCATCACCGAGGAGGCGGCGGGCCGCAGGAGCACGTCGTCGAAGGTCAGCCCCTCGATGATCGATGCGGATTCTACTCGGGCCATGTGCCAACTTTCCTCGGACGGCGGCGCGTGCGGAGGTCGCG
This sequence comes from Methylobacterium sp. C33D, assembly GCF_053345825.1. Lineage (NCBI taxonomy): Bacteria > Pseudomonadati > Pseudomonadota > Alphaproteobacteria > Hyphomicrobiales > Methylobacteriaceae > Methylobacterium > Methylobacterium sp. C33D. The sequence continues at coordinate 79,776 of NZ_JBKFAV010000008.1, forward strand.
CTGCGGGATCGGGTTGGCAAGTGCCAGTATCACGGGCTCCGCGAAGGCGCCAATGCGCGGTTGATGCGTCGCAGCGCGAAAACGCGCATGGCTCGAGGCTTATCCACGCCCGCTCGAGGGGCGCGGCAGTGGCGTGAACGGACGTCCGCGGTCAGCCGCGGAGACGGCGGGAGCGCCTCAGCGCATCGCCGGCGTGGCCGGACCCTTGTCGGTGTATTCGGGCGGCAGGCCGATATAGTCGCCGAGCATGCCGTCGATGCCCGGAGCGCGGCCGAAGGCCTCGCAATCGGGGTCGAGGGGGGCCTCGCCGAGGGTGGTGATGCGGATCCGGTCCCAGGTCGGGATCGTGTTCGGCGCCGTGAACGGGTCGTCGCCGGTCGCCAGCATGTAGCCGAAATCCTGGCCGAACTCGCCGGCGAGGTCGTAGGCATCGCTGGCGCGGGAGAAGCGCGGCTGGCTCGTGAACGAGTTGGCCGCCCCGCCCCAGACCATGGCGGCCCGCTGCTCGCGGCGGCGGTCCAGAGCCTCGGCCTCGACCGTCAGGCTCCCGAGCCCGATCGGCACGCGCGGGATCGGCACGCGCCCGACACCCTCCGCGAAGCTCAGACCGAGCTGCGACGCGACCGTCACGCCCGCCGAGCCCGCGATGGTCGCGCCGGCACCGAGCAGGTCCGTCGGCTCGACGCGGGTGACCTGCGCCCGGACGGTGAGGTCGGCGTCGCGGCTCGTGACGACGTCGTACTTCAGCGACAGGTCGTAGCACAGCGCCCGGTCGGCCGCGTTGGCGATGAGGCGCCGCTCGGCCGCGGTCAGCGGGGCGGCGCCGGACACGTCGGCGTGGAACGCCGTCGGGATGATGCGCACGGTCCGGGCCTTCGCCAGGGCCGGCCGGTCGACGTAGATCCGCGAGGCCGACGCGACCTGATCGCTGGACTTCAGCCGGTCGTAGCGCGTCAGCGAGCCGCGATCGTTGAGGAGGACGGTGCCGCAGGCGGCGACCATCGAGAGAAGGGCGACGCCGGCGGTGATCCGCGCCACGGAGCGGACCTTGCTGGGGCTGGGCTGCATCGAAATCCTCGCGCGCCGGCCCCGGGCCGGCTGGAGCGGCCTCACGGACGCGTGATTGAAACTTAGCCATTGGAGCACCCGCAAAAAAGGTGGCTCCGCGCCGCGGCTCAACCTCTGTTGCACGATGGATACATTCGCGAAACACGAGGGTGCGAGGTGGCCGCGCTGCCGTGCAACCGCGGCGGCGCGACATGCGTCTGCTGTGTGATGCCCGCGACCGCTCAAAGACCGATCTGGATCGTCCCCCTGACGGTCGCCACCGCGCTGTTCATGGAGAACACCGATTCCACGGTGATCGCCACGGCGCTGCCCAGCATCGCGGCGAGCCTCCACGAGGACCCGATCGCCCTCAAGCTCGCGCTCACCTCCTATCTGGTGAGCCTCGCGATCTTCATCCCGGTGAGCGGCTGGATGGCGGACCGGTACGGGTCGCGGACGGTGTTCCGCGCGGCCCTCGTGGTGTTCATGGCGGGCTCGCTCGCCTGCGCGGCCGCGAACGGCCTCGCGTGGTTCGTCGCCGCGCGGTTCCTCCAGGGCATGGGCGGCGCCATGATGGTGCCGGTCGGTCGGCTCGTGGTCCTGCGCAGCGTGCCGAAATCGCAGCTCGTCACGGCGCTCGCCTACCTGACCTTCCCGGCGCTCGTCGGCCCGGTGCTGGGTCCGCCGGTCGGAGGCCTGATCACCACGTGGTTCGACTGGCGCTGGATCTTCTTCATCAACCTGCCGATCGGCTGCGCCGGCATCGTGCTGGCGAGCCTGTACTTCGAGGATGTGCGCGAGCCGGAGCGCCCGCCCCTCGACCTGCTCGGCTTCGTGCTTCTCGGGACCGGCCTCGCCGCCCTGATGCTCGGCCTCGCCTCCCTCGGCCGGCACCTGCTGCCGGCGGCCGTCTCGTGGGGCTGCCTCGCCGCGGGCGCGGTTCTCCTGCCGCTCTACGGGGCGCATGCCCGCCGGGTGGCCTACCCGATCGTCCGGCTCGACCTGATGCAGCGGCCGACCTTCCGGGTCGCCGTGCTCGGCGGCAGCCTGTTCCGGATCGGCACCGGGGCGATCCCCTTCCTGCTGCCGTTGATGCTGCAGGTCGGATTCGGGCTCGACGCGCTGCAATCCGGCCTCATCACCTTCGCGGCGGCGGCCGGCGCGATGTTCGTGAAGACCCTGGGTCCGCGCATCCTGCGCCGCACGGGCTTCCGCGCCCTGATGGTCTGGAACGCCGTCATCGCCTCCGCCTTCCTGGCGGTGAACGGGTTCTACACGGCGCAGACGCCGCACTGGATCATGGTGATCCTGCTGTTCGTCGGCGGCTGCTCGCGCTCGATCCAGTTCACATGCGTCAACGCCATCGCGTACGCCGACCTGGAATCGAAGGAGATGAGCGCGGCCACGAGCTTCGCCAGCGTCTGCCAGCAGCTCTCGCTCAGCCTCGGCGTCACGCTGGGCGCGCTGGCGCTCGAGGGGACCGCCGGGTTCCACGGCCGGACGGAGATCCAGGCGGGCGATTTCGGGCCGGCCTTCTTCGCCGTCGCCGTCATCTCGGCGGTTTCGGCGCTGGCCTTCCGCAACCTGTCGCCGGATGCCGGCGCGGAGATCTCCGGGCGAAGGATAACCGGCGCGGCGTCCTCGACCGCCGAGATGCGGCCGCGGCACGGATGATCAGGCCGCGGCCCGGGCGGGCGCACGGCCGGCGGCGCGCTTGCCGGCGCTCCGCGACGCGCTGCCCTTTCCGGAGGCCTTCGCTGCGGCGGGCTTCGCGCTCGGCACCGTGGCGCGCGGGCCGGCGCGCCAGCCCTGCCAGCTGAGCGCGCCCGGACCGCTCAGGGCGTACATGAGGAATCCGCCGGCGAGGCCGAGATCGGCCAGCATCAGCGTGCGCTCGGCCACCGCGGCGGGCCCCACATAGTACCAGAACGGATGGAGCACGAAGGCCGTCACGCCGGCGAAGAGCGCGAGCGCCAGCCCGGTGAGGCCGGGCAGGACGCCGAGGATCAGGGCGAGCGGTCCGAAGACCTGCACCACGACGGCGGCGGTGGCGACGCCGTTGGGAAACGGCATCCCGGCCCCTGCGAGCGTCAGCGCGAAGCCCGACACGTTGAGCGCTCGGGCGATCCCGGTCGGCAGAAGCGCAGCGGCCAGCAGCAGGCGCGCGACGAGGAGGGTTCCGTCCTGGGCGCGGGCGAGCATGGGCGTGTCCGGTCGGCGGGGATCAGGACTTCAGTATTGCAACTTTCCGCTGAAGACCCCGTTAAGGACGCCGCCTCAACCGCCGACGCCGCCGCGGAACAGCCGGCCGCGCTCGGTCCAGGCGACGACGAGGAGCGCCAGGGCGCCGAGGCCCGCGTAGCCGATCGCCACCGGGAGCACCGTGCCATCGAAGGACTGACCGATCAGGAAGCCGCAGAACGCGCCCAGGATCGTGGTGTAGAAGCCCAGGAATGACGAGGCCGTGCCGGCGATGGCCCCGAGGGGCTCCAGCGCGAGGGCGTTGAAGTTCGGCATCGCGAAGCTGATCAGGAACTGGTTCACCGCGAGGATCGACAGGAACAGCGCCAGCGGCGGGTGGCCGTGATAGGCCAGCCCGACGCCGACCTGCGCGAGGCCGACGAGCGTGAAGGCGATGACGCCGCTGTGCGACATCGCCCGCATCCCGAGCCGCCGGACCACCCGGGCGTTGATCAGCGTCGCCGCGCCCATGGCGCCGGCCACGAGCCCGAAGGCCAGCGGGAAGAGCGGGCCGAGGTGGTACAGGCCCGTGTCGAAGACCTGCTGGGCCGAGCCGACGTAGCCCATGATGCAGCCGGTCATCAGCCCGAGCGCGGTGGCGTAGCCGACGGCGACGCGGGTCCTCAGCGTCAGGCGGATCGCCTCCCAGGTCGCGGCCGGCGAGAGCGGCCGGCGGTATTCCGGGTGCAGCGTCTCGGGCATCCGCAGGGAGAACCAGAGCGTCAGCCAGAAGGCGAGGACCAGCATCGAGACGAAGACGTAGACCCAGGAGCCGAGCGCCAGCATCATGCCGCCGATCGCCGGCGCGATCATGGGGACGATCAGGAACACCATCATGGTGAGCGACATCACACTCGCCATCTCGCGCCCGGCGAACCGGTCGCGCACGATCGCCACGGACAGCACCCGCCCCCCGGCGGCGCCGATGCCCTGGATGATCCGCGCGGCGAGCAGCCAGCCGAAGCTCGGGGCCACCATGGCCAGCCCGCAGCCGACCACGTAGACGGCGAGGCTCGCCAGCAGCACCGGGCGGCGTCCGATCGCGTCGGAGACCGGCCCGTAGACGATCTGCGCGAAGCCGAAGCCGATCATGTAGACGTAGACGAGGAGCTGCAGCCGGTTGGGATCGGCCACGGCGAACCGCGCCTCGATGGCGGGGAAGGCCGGTAGCAGGTTGTCGATGGAGATCGCCGTCACCGCCATCATCAGCGCGATGATGGCGACGAACTCGGTGAAGCCCGGCCCCGACCAGGGCCGCGGGGCGCGGACGTCCTGGACCGGCGGCACGGGCCGAATCGCGATGGTCACGGCGGTCTCTCGGGATGCTCCGATACGCGCCGATCAGGGCTCGTCCTTCGCGGCGCAGTTGTGACAACCCCGCCCGCGCCGCGCAATTCAGGCCGGTAGCGGGCGCAGGACCGGCTCGCTCGGCTTGCGCCCGACGAAGGCGGCCATCAGGGCGGCGACGAGGCAGAGCAGCCCGGCCGATACGAAGGCGCCGAGATAGGTGCCGCTCTCGGTCCGGACCATGCCGGCGAGCCACGCCGCGGACGCCGCGCCGATCTGGTGGGCGGCCGCGATCCACCCGAACATCAGCGCGGCGTTCTCCTCCCCGAAGGATTTGCCCGCGAGCTGGACGGTGGGCGGCACGGTGGCGATCCAGTCGAGCCCGTAGAAGACCGCGAAGAGCGACAGGCCGTAGAAGCTGTAGTCGAAGGAATAGGGCAGGAAGATCAGCGACAGGCCGCGCAGGCCGTAGTACCATGCCAGCAGCTTGCGCGAGTCGAACCGGTCCGTCAGCCAGCCGGACGCCGTGGTGCCGATCAGGTCGCAGATCCCCATCAGCGCCAGCAGGCCAGCGGCCGTGACCTCGGCGATGCCGTGATCGATGCAGGCCGGGATCAGGTGGGTGCCGATCAGCCCGTTGGTCGAGGCGCCACAGATGAAGAACGTGCCGGCGAGCAGCCAGAAGTCCCGGGAGCGCAGGCCGATACGCAGGCCCCGGAGCGCCCGCACCGCCGGGTTCTCGGTCAGCACCGGCGCCGGCGTCATCGCGTCCTCGCCGTAGCGGGGCAGACCGAGATCGGCCGGCCGGTCGCGCAGGAACAGGGCGGCCAGCGGGATCAGCGCCAGGGTCGCGACGGCGACCACCAGCGAGACGGAGCGCCAGCCCTGCCCCACCGCGATCGAGGCCAGCATCGGCAGGAAGACCAGCTGTCCCGTGGCGCTGCTCGCGGTCAGCAGGCCGAGCACGAGGCCCCGGCGCTTGGCGAACCAGCGCCCGGCCACGGTGGCGCCCAGCACGTTGGCCACCATGCCGGATCCCGATCCGACGACGAGACCCCAGAGCAGGACCATCTGCCAGGGCGCGGTCATCAGGCTCGTGGCGGCGGTGCCGATCGCCAGGATCAGCAGCGCGCCGCAGACCGAGCGCCGCAGGCCGAACCGCTCGATGATCGCCACCGCGAACGGGCCGATCATCCCGTACAGGAAGATGTTGAGCGCGATGCCGACGCCGATCGTGGCCGCGGTCCAGCCGAATTCCCGCTCCCAGGGGACGATCAGCACGCTCGGCGTGGCGCGGACCCCGGCCCCGACGAGCAGGACCAGGAAGGTCACCGCGACGACGATCCAGGCGTAGTGCAGGCGCGACCCGGGGCGCGTCTCGGTCAGGGCGGTCATGGACGGGCTCCGGAAGCGGGGCGAATCGGTCAGGCGGCGGAGATCAGGGCCTCCGCGACCGCGGAGACGGTCGCGGGATCGACCCGGGCGTTGATGCGGCTCTGCGCCTCGCGCCAGTAGGGCGTCGCGGCCGCGAGGGCCTCGCGGCCCGACGCGGTCAGGGAGACGCGGCGCTCGCGCGGATCCGCCGTGCCGGGCGTGACCGCAACGAGGCCGCGGCGCTTGAGCGGGTCGAGGTTGCGGCCCATCGTGGTCCGCTCCAGCGCCGCCTCGGCGGCGAGGCGCGAGACCGGGACCGGCCCGAGACGGTCCAGATGGCGCAGGATCGCGAACTGCGTCACGCGGAGCCCGGTCGGCTTCAGGGCGGCGTCGTAGCTCGCCGTCAGCGCCCGCGTGGCGCGACGCAGCGCGGAGCAGGTGCACGGCTCGGGCGACGGGGTGCTCATGCCATAGGTGTATATGCACGTATCGCGCGCCCGGCAAGCCGGAGCTGACGGTTCGCGGCGATCGACACCCGTTGGCCCGGAAACGGGCGGGCGCTGTCATCGACACGGCCGGTCACGCTGCTATCGCTTGGGCGAGTGACCCGGTTCGGGAGAAGCGCGATGACACTCGAGACCGCGACGGCGTTGTCCTCCTCGGAGCAGAAGACGGCCCGCACCGGGCTGATAGAGGCGGCCGCCGACATCGTCACCGAGCAGGGCGGACCGGGCGGCTTCGTCCGTGACCTGTTCGGCCGCGTGACACCGGAGGATCTCGCGCCCTACGATGCCTCGGTCCTGGCGGACCTCGCCGCCCGCGCCCGCGCCTTCCTGTCCGAGCCGCGCAGGCCGGGCGACCCGGCGCGGACGCGTCTCAGCGACGGTGACCTGATCCGGGACGGCCGCCCGCGGGAGACGACCGTCCTGGAAGTCATCAACGACAACCGGGCATTCCTGCTCGACTCGACCCTGGCCGAGCTGACCGAGCAGGGTCTCGCGCCGCTCCTCGTCGCGCACCCGATCCTCGGGGTGGAGCGGGACGGCGCGGGCGGGCTCATCCGGGTGGTCGGGGAGACGACCGCGGACGCGCAGGGGAGCCTCGCGCGCGAGAGCTTCATCCACATCCATCTCGACCGCCTGGCGGCCGAGACCGGCGAGCGGCTCCTGAATGCCCTCGCGACCGTCTACCGCGACGTCGCCCTCGCGAGCGACGACCACGACGCGATGCTGGCGCGCCTGACCGACCTCGCCAACAATCTGGGCCGGGGGCCGACCCCGATGCCGGAATCGGAGACCGAGGAGGCGCGCGCCTTCCTCGAATGGCTGACGGACGGCCAGTTCCTGGTCCTGGGCATGCAGGAGCACGGCATCGCCGGCGAGGCCCACCCGCTGGTCGAGGGGTCGAGCCTCGGCGTCCTCCGCGACCCGGGCGCCACGCCCCTGCGCCGGGGCCGGACACCGGTGGACTACACGCCGGAGATCCTCGCCTTCCTGGAAGAGCCGCAGCCGCTGATCATCACCAAGGCCAGCGTGAAGTCGCGGGTCCACCGGTCGGCCTACCTGGACTACGTCGGCGTCAAGCTGTTCTCCGGCCTCGGCAAGCTGTCGGGCGAGGTGCGGATCGTCGGCCTGTTCACCGCCTCCGCCTATACGAGCCCGGCCCGCGAGGTTCCGGTCCTGCGCCGGAAGGTCCAGGCCGTCGTCCAGCGCGCCGGCCTGGACCCGACCAGCCACGCCGGCCGGAGCCTCCTCGCCGTGCTGGAGAGCTACCCGCGCGACGAGCTCTTCCAGATCGACGGCGAGCGCCTCTACCGGTTCACCCTGGCGATCGCCGCGCTGGCCGACCGGCCGCGGGTCCGCGTGCTGTCCCGCCCCGACCGGTTCGGCCGCTTCGTGTCGCTGCTCGTCTACGTCCCGAAGGACCGCTACGATTCCGCGGTTCGCGGCCGGATCGGCAGCTATCTGGCCGAGTCCTACGGCGGGCGACTCAGCGCGGCCTACCCCGACTATCCGGAAGGCTCGCTGGCCCGCATCCACTACATCATCGGCCTGCCCGATCAGGGGAGCCCCGAGCACGACCCGGCCTCCCTCGAGGCCGGGATCGTCGCCCTGGTCCGCACCTGGGGCGACGCGCTGCGGGCGGCGCTGGCCGAGTCGCAGGGCGGCGATCGCGCGCGGCAGCTGGCCGCCCGCTACGGCGACGCGTTCTCGGCCGCCTACCGGGACAATTTCCAGCCGGAGGCCGCCGTCGCGGACGTGACGATCCTCGACAGCCTCGGCGAGACGCAGCCGCGCGCCGTGCATCTCGACAGGCGAGCCAGCGACCCCGCCGCGCAGGTCCGCCTGAAGGCGTTCTCGCGCGGCACCGCGATCGCGCTGTCCGACCGGGTCCCGGCGCTCGAGAATCTCGGCTTCCGGGTCATCAACGAGCGCACGTACCAGATCGCGCCGGCCGGGGCGGACGAGGCCGCGCGGGTCTGGCTGCATGACATGCTGATCGAGCGCGCCACCGGCGCCCCGATCGACCTCGCGGCGCTGGAGCGCCCGCTCGAGGCCGCGATGCTCGCCATCGCGGACGGCATCGCCGAGTCCGACGGCTACAACCGGCTCGTCCTGGAGGCCGCCCTGCCCTGGCGGGAGGCGGCCCTGCTCCGGGCCCTGGGCCGCTACCTGCGCCAGCTGCGCATCCGCTACGGGCAGGATTACCTCGCGGGCACGCTGAGCCGCCACGCCGGGATCGCGCGCGCGATCGTGGCGCTGTTCCGCGCCCGGTTCGATCCGGCCCTCGCCGGCGATCGGACCGCCCGGGAGGCAGAGGTGCGCGCCGGCATCGAGACCGCCCTCGCCGAGGTCACGAGCCTCGACGACGACCGGATCCTGCGCCGGTTCGTCAACCTCGTCGAGGCGGCGGTGCGGACGAACTTCTACCAGACCGGCGCCGACGGGCAGCCGCGGGAGACGATCAGCTTCAAGTTCGCCTGCGCGAAGGTGACGGCGATGCCGCTGCCGCGACCGTTCTTCGAGATGTTCGTCTACTCGCCCCGCGTCGAGGGCGTGCACCTCCGCTTCGGCTACGTGGCACGCGGCGGCCTGCGCTGGTCCGACCGGCCAGAGGATTTCCGCACCGAGATCCTGGGCCTCGTGAAGGCCCAGCAGGTCAAGAACGCCGTGATCGTGCCGGTGGGCGCCAAGGGCGGCTTCTTCCCGAAGCGGCTGCCGCCGGCCTCCGACCGCGCCGCCTGGATGCAGGAGGGGACCGAGAGCTACCGGATCTTCATCCGCACGCTCCTCGAACTCACCGACAACATCGTCGACAACGCCGTCGTGCCGCCGCCCGACACGGTCCGGCACGACCCCGACGACGCCTATCTGGTGGTCGCGGCCGACAAGGGCACGGCCACCTTCTCGGACATCGCCAACGCCCTGTCGCTCGAGAAGGGTCACTGGCTGGGCGACGCCTTCGCGTCCGGCGGCAGCCAGGGCTACGACCACAAGGGCATGGGCATCACCGCCCGCGGCGCCTGGGAGGCGGTGCGCAGGCATTTCCGCGAGATCGACGTGGACGTGCAGACCGACCCGATCACCACGGTCGGCGTCGGCGACATGTCGGGCGACGTGTTCGGCAACGGCATGCTGCTCTCCGAGAGCATCCGCCTGATCGCAGCCTTCGACCACCGGGACATCTTCCTCGACCCGAACCCGGACGCCGCGGCGAGCTTCGCCGAGCGGCGGCGGCTGTTCGATCTGGGGCGGTCCTCCTGGGCGGATTACGATACGGGCCTGATCTCGGAGGGCGGCGGCGTGTTCTCGCGCAGCCTGAAGACCGTGCCGCTCTCGGCGGCGATCCGGTCCGCGCTGGGCTTCGACCGGTCCGAGGCGACACCGACCGAGCTGATGCAGGCGATCCTGAAGGCGCCTGCCGACCTGCTCTGGTTCGGCGGCATCGGCACCTATGTCCGGGCCACCACCGAGACCGACGAGGATGCCGGCGACCGCGCCAACGACGCCCTGCGCATCACCGGGCCGGAGCTGCGCGCCAAGGTGGTCGGCGAGGGCGCCAATCTCGGGCTGACGCAGCGCGGCCGCATCGAGGCGGCCCGCGCGGGCGTCCGGCTCAACACCGACGCCATCGACAACTCGGCCGGCGTGAACACGTCGGACGTGGAGGTGAACATCAAGATCGCCCTCATGACCCCGGAGCGGGACGGCAGGCTCAGCTACGAGGCGCGCAACGCCCTGCTCGCCGACATGACCGACGAGGTCGGACGCCTCGTGCTGCGCAACAACGAGTTGCAGACGCTCGCCCTGTCTCTCGCCCAGCGCGGCGGGCTGGGCGAGACCGGCTTCGCCATGCGGACGATGCAGGCCCTGGAGGCGGAGGGCCGGCTCGACCGGACGGTGGAATTCCTCCCGGACGACGGCACGCTCGCCGAGCGCATGCGGCGGAACGAGGGGCTGACCCGGCCGGAATACGCCGTGCTGCTCGCCTACGCGAAGCTGTCGCTGCACGACGCGATCCTGGAGAGCGCCGTGCCGAACGACCCGTATTTCGATCGGGAGTTGCAGCGCTACTTCCCGAAGGCCCTGCGGGAACGCTTCCCGGACGCCGTCAAGGGTCACCGCCTGCGCCGCGAGATCATCGCCACGGCGCTCGCCAACATCATCGTCAATCGGGGCGGCCCATCTCTGGTGACGCGCCTCGTCGACGGCACCGGGGCGGACGCCGCGACCATCGCCAAGGCGTACGCGGTGACCCGCGACGCCTTCGGCCTGATGGAACTGAACCTCGCCATCGACGGCCTCGCCGGTCGGATTCCCGGGCAGGGCCAGCTCGACCTCTACGCGGAGGTGCAGGATCTGCTGACGAACCGGATCGTGTGGTTCATCCGCAACCTCGACCTCAGCGGCGGCCTCGCCCCTGTGGTCGCCCGCTACCGGGACGGCATCGCCGCCGTGGAGGCGGCCCTGCCCAAGGTGCTCGGCGCCGAGGCGCTGGACGCGATCGGCGCTCGCGAGACGGAGTTGACCGGGCACGGCATGGCCCCGGCCCAGGCGCGGCGCCTCGCCTCGCTCAGGGCGCTGATCTCGGGACCCGACATCGTCCGGGTCGCCGAGGCCAGCGGCCGGCCGGTCGAGGAAGTCGCGGCGACGCATTTCGCCCTGGAACACGCCTTCCGCCTGGACGACCTCGCCGCCGCGGCGCGGACTGTCCCGGTGGCCGACACGTTCGACCGCGTCGCGTTGGAGCGCGCGGGCGCCGGCATCGCCGCCGCGCACCGGAAGCTGACGGCCGAGGTGGTGGCGGATCTCGGCGCCGGGCCGGAGGCGGTGGAGGCCTGGATCCGGGCGCGCGGCGCGTCGCTCGCCCGGATCCGCGAGGCCGTGGACGCGATCAGCGCGTCCGGCCTCACGGTCTCCAAGGCGACGGTCGCGGCGAGCCTGCTCGGCGACCTCGTCCGGGCCGACTGAGCGATCAGGCCCCCGGCGCCGAGGCCCGGGCGACGCCCTGGCGCCCGCGACTGACCGCCGTGAGCACAAGCCCGAGCCCGACGAGCGACACCGCCGCGGCGATCAGCGGCAGCTGGCCGTAGCCGGCTCCGAGCGTCAGCGCCGTGCCGCCGATCCAGGCGCCGGTGGCGTTGCCGAGGTTGAACGCGCCCTGGTTCAGCGTCGAGGCGAGGTTCGGCGCGTCGCTGGCCGCCTCCACGACCCAGATCTGCAGGGGCGACACCAGGGCGAAGACCAGCCCCGACCAGAGCACCACCACCGCGACGGTCAGCGCCGGATGGTGCGCGACCGCGGCCAGCGCCAGCAGGGCCGCGACGATGCCCAGGAAGCTGCCGATGATGGTCGCCATCGGGCCCCGGTCGGCCAGATGCCCGCCCAGGAGATTGCCGACGGTCAGCCCCGTGCCGGCGGCGAACAGCACGCCGGTCACGCCCTGCGACGTGAAACCGGTCACGCCGGTCAGGAACGGCGTGATGTAGGTGAACACCGTGAAGAAGCTCACCGAGGACAGGGTCGAGATCAGCATCGGCCGCAGCACCGGCCAGCGCCCGAGCGCGCGGAACTCGCTGACGAGCCGGCCGCGCGTCCCGGGCAGGCCGTCCGGCACGCAGACCTGGATCGCGAGGCCCGCCACGAGCCCGATCGCGACCACCGCCCAGAAGGTGGCGCGCCAGCCCGCCTCCTGCCCGAGGGCGGTGCCGAGCGGTACGCCGAGCACGTTGGCGAGGGTGAGGCCCGCGAACATCAGCGAGACCGCCTGCGTCCGCTTCTCCCGCGGCACGAGATCCCGTGCCACCACGGCGCCGATCCCGAAGAACGCGCCGTGGGCGAAGGCCGTCAGGATCCGCGCGGCCATCAGCAGGCCGTAGCTCGGCGCCAGCGCGCAACCGAGATTGCCCGCGAGGAACACGGCCATCAGCGCGAGGAGGGCCGTCTTGCGCGGCAGGCCGGCGGTGGCAATCGCCACGATCGGCGCCCCGACGACCACGCCCATGGCGTAGCCGGAAACCAGGTAGCCGGCTTGCGGAATGGTGACGCCGAAGCTCTGCGCCACCTCCGGCAGCAGGCCCATGATGACGAATTCCGTGGTGCCGATTCCGAAAGAGGCGACGGCGAGGGCGAGGATCGGCAGGGGCGGCACGGGGACGTCCTTCGGCGCGGGCGGGATCCGATGGTGCAGAGCAGCATCGCAGCGCGGTCGCCGTTGGATAGCGTCGGAGGCGCGGCGCACAGTTGCGCGGCGCGCAGGGGGGAGACGCGGCTCAGCCGGCGATCGTCGCCTCCGCCGCCGGCGACGCTTGGCCGAGCAACCTCAAGTCCGGCCGCCACCGACACGCGCGGTCGAATCGCGGCGCGCCGACCATGTCCTGCCCGAGCCGGAAGGGTCTAGGCTTGGCCGTTCGAGCGCCCGCCACCGCGGAGTCAGGGTCCGGTCGGACGCCGGCAGACCGCCGCGATCCGCCACGGAGGCACGCTCGCGGAGCCGCTCGCATCGCGGGCGACGCCGCGGGAGTCGGACACCGACGGCTCTATCCGGTCGCCGCGCTTACTCCGCCGGCACCTTCTTCCGGCCGCGCGATTTGGCGACCGGCGCGGGCGGCGCCTCGGCCGCGGCGGCCGCTCCGCCGCGGGTCTTCCGGCGCTGCTGACCGAGCCCGAGGGCCCGGGCCAGCTCCGATCGCTGCGCCGAGTAGCTCGCAGCCGTCATCGGGTAGTCCCGCGGCAAGCCCCACTTCTCGCGGTAGGCCTCCGGCGTCAGGCCGCGCAGCGTCAGGTGCCGCCGGAGCGTCTTGTACGGCTTCCCGTCCTCAAAGCTGACAATATGATCAGTCGTGACCGACTTACGGATCTGCGACGGAGTTAGCTTCTCGACGGTCGAGTTCGTGGCGCGACCTTGAGTTGTCAGACCGTTCAGGGCCGCGTGAATACCGCCGATCAACCCGGGAAGCTCGGACACCGGAACGGAGTTGTTCGACACGTAAGCCGCCACGATATCAACCGCCAGCCCGATCGCCGGATTCTGCTCGCTGCCTGCGTTCTCACTCACGGCAAACCTCGGAGGTTACAGTTATTTGGGCCGATCTATCCCTCTCGGATGCGATCGAAGTCTGAAGGTGTGTAGCATATTATACGCATCATCTCAAACGTATTCGTGATCGACAGGTGATCTCAATCCGTCGCGTCCGATCCCGCCGCCGCTCCGCCGTTGACGCTGCATTAACCACGCCGCCGCTAGGGTTCGTTAACCATGCCGGCGACCCACTCTGGGACGGTGTGGCCTGTGATCTCCGCGCTGAGGGGCCGGGGACTTTGGCGGAGACCGGGATCAGGTGCGGACGGCGGCTGACCGGTGGGAACGGCAGAGGACGCGGCTCGCCGCCGCGGCGCTCGGCATCGCGCTCGCAGCGCCCGCGGCGGCCCAGCGGTTCGATGCGACCAGTCCCGTCACCGGCCAGCCCGACAATCCCGGCATCGGCCAGGACACGGCCCCGAACGGCCTGCCCGCGCTGAAGCGCAGCCTCCCGGACGGCCTGAGCCGCGACCAGAATCGCGGCGCGCTGGGCGGCGACGCGGCCGGCGGCGAGCAGACCGGCGGCGACAGCCTGCGGTCGCCGCTCTCGCCCCCCGCGCCGGCACTGATCCCCGGTCAGGCCGGCCTGTCCCAGCTCAGCACCCGCGTCACCACGGGGGGCCGGCGCACCGGCGGATCCTCGACGGCGCCGGCCAACCTCGCGCCGTCGACGCTCCTGCGCACGCGCGCCGCACCGCCGCGGCGGATCGGCTCCGCGACGCGGAGAGTGACCCAGGACGTGACCCAGATCCCGCCGCCGGCCCTGCGGCTGACCCCGGTCGTTCAGCAGGCGGTGGTCGGCGTCCCGAATCCGCAGGTCGTGACGCCGATCCGGCCGATCCTCCCGTTCCAGTCCATCGCGCCGGCCCTCGGCCTCCTGACCCCGGGCTTCATCCTGGGCACGGACCTGGCCCGCGCGATCCCCACCGACCCGGCTTTCGCGCCGATCGGCTATCAGATCGGGACCTTCACGGTGCTCCCGACCTTCGCGCAGAGCGTCGGCTACGACTCGAATCCCGACCAGACCGCCCGCCAGATCGCCAAGGGCTCGGTCGCGCTGCGCACCGACGCCACGGTCGACTTCCGGAGCAACTGGTCCTCCAGTTCGCTGCAGGGTTCGCTACGAGGCTCGTACCTCGAGACGCCGCAGAACGAGGCGGCGAGCCGGCCCGCGGCCGATGGCGTGGTCCGCCTGCGCATCGACGCCGACCGGGACCTACGCATCGACGCGGAAGGACGGTTCCTGGTGGACACGCAGCGCACATCGAGCGCGAACATCCAGGCCCCCACCGCCACGACGCGGCCGCTCCTGGCCGTGTACGGCGGCTCGCTCGGCGCGACGGAGACGTTCAACCGCCTGTCCGTCACCCTGCGCGGGTCCGTCGACCGCTCCGAGTTCGACAATGCGCGCCTGTCGGACGGGACGACCATCAACCAGTCCGACCGTAACCTGAACCAGTACAGCCTGCAGCTGCGCACGGCCTACGAGATCAACCCGGATTTCAGCCCGTTCATCGACCTGCTCGGCGACACGCGCGTCTACGACCAGCGTTTCGATGCGACCGGCATCCGGCGCGATTCGGACGGCATCGCGGTCGCCCTCGGGACGAGCATCGGCCTCGCGCGCTCGCTGACCGGCGAGATCTCTGCCGGCATCCAGCACCGGACCTACGTCGACCCGAGCCTGCGCGACATCAACGCGCCGCTGCTCAACGCGGCCCTGGTCTGGGCGGCGAGCCCGCTCACGACCGTGCGATTCACCGCCGCGACCGGCGTCACCGAGACGACGATCCCGGGCTCCAGCGGCGTGCTCACCGAGGTCGCGACGCTGGAAGTGCAGCACGACCTGCTGCGCAACCTCTCGATCGTCCTGGGCGGATCGTATCTCCGGAACGACTACCAGAGCAGCAGCATCCGCGAGAACGGCTTCTCGGCAACCGCGCGGCTCGACTACCACTTCACCCGCTGGCTGACCCTGCGCGGCACCTACATCTATCAGAAGTTCGACAGCACGGTCGCCGGTTCCAGCTTCCGAGAGAACACCTTCCTGCTCGGCCTTCGGGTGAATCCCTGAAACAGGGTCAGAACCGCTCAGTCCAGGGACGCAGTTCCAGCTCCGAGGTCCAGGCGCTCCGGTCCTGACGCAGGAGGTCGCGGTAGGCCCGGGCGATGGCGTCGGGATCGAGGTGGCTGTCGGGCGCGTCCGGCGGCTCGCCGCCGCGAGCCGGATTGCGGATCGCGCCGTCGATCACGACGTGGGCGACGTGGATACCCTTGGGCTGGAGTTCCCGGGCGAGACTCTGGCCGAGCCCCCGCAAGGCGAACTTCCCCATCGCGAACGGGGCCGATCCGGCGAAGCCCTTCACGCTCGCCGAGGCGCCGGTGAGCAGGATCGCGCCGTGGCGGTGCGGCAGCATGCGCCGCGCCGCGGCCTGCGCCACCAGGAACCCGCCATAGGCCGACACCATCAGGGCCTGGGCGACCGCGTCCGGATCGAGGTCGGCGACCGGGCCGCGGAGGCGGCCGCTGGCGTTGTAGACGACGACGTCCGGCGGACCGCCGAGCGCGGGCTCAAGGCGGGCGAACAGGGCCTCGACCTCAGCGGGCTGGCTGGCGTCGCAGGCATGGACCGCCGCGCCCGTCTCGGCCGCCAAGGCGGCGAGCTTGTCGACGTTCCGCGCGGCGAGGCCGATCATCATGCCATCGGCCGCGAGCAGGCGCGCGAGCGACGCGCTGAGGCCGGAACCGGCCCCGACGATCAGGGCTCTGGAATAGGTGGGGATCATCGCGCTCTCCTCTGCTGGCGCCCTGCGGGCCGATGAGAACTTGTCCGCCCGCCGAGCATAGGGTCAGTCGCGCCGCTCTGCGAAGAACGCCCGGAGCAGGGCCGCCGCCTCGCGCTCGCGAAACCCGCCATAGACCTCCGGCGCGTGGTGACAGGTCGGGTGATCGAAGACGCGCGGCCCGTGCTCGACCCCGCCCCCCTTCGGATCGGCCGCGCCGTAATAGAGCCGGCGGATGCGCGCGAAGGAGATCGCGCCGGCGCACATCGGGCACGGCTCCAGGGTGACGTAGAGGTCGCAGCCGACGAGGCGCTCGGTGCCGAGCGCCGCGCAGGCCGCCCGGATCGCCAGGATCTCCGCATGCGCCGTCGGATCGTGCAGGCCGCGCGGCCGGTTGTGCGCGACCGCCAGGACGGCCCCGTCCCGGACCACCGCGGCGCCGACCGGCACCTCCCCGGCCGCGGCGGCGGCGCGGGCGGCCGCGAAAGCGTGATCGAGCGCAGTCAGGGGTCCGGACGATTCCGAGGCCTCTGGACGGATCGGATCGTCAGCCAAGCTGTTCTCATCCCACTGACGCGGCGGGCACGGGCCGGCGGGCCCACCTGATCCAAGTCAATGTTAAGGCCTGGAACATTCCGCCGACCGTGACCGTTTCAGGAACCAGTGCGGCGCCGCCGCAGATCGAACAAGAGGACAACGCCATGAGCAGCACCACCGACAAGATCAAGGGCGTCGCCAACGAGGCCCTCGGCAAGGCCAAGCAGGGCATCGGCGACGTGACCGGTAACGACAAGCTCAAGGCCGAGGGCGCTGCCCAGGAGCTGAAGGGCAAGGCTCAGGGCACCGTCGGCGATGCCAAGAGCGCGGTGAAGTCCGCCACGGACAAGCTCTGATAGTCGAGCGCGACCGGAACGGAACCCGCCGCGCGCGGGTTCCACCACTGAACCGACCTGAATAACGCGAGGATGCCATGATCGGTTGGGCTGTCACGTTTCTCGTCGTCGCTCTCGTGGCGGCGCTCCTCGGTTTCGGCGGCATCGCCGGCACGGCGATGGAGGCGGCCAAGATCGTCTTCTTCGTGGCGATCGCGCTCTTCTTGATCTCCGCCGTGTTCGGCGTGATGCGCGGGCGCTCGCCCCGGCTCTGACGCGGGCGGGGCGCTCGACCCGCCCCTGAGTTCTTGAGGCGGTCCCGACGGGCCGCCTCTTTGCGTTGAGGCGACCCGCCCCGTTGCACAACCCGTCTCGCCTGTCGGAACCGGCTCTGATAAGCGGCAGGCATGAGCGACTTGCCGAACGACGATCAGCCGGAGGGGACCGCCCGTCCGGCCCCCGAGTCAGCGCGTACCGAGAGCTGGGCGCCGCCGACCGATGCGGGCCGCGCCGAGGCCGAGGTCGACGGGCCCGCGAAGTCCACCGCGAAGAAGCCCGCCCGGAAGGCAAAGCCGCAGCCCCCGCAGCAGGCGGAGCCTGCGCCGGAACCTGAATCCGCGCCGTCCGCCGACGCCGATGGTCTGATCGAGACGCCGCCAGGCGAGCGCATCGCGAAGGCGATGGCTCGGGCCGGCATCGCCTCGCGGCGCGACGCCGAGACGATGATCCTGGCCGGCCGCGTGAGCGTCAACGGCGAGACGCTGACATCGCCAGCCCGCAACGTCACCGAGAACGACCGGATCCTGATCGATGGCGAGCCGATGCCGTCGCGGGAGCGCAGCCGCCTGTGGATCTTCCACAAGCCGCGGGGCGTGGTCACGACTGCCCGGGATCCGGAGGGCCGCCAGACGGTGTTCGACGTGCTCCCGGAGGATCTGCCCCGGGTCGTCGCCGTCGGACGGCTCGACATCAACACCGAGGGGCTGCTGCTGCTCACCAATGACGGCGGCCTCGCCAAGGTGATCGCGCACCCCGACACGGGCTGGCTGCGCCGCTACCGGGTCCGCGCCCACGGCGACACCGATCAGGCCCAGCTCGACAAGTTGTCCAAGGGCGTCACGATCGACGGCATGGAGTACGGCCCCGTCGAGGCGACCCTCGACCGCGTGCAGGGCGACAATGTCTGGCTGACGCTCGGCCTGCGCGAGGGCAAGAACCGCGAGGTCAAGCGCATCCTCGAGCATCTGGGGCTCTCGGTGAACCGGCTGATCCGGCTCTCCTTCGGCCCGTTCCAGCTCGGCGACCTGGAGGTCGGCCTGGTCGAGGAGGTGCGGACCCGCGTCCTCAAGGATCAGCTCGGCAAGAATCTCGCCGAGCAGGCCGGCGTGGATTTCGACAGCCCGGTTCGCGAGCCGATCGCGCCGTTCGGCGGCGCTCGCCCGGCAGAGCGGGACACCGAGTCCGCGCGGCCGGGGCCGCCCCGGCGCAATGCCGCGCGTCCGGCGCCGGCGCCGCGGGTGTCGACGGGAGGCACCGGTCCCGGACCGCGGAATTCCACGTGGCGCGACGAGGACGCGGCCAAGCCCCGCGGGACACGCGTTCCCCGGCGCGGTGCGGATCCCCGGGCGGCACAGGCGGCTGCCGCGGAACGCGGCCGCGAGCGCGTCGGATCGATCCGCGCCGGCGAGCGCCGGGTCGTCGTCGAGCGTCTATCCGCCACGCCGGCGGAGCCCGCCCCCGTCGCCACCCCGAAGCGCCGCTTCGCCGACCGGGGCGCGCCGGAGCGGCAGGAGCGCCAAGCCGGTCCGCGCAGCGAGCGCCGCGGCGACGAGCGCCCGCGCCGCGAGAACGCGCGGAGCGACACGCCGCGGGACGAGCGGCGCTTCGACGAGCGCGGCGGCAAGCCCGGAGGCCGGCGCGAACGTCCGTTCGACGCCGGGCCGGCCGAGGGAGCGTCGCGGAGTCCGGGGGGATTTCGTGGCGAGAAGCCCGCCGCCGGTGGAGGCAAGCCCGGGTTCGGCGGCCCGAAGACCGGGGGTGCGCGTCCCGGCGGAAGCCGGCCCGGAGGCAAGCCCGGCGGTTTCGCCGGCAAGGGCAGCGGTCAGGGCCCGCGCGGCGGACCCGGCGGCGGGAGCGGCGCGGGAGGCCGTCCCGGTGCGCCACGCGGCGGCGCCCGGCCCGGCGGAGCCAAGCCGGGCGGTGCGAAACCGGGCGGCGGTCGGCCGCCGCGCGGGACGCGATGAGGATCGTCGGCGGCGCGTGGCGGGGCCGGAGGCTGGCCACGCCGCGCACCGATGCCATACGGCCGACATCGGACCGGCTGCGTGAATCGTTGTTCAACGTGCTCGCGCACGCCTACGACGACGCCGTGGCGGGGTCCCGCGTCCTCGACCTGTTCGCCGGTACGGGTGCCCTCGGCTTCGAGGCGCTCTCGCGGGGCGCCACCTACGCCCTTCTGGTCGACGAGGGGGCCGAGGCGCGCGCGGTGATTCGCGAGAACATCGAGGCCCTGGGTGCCGAAGGCGTGACCCGCCTGTTCCGACGGGACGCGACCCGCCTCGGTCCGGCTTCCACGGCGGGCACATTCTCGCTGGTCTTCTGCGATCCGCCCTACGGGCGTGACTTGGCGCCGCGCGCCCTCAGGAGCGCCGCCGAGGGCGCGTGGCTCGCACCGGGGGCCCTCATCGTCGTCGAGGAGGTCGAGGCCGCGCAACTCGTCTGGCCAGCGGGCTTCTCGGAGCTGGAACGGCGCGTCTACGGGGACACGGCCGTGGCGATCGCCCGATACGCCGCCTGAACCCCGCCTAGGCGCGATCGATCGGCGACGAGGGCGCGGCTGCGACCTCGGGCCCGAAATGGATCGCCAGCCAGACGGTCGGCGACTCGGTCCACTCCACCCGGTGCCGCCGGTGCGGCGCGATCAGCACGGCGTCGCCCGCGATCAGGCGACGGGCCTCCGCTTCGTCGGCGAAGCACAGGTCGGCCGCGCCAGTCAGCACGGCGACCCACTCCGAATGCGGCTGGTCGTAGTAGAAGCCCGGCGGGCTCGCCTGACCGGTCGAGACGATGCGCTCCACCCGCAGACCCGGACCGGAAACCAGCACCGACACGATCTCGTCGTCCGCCCGAACCGGGAGGTCGGCGAGCAGGTGGGTCACGAGCGTCGGAAGTGTATCCATGACCCCGCCCGAAGGGCTGGCGCGGCGCCGCGCCGGCCCGGATGTCAGGATTTGCGCGACGCCTCGCCCGCCCGCGGGGCCGCTTCGTCCGCCGACCGGGTCTGGCCGATCCGTGCCGCGGACTTCACGAGGGAGAGCACGTCGCGGCGCATCTGATCATCGGCGATCTGATTGTAGGCGCGGAGCAACTCGACCGCGCCGGCAACCCGAAGCAGGGCGGGACCGCTATCGGTCGTCGCCTCGGGCTCGGGCTCGAAGAAGCTGGAGACCGGGACGCCGAGCCGCTCCGCGATCGCCTGCAGGCGGCCCGCACCGACGCGGTTCTTGCCGGTCTCGTATTTCTGGACCTGCTGGAAGCTGACGCCCAGCGCGCTGGCCAGCGCGGACTGACTCAGTCCGTTAGCCGCCCGAAGAAACGCGATGCGGCTGCCGACCCCGTGATCGATCGCTGTGGTCTGCTTCGGCTTGGGGGTTGGGTTCGCCATAGTTGGTAGTCCGGATGTTCTTGCTGTTGGCAGGCTTGCTCGCCCGAATCCGGGGCGCCACTCACAACCGACAGGTGCAACATCGCGCGGCCAAGATCCAGACCTGACATCTGTTAGTGCCACAGGTCAGCCGCGCGCGCAACGAATGGTTACGCTTTCGAAATCTAAGGTCCAGAAGACCGCAATCTGAGCCGCCCAATGCCTGCCGACGTAACAACTCAAATACCGGCTTCGATCAAATATAAGTGAGCGTTATCGGCTAAAGATCCACTCTTGAAGACTTTTGGCCGCTATCGGGTTGCCTGCCTCGCGGTCGCGCCGCGGGGCCGGCGCGTGCGAAGCCTGTCCGTTGGAAAGCGATCGACTCAGTGCTCGCCGCGGCGTGACGGCGGAGGAATCACGCCGCCGGGCCGAGCCAATCGGTGACGATTCGCAACTGGTCGTCGTCCAGCAGCGCGGGCGCGTGGCCGCACTCGGGGATCTCGACGCGCCGCGTCGGCGGTCCCCGCCGCGTCATCTCGTCGGCCGTCGAGGCGAGGAGAAGTTCCGAGTGCTCGCCGCGCAGCAGCAGGACCGGACAGGTGATCGCGTCCCAGTCGCGCCACATGCTCACGCTGTAGACGCGGCCGGGCCGGAACGCGTCGCCGATGCCGGGATCGTAGTGGGGCCGCCAGCCGCCGTTGGGCTCCTGGAAGAAGCTGTGCTTGGCGATGTGGCGCCACTGCTCGTCGGTGAGCGGTCCGAACGCCCCCAGCACCGTGCGGAGACGCGACTCGCCCGAGGCGAGGTTATGGTGGAGTCGAGGCGCGTCGCGCAGGCGCGACCCGATCTCGCGGATCGGCGCCCAGGGCAGGAACGGGCCGATATCGTTGATCACCATCCGGCGAATCGGGGACCGGGCCGCCGCGGCGAGGACCATTCCGGTCAGGCCGCCGAGAGAGGTGCCGACCCAGTCGATCTTTCCGGGAACCCGGAGATGGGCGATGAGCGCGGCCATGTCGGCGGCGTATTGCGGCAGGCCGTAGAGTTCCGGGTCCTTCAGCCACCCGCTGAGGCCGCGTCCGGGCAGGTCCGGGCAGATCACCCGGTAGCCGAGCTTTGCCAGCCGGTAGCCGAGGGCGTCGAAATCGCGGCCCTGCCGGCTGAGGCCGTGGACGCACACGACGACGTGCGGGCTATCCGGCTCACCCCATTCCACGTAGGCGATGCGGTGGAAGTCGTGCGGTGCGTAGGCCTGGAAATGGCCGGTCCGGAACGGCACGTCGGCGCGGCTCAGACCGTCGAGCCGCGGCGGCACGTCGGGTGCGGATCTCGGCGCCACGGTGCCGGCGGTCACGGGGTCTCCGTGCGCGCGGCGGCCTCACGGGCGAGACGGCCGGTCGTCTGGTGGAGGTCGACCATCTGGTCGGTCAGCCGACGCGCCTGCTCCTGCAGGAACGCGATGTTCAGCGCCGCGACCTCGCGGGCGTCGGCCGCCTTGGCAACGCGGTCGGCGAAGTCGAGGCTGGCGCGGACATTCGTGTCGGAGGCGACGAGCATCCGGTGGCCGATCTCGCGCATCGCCGCCATGGCGTGGACGGCGTTGTCCTCGAAGGCGTTGTAGAGCCGTGCGCCGGCGGCGTCCCACTGCTCGCGCATCCGGCGGACCCCCGCCACGTTGCTGTCGGTGAGCTGGTGCGCGGTCTCGCGGCTGGAGCCCATGACCGCGCGCCAGCCCTCGAAGCTCTGCGCCATCGAGGCTTCGAAGGCGTTGAGCGCCATCTCGCCCGCCTCGGCGAAGCGCTCATACGCCTCGCGCGCGCGGGCGACGCCGCTCTCGGCCACGGCGCGGCCGGTCTCCTGGGAGATCGCCGGCAGGTTGTCGTTCCCCACAATCGTCTCCCCGGATGGGCCGGTCGCACGCGGCCCCGACGGCGCATGGCTGGAATACGGGCATCCGCCAGGGGCGTTCTCCCGTCAACAGGGCCGGGTAACAGAATCCGCGCGCGGCCCACATTGTCCCGGTGCCCGCGATTGACAGGGGCGGCGGCCGCGAAATCATCGTCACGCGGAGCGAACGCCACGCCCGCCGCCCGATCAGAAGGCTGCACGATGACGGAGACCCGTCCGACCCGAGCCGCGAGCCGTGAGACGGGCGCGCATCCGTTCGAGGTCGGGCTCGCGCGCCGGCCGGCCAACTACGTCCCGCTGACGCCCGTGAGCCTGCTGGCGCGGGCCGCCGCCGCGGCGGGCGGGCGGGTCGCCGTGATCGACGGCGACCGGCGCCTCACCTACGCGGAGCTCTACGCGCGCTGCCGGCGCCTCGCCGCGGGCCTCGGGGCCCGGGGGATCGGGCCGCTCGACACCGTGGCGATCCTGGCGCCGAACGTCCCGGAGATGATCGAGGCGCACTTCGCCGTGCCGATGCTCGGCGCGGTGCTGAACCCGCTCAACATCCGCCTCGACGCGGCGACGATCGCGTTCTCGCTGCGGCACGGGGGCGCCCGCGCGCTCCTCGTCGAGGCCGAGTACGCCGCTCTGGCCGCCCGGGCGCTGGCGGATCTCGCCGAGCCGATCCTCGTCGTGGCGATCGGTGGGAACGGGATCGACGGGGCCCTGCCCTACGAGGCCCTGCTGGCCGAGGGCGATCCGGACTACGCCTGGACCGGCCCGGAGGACGAGTGGCAGTCGCTCTGCCTGCTCTACACGTCGGGAACGACCGGCGACCCCAAGGGCGCCGTCTACAGCCATCGCGGCGGCTATCTCCAGGCGCTCGGCAACGCCGTCACGTTCGGCCTGACCGGCGAGAGCGTGTATCTCTGGACCCTGCCGATGTTCCACTGCAGCGGCTGGTCGTACCCCTGGGCGAGCGTCGCGGCCTGCGCCACGCAGGTCTGCCTGCGCAAGGTCGAGCCGGCGGCGATCTTCCGGCTGATCGCCGAGCACGGGGTGACGCATCTGTGCGGGGCCCCGATCGTCCTCTCGATGATCGCGCACGCGCCGGCCCAGGACCGGGTGCCGTTCCCCCAGCGGGTGCGCTGCGCGGTCGGCGGCGCGGCACCGTCGTCGACGATCATCCGCACCATGGAGGAGCTGGGCTTCCAGGTGACGCATCTCTACGGCGCCACCGAGAGCTACGGCCCGGCGACGGTCTGCCTGGCGCAGCCGGACTGGACCGATCTCTCTGACGCCGAGCGCTACGCCCGCATGGCCCGCCAGGGCGTGCCCCTGGCGACGCTGGAAGCGGTGAGCGTGGCCGACACCGCGACCGACGCGCCGGTGCCGCGGGACGGCGCGACGGTCGGCGAGATCCGCCTGCGCGGCAACACGGTGATGAAGGGCTATCTCGGCAACCCGGACGCGACCGAGCAGGCCCTCGCCGGCGGCTGGTACCGGACCGGCGACCTCGCGGTCTGGCATCCCGACGGGTCGGTGGAGATCAAGGACCGGGCGAAGGACATCATCATATCGGGCGGCGAGAACATCTCCAGCCTGGAGGTGGAGGAGGTTCTGATGCGCCATCCCGCGGTGATGCTGGCGGCCGTCGTGGCGCGGCCGGACCCGACCTGGGGCGAGAGCCCCTGCGCGTTCCTTGAGGTGAAGCCCGGTTCGGCGGTGCCGAGCGACCTGGACGTGATCGCGTTCTGTCGCGAGCACATGGCGCGGTTCAAGGTGCCGAGGACGGTGGTCTTCGGGCCGCTGCCGAAGACCTCGACCGGCAAGATCCAGAAATTCGTCCTGCGCGAGCAGGCGCGGGCCCTTTGACCCCCGCCGGTCCCGCGGTGGGACCCGTCCGGGGCGGGGTCGCTACAGGCCGGAGACGAGGTGGCCGCCGTCGACCGCCAGGACGCTGCCGGTCATGTAGGCGCCGGCCTCCGAGGCCAGGAGCAGGAGCGGCCCGTCGAGTTCGGCCGCATCGCCCAGCCGGCGCTGCGGGATGCGCTTGATCAGCGCCCGGCCGGCATCGGACTCGAAGAAGGCGTCGTTGAGCTCGGTCTTGATGTAGCCCGGCGCGAGGGCGTTCACCCGGATGCCGTAGCGTGCCCATTCGAGCGCGAGGCTCTTGGTGAGCTGGACGACCGCCGCCTTCGAGGTGGCGTAGGGCGCGAGCCCGCCGGTGACCCGCAACCCGAGAATCGACGCGATGTTGACGATGCTGCCGCCCGCACCGTGCCGGACCATGCGCCGGCCGGTCGCCTGAGCGACCTGCCACACGCCCTTGAGATTGGTGTCGAGCACCGTGTCCCAGTCGGATTCCGCGAGGTCGAGAGCCGGCTTCGTCGCCGTCACGCCGGCGTTGTTCACCAGCACCGCCACCGGTCCGAACCGCGCTTCGGCGGCGTCGAGCGCCCGCTCGACGCTGCCGGCGTCGGTGACGTCCATGACGACGGCGTGGGCCTCCCCGCCGGCGGACGCAACGCGGGCGACGGTCTCGGCGAGGGCGTTGGCCCGGCGGGCCCCGAGCGAAAGGCGCGCGCCGGCGCGGGCCAGGGTCGCGGCGAAGTGACGGCCGAGGCCGCTGGAGGCCCCGGTGACGAGGACGTGGCGGCCGGCGAGATCGAACGGGCCCGCCATCTCAGCGCACCGCGGCGCCGGCCGGGACGACGCTTCGCAGAGCGGCCCGGAACGGACCGGTGATGACGGGATCGGTCATGGCTCTGCGCCTCCCCTGCACGCGCCGCCGGTCTTCGGGCCGCGGCGTCGACGTCCGTTGTGGACCGCCTCCGCCGGCTCCGCCAGCCGGCTTGCGGCCCCTGCCCGCTCATCGGCGGCCGAAGAGCCGCTCGATGTCAGCGAGCTTCAGCTCGATCGAGGTCGGGCGTCCGTGATTGCACTGTCCGGAATTGGGTGTCGCCTCCATCTCACGCAGCAGCGCGTTCATCTCCTCCGGCCGCAGGCGCCGCCCGGCCCGGATCGAGCCGTGGCAGCTCATGCGCGACAGGACCGCGTCGAGACGCCGCCCGAGCGGGCCGCCCTCCGTCGCCGGGACGCCGCCCTCCTCGTCGCCGCTGGCCTCCAGGGCGTCGAGAATGTCGGTGACGAGGTCGCGCGTCGAAGCACCGATCAGCGCGGCCGGCACCTCGCGCACCAGCACCGCCCCGGGTCCGAACGCCTCGATGGACAGGCCCAGCCGGTCGAGATCGGGAGCGGCCGCGACGAGCCTGTCGGCCTCCTCGGGGCTCATCTCGACCACGTCCGGGATCAGGAGCCCCTGCCGGGCGATGCCGCCGGTCTTCCGCTCGGCCTTCATCCGCTCGTAGACGAGGCGCTCGTGGGCGGCGTGCTGGTCGACGATCACGAGTCCGTCCCGGGTCTGGGCGAGGATGTAGGTCTCGTGGATCTGCGCGCGGGCGGCCCCCAGCGGATGATCGAGCGCCTCCGCGGCCTTGGCGGCGGCGCGGGTGTCGGCCTGGGGCGGGGCCACCACCGCGTCGGGCTCGGGGCCGGCCCAGACGGCCTGATCGGCCTCGCCGAAGCCGGCCGGCTCGACCCGAGCCGGCTGCGGCGCAGGCCGCCACGCCGTCGCGGGACGGTAACCGGGGGGCGCCGCGACCGAGGGCGACCCGCTCGGAAAAAGGCCGGGGCGGGTCGGCCGGAACAGGCTCGGGGCGGTAGCGCCGCTGTGGGTCGCGAGCGGCGGGCCCGCCGGGCGCAGGGCGTCGAGGGTCCGCGCTGCGCCCGTGGTGGCCGAGCGGGCGCCCCCGCGGCGCAGGGCGTCGTGGATCGCGCTCACGATCAGTGCCCGCACGAGGCCCGGCTCGCGGAAGCGCACCTCGGTCTTGGCCGGGTGGACGTTGACGTCGACGAGGCCCGGGTCGCACGCGACGGCGAGGCCGAGCACCGGATGCCGGTCCGAGGCCAGGGTGTCGGCATAGGCACCGCGGATCGCCCCGAGCAGGAGCCGGTCGCGCACGGGGCGACCGTTGACCGCGAGGTGGATATGGGTCGCCGCGCCGCGGTGATAGGTCGGCAGGCCGACGTGGCCGGTCACCGCGAAACCCTCCCGGGCCAGGGAAACCGGCAGGGCGTTGGCGAGGAAGTCCTGTCCCAGCACCGCCGCGAGGCGGCGCAGTTCCGCCTCGGCCCCGGTCTCGGCCGGCAGGACCAGGGGCTGCCCGGCATCGGTCCTCAGGGTGAAGCGGATCCCCGGCTGCGTCGCGGCGAGACGGCGCAGCGTCTCGGCGATGGCGGCGTTCTCGGCCCGGTCGGACTTGAGGAACTTGAGCCGCGCCGGCGTCGCGGCGAAGAGCTCGGTCACCTCGATCCGGGTGCCGCGCTGGGCCGGGGCCGGGCGGACCTGACCCTTGAGCCCCGCGTCGACCGTCAGGCTCGCCCCCGCCTCCGCCTCCGGCGCGCGGGTGACGATGGCGAGCCGCGACACCGCACCGATCGACGGCAGGGCCTCGCCGCGGAAGCCGAGTGTCTCGATCGCCGTGAGGTCGCCGCCCGGGAGCTTGGAGGTGGCGTGCCGCTCGACCGCGAGGTCGAGATCGTCCGGCGTCATGCCGCGGCCGTCGTCCACGACCCGGATCAGCCGGCGCCCGCCGGCCTCGACGGTGACCTCGACGGCCCGGGCCCCGGCATCGATCGCGTTCTCGACCAGCTCCTTCACGGCCGAGGCCGGGCGCTCGACCACCTCGCCCGCGGCGATGCGGTCGACGAGCACGGGATCGAGGCGGCGGACGGACGGCGCGGACAGGGAGGACATCGCGCGCAGGATAGTCGCTGCGCGGCGGCGATCCAATCGGTCCGACCGCGCCGGCCGTTCAGGCGCGGCGCTTCGACCCGCCCAGAGAGATGCGGCCGGCGCCGCCGCGCGGTCCGTGGCTCGCCGTCGCCACGGGGCGGCGGGACAGGTCGTAGAGGACGTTTCCGACGAGGCCCGCGGTCCGCCGCAGGGTCGCGCCCTCGCAGGTCGCCGCGACGCGGACGCCGATCGCGTGGGTGTGGCTGCGGCCGTAGAGCCAGACGGCGAGCCGGGCGCGCGTCGACTCCGGGATGCCGTCGAGCAGGAACGCGGCCCCCTCCGGATCGGCCTTGATGAGCCGGCCGACCACGTCCGGCGCGACCGGACAGTCGAGGGCGGGGTCGTCGATGCTGAGTGTTCGGTCCTGGGTCATGGCGGCCCCTGACGGTGAGGAGCCGTCACGGTGGGCAGTCTTGGTTAACGAATACTCACCACGGGTTGTGAGCTCGCGTCCCCGCAGCAGGTCGCGACGGCGCGTTGCTGCGGTGCAACCGGCACCGCGCCTGAAATCCCGAGACGCTAAAGCGGCCGCCGGATCAGCCGGGCGATCAGGCCGACGATGCCCTCGCGGAACAGCAGCACGCAGAGCACGAAGACGCAGCCCTGGATGATCGTCACCCAGGCCCCGAACTGCGCCAGGTACGTCTCCATCGTGACGATCACCAGCGCGCCGACGATCGGCCCGAACACCGTCCCCATGCCGCCGACGAGGGTCATCAGCACCACCTCGCCGGACATCGACCAGTGCACGTCGGTGAGCGAGGCAAGCTGGAAGACGATCGCCTTTGTGGAGCCCGCGAGCCCGGCGAGCGTCGCCGAGAGCACGAACACCGCGAGCTTGTACTGGCTGGCGCGGTAGCCGAGCGAGATCGCCCTCGGCTCGTTGTCGCGGATCGCCTTGAGCACCTGCCCGAAGGGCGAGTGGATGATCCGGTAGATCAGCAGCATCCCGGCCATGAACACGACGGCCACCACCGCGTACATCACCCGGTCGTCCGCGAGGCTGATCGCCCCGAACAGGTTTCCGCGCGGCACCGCCTGGATGCCGTCCTCGCCACCGGTGAACTTCGCCTGCAGGGAGAAGAAGAACACCATCTGGGCGAGCGCCAGGGTGATCATCGAGAAGTAGATGCCCTGCCGCCGGATCGCCAGCGCGCCGAAGACCAGACCCAGCAGCGCGGCCGTGACCGTGCCGGCGAGGATCGCCAGTTCGGGCGTGAAGCCCAGGCTCTTGGCCGTGTAGGCGCAGAGATAGCTCGCCATGCCGAAATAGGCGGCGTGGCCGAAGGAGAGCAGACCGCCGTAGCCGAGCAGGAGATTGAAGGCGAGCGCGAACAGCGCGAAGCACAGCACCTTCATCAGGTAGACGGGGTACAGGACCAGCGGTGCTACGACGAGCAGCACCGCAATGCCCACGAAGATGAGGCGGTGGAGCGCCTTGTCGTCCCGGCTCGTCGGCACGGCGGCGGCGACCGGGGCGGCGTCGAGGGCGGCGGTGTCGGCCATGGGGATGCCTCAGATCGCGATCAGGCCGTGCGCCCGAACAGGCCGGCGGGTTTGACGAGCAGCACCAGCACCATGATCACGAAGATCACGGTGGCCGACGCCTCCGGATAGAACACCTTGGTCAGCCCCTCGACGAGGCCCAGGGCGAAGCCCGTGATCACCGAGCCGATGATCGAGCCCATGCCGCCGATCACCACCACGGCGAAGACGACGATGATGATGTCGGCGCCCATGTTGGGATTGACCGAGTAGATCGGCGCGGCCAGCACCCCGGCGAAGCCCGCCAGCGCGACGCCGAACCCGTAGGTCAGCGTCAGGAACAGCGGCACGTTCACGCCGAACGCCTGGACCAGGGTCGGGTTCTCGGTGGCGGCGCGCAGATAGGCGCCGAGCTTGGTCTTCTCGATGACGAGCCACGTGGCGATGCAGACGGTCAGCGAGGCGACCACGACCCAGGCGCGGTAGTTCGGCAGGAACATGAAGGGCAGGCGCTGGCCGCCCGACAGCTCGGCCGGGATCGCGTAGGGTAGCCCCGAGACGCCGTACTGGTTGCGGAACAGGCCCTGGATGATCAGCGCCAGACCGAAGGTCAGCAGGAGGCCGTAGAGGTGATCGAGCTTGTAGAGCCGCGCGATGAGCACCCGCTCCAGCACGATGCCGAACGCGCCCACCACCAGCGGTGCGAGCCCCAGCGCCCACCAGTAGCCGAGGCCGACATAGGTGAGCAGCATCCAGGCCACGAACGCGCCCATCATGTAGAGCGCGCCGTGGGCGAAATTGATGATGTTCAGGAGCCCGAAGATGATCGCGAGCCCCAGCGACAGGATCGCGTAGAACGAGCCGTTGATCAGGCCGAGCAGCAATTGCCCGAACAGGGCCTGCGTCGGCACACCGAAGATCGTGGTCATGGCCGGTCTCCGCGCCCCGATCCCACCGTCAGCCCTTCACCAGCGGGCAGTTACCCTCGTTGAGCGGCCGGAAGACCTGATCGCCCGGGATGGTCTCCAGCTTCTTGTAGAGGTCCCACTCGCCCTTCGACTCGGCGGGCTTCTTGACCTCGAACAGGTACATGTCGTGGATCTTGCGGCCGTCCGCGCGGATCACGCCCTTGCCGAACAGCGGGTCGTCCGTCGGCATCGCCTTCATCTTGGCGACGGTCGCTGCCCCGTCGGCGGTCGACTTCGTCTCGGCAACCGCCTTCAGGTAGTGGAGCACGTCCGAGTAGACGCCCGCGTGGTTCGCGGTCGGCTTCGAGCCGTTCTTCATCTGCTTGGCGAAGCGGTCCGAGAAGGCGCGGGTCTGGTCGTTCAGGTCCCAGTAGAACGGCTCGGTGAGCACCAGCCCCTGCGCCACCTTGGTGCCGAGCGAGTGCACGTCCGAGGAGAAGACCAGGAGGCCGGCGAGCGCCTGGCCGCCTTCGGTGATGCCGAACTCGCCCGCCTGCTTGATCGCGTTGATCGTGTCGGTGCCGGCATTGGCCAGCCCGATCACCTTGGCGCCTGACCCCTGCGCCTGCAGCAGGAAGGACGAGAAGTCCGAGGTCGGGAACGGCGTCTTCACCGAGCCGACGACGTTGCCGCCGTTCTTGGTGATGACCGTGCTGGTGTCGCGCTGCAGGGTCTGGCCGAAGACGTAGTCGGCGGTGAGGAAGAACCACGTGTTGCCGCCGCGCTTGACCATCGCGCCGCCAGTGCCGTTGGCGAGCGCCACCGTGTCGTAGACCCAGTGGATCGTGTTCGGCGTGCATTGCGGGCCGGTGAGGTCGGCCGTGCCGGCGCCGGTGTCGATGAAGACCTTGTTCTTCTCCTTGGTGACCTGGCTGATCGCCAGCGCCACCGAGGAGGTCACCCCGTCGGTGATCATGTCGACGGCGTCGCGGTCATACCATTGCCGGGCGATGGCCGCGCCGACATCCGGCTTGTTCTGATGGTCGGCCGAGACGATCTCGACCTTCAGCCCGTGCTGCTCGGGCTTGAAATCCTCGACGGCGAGCTTCGCGGCCACGACCGAGCCCTCGCCGCTGATGTCCGAATAGGCGCCCGAGCGGTCGCCCAGGATGCCGATCTTCACGGTGGTCTGCGCGGCCGCGGTGCCCATCATCAGGGCACCGGCGAGGGCAGCGAGGGTCACGGGCCGGGCGATGCGTCCGAGCATTTTCGTTTCCATCCTCCAGCGGCGCGGCGGACCCCCGCCGGCCGAGTATCGGGGCGCCGTTTTCTGGCGCTTCTACGGTTTTCGCGTGCGAGGTTCAGACGCCGAGATAGGCGTGCAGCTTGTCGATATTGGCGTCAAGCTCGGCATTGGGGATCATGTCGACCACCCGCCCCTGCTCGATCACGAAGTGCCGGTCCGCCAAAGTCTGGGCGAAGCGGAAATTCTGCTCGACCAGGACGATGGTGTAGCCCTGAGCCTTCAATTGCTGGATGGTCCGGCCGATCTGCTGGACGATGACCGGCGCGAGACCTTCCGTGGGCTCGTCGAGCAGGATCAGCTTGGCGCCGGTGCGCAAAATGCGCCCGATCGCCAGCATCTGCTGCTCGCCGCCCGAGAGCTTGGTGCCCTGGCTGCCGGCGCGCTCCTTGAGGTTCGGGAACAGCGCGTGGATGTCCGCCACCGACATGCCCCCGGGCTTCACCCGCGGCGGCAGCATCAGGTTCTCGTGGACCGTCAGGCTCGCGAAGATGCCGCGCTCCTCCGGCACGTAGCCGATCCCGAGCCGGGCGATGTTCCGCGAGGCCATCCGCACCGTCTCGACGCCGTCGTACACGATCGAGCCCGAACGCTTGCCGAGGATGCCGATGATCGCCCGCAGGGTCGTGGTCTTGCCCGCGCCGTTGCGGCCGAGCAGCGTGATCACCTCGCCCGCGCGCACGTCGATGTCGATGCCGTGGAGAACGTGGCTCTCGCCGTACCAGCCCTCCAGGCCTCGGACGGTCAGCAGCGCGTCGGTCGCGGCCGCCGGAGATGTCTTGAGAGCCGCCTCAGGCATGTCCCGCCCCGATATACGCTTCGACCACGCGCGGATCCTTCGAGACCGTGGCGTAGTCGCCCTCGGCCAGCACCTGCCCGCGGGCCAGCACGGTGATCCGGTCCGACAGGGAGGCGACCACGGAGAGGTTGTGCTCCACCATCAGGATGGTGCGGTCCTTCGAGACCCGGCGGATGAGTTGCGCGGTGCGCTCGACGTCCTCGTGGCCCATGCCGGCCATCGGCTCGTCGAGGAGCAGCATCTCCGGATCGAGGGCGAGCGTCGTGGCGATCTCCAGCGCGCGCTTGCGCCCGTAGGAGAGCTCGACCGCCAGCACGTCGGCGAAGTCCGAGAGGCCGACCGCCTCGACCAGGGCGAGCGCCTCGCCGTTCAGAGCGCGCAGGACCCGCTCAGGACGCCAGAAGTCGAAGGAATCGCCGCGCCGCCGCCGCTGCAGGGCGATGCGGACGTTCTCCATCACCGTGAGGTGCGGGAACACGGCCGAGATCTGGAAGGAGCGCACGAGGCCGAGACGGGCAACGTCCGCCGCCTTCAGGCCCGTGATGTCGCGATCCTTGTAGCGGATCGTCCCGGCGGTCGGGATCAGGAACTTCGTCAGCAGGTTGAAGCAGGTGGTCTTACCGGCCCCGTTCGGCCCGATGAGGGCGTGGATGGTGCCGCGTTCCACCTGCAATGCCACGCCGTTGACGGCCCGGAATCCGCGGAATTCCATCGTCAGGCCATCGGTCGCCAGGATCACATCCCGTGCCAAGCGTGTCCCTCCCGGGTTTGATTTCTTGCCGCCATATCGCCGATCCGCGCCAGCACAGTCCATCGCAAACGCTCGCGGCGGCGCGACAATCCCCCGGGACTGATATCAGTCGCCGGCCGTGTCATGGCGGCCGGGGGACCGAGCTTGACCGCGTCGCGGCGCCCACTTAACTCAGACAAGTCGGGCGGCACCGGCCGGAGGGATTTCCAGATGGGCGGTCGCGCGGCCTACATCGCCGTCGACTGGGGCACGACGCACCGTCGGGCCTTCGCGATGTCGGAGGCGGGAGCCGTCCTCGACGGCCTGCACGAGGAGCGCGGCGTGCTCGCCCTGACAGCCGACGCGTATCCGGCGGAGATCGCGGCCCTGCGCGCGCGGTTCGGCGCCCGCCCCGTCATCGCCGTGGGCATGGTCGGTTCCAATCGGGGCTGGCAGTCGGCGCCATACGTGGATGCCCCGGCGACCCTCGCCGCCCTGGCGGAGGCCTGCCTGGAGCCCGTCCCCGACGTCCGGATCGTCCCGGGAGTGGCCCTGCGGGACGGCGCGCGTCCGGACGTGATGCGGGGCGAGGAGATCCAGGTCTTTGGCGCGATCGGAGTGGGCGCGGCCCCTGCGACGGCCCTGTTTTGCCAGCCCGGCACGCACAACAAATGGATCGAGACGGTCGACGGGGCCATCACGGATTTCACCACGGTGATGACCGGGGAATTCTTCGCCCTCTTCCGGGCGCACGGCATCCTGGCGGGAATGCTCGACGGCGCGGTCGAGGACGGGACCGCCTTCCGGGCGGGCATCCGCCGCGGCCTGGCCTCCGGCAATCTCGCAGCCACCCTGTTCGAAGTTCGATCCGGCCTGCTGCTCGACCGGCTCGCGCCCGAGGAGGCAGCCCCCTACGCGAGCGGCATCCTGGTCGGCGCCGATCTCGGCACGCGGGCCGATCTGCGGCGCAGACCGGTGCACCTGCTCGGGGGCGGCCACCTCGCGGCCCTCTACGCCGCCGCGATCGGCGAAGCGGGCGGGGATCCGGTGATGGTGCCTGACGGTTCAACCACGGCCGGTATCCACGCCATCTGGAGTCTGCGGGCATGACCATCCTCGACCGTTTCGAGGCGGCCTTCGCGGCCTGCCCGCTCGTCGCCATCCTGCGGGGGCTCACGCCGGACGAGGCTCCGGCCGTGGGGGAGGCCCTGGTCGGGGCCGGGTTCACCCTCGTCGAGGTGCCGTTCAACTCGCCAGACCCCCTCCGGAGCATCGCCGTGCTCGCCGAGCGGCTCGCTGGGCGGGCGCTGGTCGGGGCCGGCACAGTCCTGAGGCCGGCGCAAGTCGGCGAGGTCGCGGCCGCTGGCGGAACCCTCGTGGTGTCGCCGAACGCCGATCCGGACGTGATCGGCGCCACCTCCGCGGCGGGACTCGTCTCCCTTCCGGGCTATCAAACACCGACGGAGGCCTTCGCCGCGCTGGCGGCGGGCGCCACCGCGCTGAAGCTGTTCCCGGCGGACGTGGCGACGCCCCTGGCGCTCAAGGCGCATCGCGCGGTCCTGCCGCCGGATACGCGGGTGCTGGCCGTCGGCGGCGTCGTGCCCGAGACCGTCGCTGGGTGGCGTCAGGCTGGCGCCGACGGATTCGGTCTCGGGTCCAATCTTTACCGGCCCGGGAAAGCGGCGGCGGACGTCGCCCGCGACGCCGCCGCTTACGTGGCGGCGTTCAGGCGCGGCGCCTGAGGTCAATGCCGGCGCCCCGCCCGCTCCTGACGGGCGGACACGGTGAGCCGCATCGGCCGCGATCCCTGCCCTCGGCCGGGAGCGCACCTCCACAACCGGCCTCCCCGCGCGGGCGCGACCGGTTCTCAGAACGGCCGAATCCACGTCGCCCGGGGGTCGGCCATCCCACCGGCGCGCGCCCCGCGCAGGTCGCCAGCCGGCGATGCGCCGCGCTATCGACGATTCGCGATCTCGCGGGACGGTCGGTCCGACCGGTCGACGACCGTCCGGCAAGCACCGCTCAGCGACACGCGCTTCTCGCGGAGGCAGAGGGTGATCGCCCCCGCATTCGGGATCTGGGCGGCGCACAGGCGCATCACGTCCGGCGTGCAGGCGGCCCGGTCGGCGCCGGTCTCCGCGAGCGCCGGAGCCGAACCGACGAGGAGAGCGAACAGGGCGAGGGGGGCGGACTTCATCGCGGTGATGTCTCCTGGGCGGATCGTGGCGGCGGGCGGCCAAGCCTCGGCGTTCGGCGAGAACGTCGACGCCGCGGAAGATATCCCGTCGCGCTTGTTTCAATCTGACGCAGGGTGCCGCCGCCGACCCGCGGGGCCGACGCACTCAGCGGCGACCATCCGGTGCGATCGCACCGGTGATCACCGGCTCGATCACGGCCGCGCCGACGACCGGTTGCGGTCTCTGACGATCGAGCTTGTCCGCCGAGACGAGGGCGGCGGCGATCAGGGCCGACACGGCCAGCGTCGCCTTCACCACGTCCCAGACCCGCGCGAGCATGGTCGAACTCCAACGGCGTCATCGCGTGCGAGCGGCGGATCCGCCTCATCAATCCGCCCGACCCGCATCCTCGACCGCAGCCCTGACCAAAACCTTTCCCGGGGAAACGGAGACTGCATATCGACCGGCGCGTGATGCAAACCGGCCTCACTCGCAGATCTCAGGCAGGGTTCGCGCGCCGGATCACCGTGCGGCAACTCACCCCTGCCTCGATCCCGCGGCCGCCTCGGCGGCCAGAGCCTCGAAGACCAGGGCGTGGCGCCGCGCCAGCGCCTCGACATCGTGCGTGTAGCCGCCGCCGATCACCGCCGCGAGAGCGATCCCGCGGGAACGGGCCTGCGCCACGACGAACCGATCGCGCGCGAGCAGCCCGTCATCGGTGAGGCAGAGACGGCCGAGGCGGTCGTCGCGATGGGGATCGACGCCCGCGTTATAGAAGACGAGGTCCGGCGCGAACGCGTCGAGGAGCGGCGGCAGGCGGGCGCGCAGGACATCGAGGTAGCCCGCATCATCGAGCCGGTCGGTGAGGCCGATGTCGAGGTCGCCGGCGATCTTCTGGGCAGGGTAGTTGTTCTCGCAATGGATCGAGAGCGTGAAAATGTCGGGACTCTGCGCGAGGCAATCCGCGGTCCCGTCGCCCTGGTGCACGTCGAGGTCGACCACGAGGACACGCCGGACGAGACCCTCGGCCTGGAGGGTTCGGGCCGCCACCGCGACGTCGTTCAGCACGCAGAAGCCGGCGCCCTGAAGACGCCGCGCGTGGTGGCTGCCGCCGGCGGCGCTGCCCGCGAGCCCTTCCGCGAGGGCAAGGCGCCCGGCCAGGAGGGTGCCGCCCACCGACGCGCGGGAGCGGCGGACCAGGGCCGCGTCGACCGGAAGGCCGATGGCCCGCTCGATCTCCCGCCCGACATCGCATTCCAGCACCGCCTTCACGTAGGCGGGATCGTGGGCGCGCAGCAGGATATCCGCGCTGGCGGGCTCCGGCGTGACGAAGCCCAGGGGCGCCAGGCCTCTGGCGACCAGCGTCTCGGCGAGGAGGCCGTACTTGCGCATCGGGAACCGGTGGCCGGATGGCAGCGGCGCCTCGTAGGCCGGATGGAAGGCGATCGGCGGAATCACGCGGGTCGGCTCAGGTCCGCCAGGAGGCTCAGGGCCAGGGCCTCGCCGCTGTCGTAGGCCGCCTCGATCCGGGCTCCGAGGCACCAGTCGCCGGCCGCCCCGAGACGCAGGTCCGGATCGTACAGGCAGGGCTTCTCCAGGGCGGTCTCGACCTGGGCGTAGCGCCAGCGATGCGCCTCCGCGTGGGACGGACGCAGCGCGAGGCCGAGAACGTCCTCGGCTGCCTCGAGAAGCGCGGCGACGACGGCCTCGCGCGACGCCTCGAGATGTCTGCGGGACCAAGAAGGCGTCGCGTGGACGGTCAGCCTGGACCCGGCGGGCCGCCCGGGCTTCGCGGAATCGCGCGCGATCAGAGCGATCGGGTCGGCGTGCGGCTCGACCAGGATGTCCGGGCTCGGCGCGTCCGTTGCTACCATGAGGGACCAGCACGGCGCGTAGGAGGCGCGTCCGATATCGGGCAGCCCGACGCCCGATGCCGCGAGCAGCGTCGCGACCTGCGGGGCCGGGAAGGTGATCGCGACGCCGTCGAACGGGCCGTGCACGGTGCCGGACGCGTCCTCGACGTGCCAGCGCGCCCCCGACCGCCGAAGCCGCACGATCGTCGCGGCACTCGACACCGGGAGTCCCGCGAGCAGATCGCGGACGGGCGCGGTCATGCCGGGCACGCCGACGTAGCGGTCGGCGGCGGACCAGGGCGCGACGACGCCCCGTCGAGCCCACCGATCGAGTTCCGCCGCGAAGGCGGGACCGTGCGCCCGCATGAATTGCGCACCGTGATCGAACTGCATCTCGCCGACTTGCCGGGTCGCCATGCGACCCCCGACGCCCCGCCCCTTGTCGAAGACCCGGACGTCGAGGCCGGCCTCGGCGAGCCGGCGCGCGGCGGCCGCACCGGCCATGCCGGCTCCGAGGACCGCGACCGTTCCGAGATCCACCACAGCTCCTGCCCCGCTTCGAAGAACGGCCGTGCGGGCCGCGCGAGGTCGAAGATAGGGGACGCGCTGCGCGGCGTCAGAGCGACGCAATCGCGCTGGACGCGGGATGGACGAGGGCTCTGCGGGCGGATCCCGGCGGGCGGCCCGACGACGCCCCGTGCCTGCCGATGGCGCGGTGGTGCGGGTAGAGGGAATCGAACCCCCACGCCTTGCGGCTGGCGATTTTGAGTCGCCCGCGTCTACCAATTCCGCCATACCCGCGTGCCACCGGCTCTTCGCATAGGTCGGCAGCCTCGGCCAAGTGTTGTTTTTGCGCGGATCGGCGATCTGGCCAAGGCGGGGCGCCTATGCTCAAAGGGCGGCCGATCGCTCAAATCGGGACCTTGAATGCTCCGCCGGCTCTACGCGTGGATCCTGGCCCTCAGTGACCGGCCATCCGCGCCCTACGCGCTCGGCGCCGTGGCCTTCGCCGAAAGTTCCTTCTTCCCGGTGCCGCCGGACGTGATGCTGGTGCCGATGGCGGTCGCGCGGCCGGACCGGGTCTGGTTCTACGCCGCGATCACGACGGTCGCCTCCGTGCTGGGTGGCCTCGTCGGCTACGCCATCGGGGCCCTGCTGTTCGATTCCGTCGGCGAGTGGCTGATCCGCCTCTACGGCCTGCAGAACTCGGCCGCGACGTTCCAAGATTCCTACGCGCGCTACGGCCACTGGGTGATCCTGCTGAAGGGGCTCACGCCGATCCCCTACAAGCTCGTCACGATCACGTCGGGCTTCGCGCATTACAGCCTGTTCTGGTTCACGATCCTGTCGATCGTGACCCGCGGCGCCCGCTTCTTCATTCTCGCCGGATTGCTCGGCCGCTACGGTGTCCAGATCCGCGGCGTACTCGACCGGCACCTGAACGCGGTCGCGGCGATCTCCGTCGCCGTCATCGTCCTCGGCTTCCTGCTCTTCAAGGTGATCCTGTAGCCATGAACACGGCGGCTGCCCTGCGCCTCAAGACCGCTGGCCTCTGGCTGGCGATCGCGTCCGCCCTCACCGTCGGGGCCGCGCTCGTCCTCCAGTACGGATACGGCTACGCGCCGTGCAAGCTGTGCCTGACCGAGCGGCTGCCCTACTACGCTGCCGTGCCGCTGGGCCTGCTGGCCCTGTTCCTGCCGGAGCGCCTGGCGCGGATCGCCCTCGGCCTCGCCGCCCTCGGCCTGCTCTACGGGGCCGGGATCGGGATCTACCACGCCGGCGCGGAGTGGGGCTTCTGGCCGGGGCCCGCCGATTGCGGCGGCGGCACCGGGGCCAATCCGGGCCAGGTCGGCGACTTCCTCAACAGCCTGCAGACCACGAAGGTGGTCGACTGCTCGGTGGCCGCGCTCCGGGTGCTGGGCGTGTCGCTCGCCGGCTGGAGCGCCGCGATCTCGGCCGTGCTGGCCTCCTTCGCCGGGACCGCCGCGCTGCGTCCCTGAAGCGCCGGGCCCGGCGAAGCCGCTCAGTTCCGGTCGTCGGGCAGGACCGGGATCGCCGCCACCTCGATGCCCTCGTCGATCAGGGCGCGGGCTTCCGCGGGGCTCGCCTCGCCGTAGATCGAGCGCCCCTCCGCCTCGCCGTAGTGGATCTTGCGCGCCTCCTCGGGGAAGCGCGACCCGACATGCTCGGCATTCGCGACGACGTGTTCCCGGAGCGCGCGCAGCATCGCCCGCATCTGACGCTCCGGCTCGGCGATCATCGTCACCGGCGCCTCAGTCCGCGGGGCAGGCACGGGCGCAGCCGCCCGCTCCCGGTCGGTGCGGGCGACGCTCGGCACCATCAGGGCCTTGCTGACCTTGGCACTGTCGCAGACCGGGCACGTCACGAGGCCGCACGCGGCCTGCGTGTCGTAGGAATCGGAGGACGGGAACCAGCTCTCGAAGCCGTGCCCGGCGTCGCAGACGAGACTGTACCGGATCATTCTCTTTCTTGCTGTGGCGTTTACTGCGCGGCCTGAACACGCGAACCGACGCGCGCCACGGTGAAGGGCCGGCCGTGCTGCAGCGCGGGAATGCGGGCCCGGGCCTCGGCGACCTGCGCGAGGTCGATCTCCGCCACGATGATCCCCGGCTCGTCCCCGCCGGCATCGGCCAGGACCCGGCCCCAGGGATCGACGATCAGCGAGTGGCCGTAGGTCTCGCGCCCGTCCTCGTGCCGACCGCCCTGCGCCGCCGAGATCACGAAGGCGCCGGTCTCGATGGCCCGGGCCCGCTGCAGGACGTGCCAGTGGGCCTCGCCGGTCTGCCGGGTGAAGCAGGCGGGGGCCGTCAGCACGTCGGCGCCCGCTTCGGCGAGGGCGCGGTACAGGGCGGGAAAGCGGATGTCGTAGCAGATCGTCAGGCCGAGCGTGGCCCACGGCGTCTCGGCGAGCACCGCGCAGGCGCCGCCGGAATAGGTCGCGGATTCCCGCCAGCGCTCACCGCTCGGCAGATCGACGTCGAAGAGATGGAGCTTGTCGTAGGAGGCCAGGATCTCGCCGTCGGCGCCGATCAGGTAGGCGCGGTTGGCGATCTTGTCCCCGGACCTGACCGCGATCGAGCCGATCTGGACGACGGTTCCGGTCCGGCGTGCGACCTCGCGGAGCGCCGCCAGGGTCTGGTCCTGCTCCTCGGTGGTGACGTGGGCGAACAGGCGCTCGCGGCTCCGCTCAACCAGAGAGGTCATCTCGGGAGTCTGCACGTAGGCCGCACCCCGCGCCGCGGCCTCGCGCACGCCCGCCACGGCCGCGTCGCGGTTGGCGGCCGGGTCGCGCCCCGACCGCATCTGCACGCAGGCAGCCGTGAAGCGGGACTCAGGCATCGGCCGCGTCCGTGAGCAGCGGGTCGAGCTTGCCGACCCGGTCGAGGGCGTAGAGATCGTCGCATCCACCGACATGCGTGGCGCCGACGAAGATCTGGGGCACGCTGGTGCGGCCGCCGGCGCGCTCGATCATGGCGGTGCGGGCGCCCTGCACGCGCTCGACGTCAATCTCCTGGAAGGTGACGCCTTTCTCCTTCAGCAGGCTCTTGGCCGCCGAGCAGTAGGGACACCAAGCCGTGGTGTAGATAGTGACCGGCTGCATCGCGATCGTCGTCCCGCGCGTGAACTCCCGACATATAGGAGCGCGGGGTGCGACTTGCCTATGCCCGTGTGGCCACAGGGACGCGCGCGCGCCGCCCGCGGCGCGCCGACAGGGTCAGGCGGCCAG
Organism: Methylobacterium sp. C33D; assembly: GCF_053345825.1. Classification (NCBI taxonomy): domain Bacteria; kingdom Pseudomonadati; phylum Pseudomonadota; class Alphaproteobacteria; order Hyphomicrobiales; family Methylobacteriaceae; genus Methylobacterium; species Methylobacterium sp. C33D. The sequence goes on from NZ_JBKFAV010000008.1 coordinate 120,355, forward strand.
GAGCTTCTCGACCTCGTTCACGAGGTCGCGGAGATGGAAAGGCTTCGACAGGACCTTGGCGTCCTTCGGGGCCTTCGAATCCGGGTTGAGGGCGACCGCCGCGAAGCCGGTGATGAACATCACCTTGATGTCGGGATCGAGTTCGGTGGCGCGGCGAGCCAGCTCGATGCCGTCCATCTCGGGCATCACGATATCGGTCAGCAGCAGCTCGAACGGCTCCTCGCGAAGCCGGTTGTAGGCGGAGAGGCCGTTGTCGAAGGACAGGACGTCATAGCCCGCATTCTGCAGCGCCTTGGCCAGGAACCGGCGCATATCGTTGTCGTCTTCCGCCAGCAGGATTTTCATCGGCCGGATCCGAGCCTTCGAGTCGAGAAGTTGATCCCATAAAGGGAGGCGATGGTAAACAAGGTGTTAGGATGGAGCGCGCAGCGGGTGCCGCGTGTCTCCCGGGCGACTGCGTCGGCCGCCGGTGCGGAGTGGACAGGCGATCGATCGCGCACCACAGTGAGCACCTGCCGTCCTCGTTCAACCGCCGGGGTGTCCACCAGCCGATGACTGCAACCGAACCGGTACAGCCAGACGCCTTCGGATTTGCCCCGGCCTTCGCGGTCGACGAGCCCGCGGCGCACACCCTGCCTTTCGTCTTCAATACCGGTCATTCCGGGGCCGTCTACCCCCCCGACTTCATCGCGGCCTCGCGGCTCGACGCGCTGACCCTGCGCCGCTCCGAGGACGCCCATGTCGACCGCCTGTTCGCGTCGGTCGTCGAGCTGGGCGCGCCGCTCCTGCGCGCCAACTTCCCCCGCGCCTTCCTGGACGTGAACCGGGAGCCCTACGAACTCGACCCGCGGATGTTCGAGGGGCGCCTGCCGCCCTTCGCCAACACCCGGTCGATGCGCGTCGCCGGCGGTCTCGGAACGGTGCCGCGGGTCGTCGCCGACGGCCAGGAGATCTACACCCGGCGCCTCCCAGTCGCCGAGGCCACCGCCCGGATCGAGAGCCTGTACAAGCCGTATCACCGCGCGTTGCGCGGCCTGGTCCAGCGCACGGCGCGCACCCACGGCCACTGCATGCTGGTCGACTGTCACTCGATGCCGTCCTCGAGCCTCGGACGCGATCCGGACATGAAGGCCGACATGGTGCTGGGCGACCGCTACGGAACGGCGTGCGCGCCCGTCCTGATCGACGGCTTCGAGGCGGCCTTCCGAGCCCGGGGCTTCCGCGTGGTGCGCAACAAGCCCTATGCCGGCGGCTTCATCACGGAGCATTACGGCGAGCCGAATCTCGACCGCCACGCGCTCCAGATCGAGGTGAACCGCGGCCTCTACATGAACGAGGCCAGCCTCGCGATGACGGCGGACTTCCCGGCGCTGGTGGAGGCCCTGCGGGCCGTCATCGTCGACGTCGCCAAGGAGCTCGACGATCTCGTTCCCCGCCGGATGGCCGCGGAATAGCGGCCCGGCCGCGCCCGTTCACGTCGAAGAACGCCGGGGTGTTGGACAGAAAAAAGGCCACTCCCGAAGGAGCGGCCCGAAGTCTAGGGAGGAAACGCCCAAGAAGGGCAGCGAGACCGCGACGCCATCGCGATCTCGCAACGCACAAAATAAAGTGCGCCGCACAAGAAGCAAGGGCAAAACATCCGTCGCGGCCGCTCTGCGCGCATACCTGAACCGCGTTCGCCGCCCGCGCCGCGCTCGGCGTCCCGTTACAGCCCGAACGACAACGAAGAACCCCGACCGCCATGACCGGCGATCGGGGTCCCGCAATCCGGATCCCTGCAACTGGGCCGAGCCGGCCAGCGGCCGGCGCTCAGCCCTGGCTCTTGAGCAGCTTCTCGATCTCGGCCCGCAGGGGACCCGCCAGTTCGTTCCGCTCCAGGGCGTAGGCGAGATTCGCCGAGAGGAAGCCGAGCTTCGAGCCGGTATCGTAGGTCCGGCCCTCGTAGCGCATCCCGTAGAATGCCTGCGACTCCATCAGGTCGATCATGGCGTCGGTGAGCTGGATCTCGCCGCCCGCGCCCTTCTTGCCGTGCTCGAGGATCCCGAAGATTTCGGGCTGCAGAATGTAGCGCCCCGAGATGATGAAGTTCGACGGCGCCGTGCCCTGCTTGGGCTTCTCGACCATCCCGGTGATCTGGAACGACTGGCCGTAGGTCTCGCCGACGCTGACGATACCGTACTGGTGCGTCTCCTCGGGGGCCACCTCCTCGACGGCGATGATGTTGCCGCCGTGGCGATCGTAGGCGGCCAGCATCTGCTCCATGCAGCCGCGGCTCAGCATGTCGGGGAGCAGCACCGCGAACGGCTCGTCGCCGACGATCTCGCGGGCGCACCACACCGCATGGCCGAGGCCGAGCGGGGCCTGCTGGCGGGTGAAGCTGGTCTGGCCGGCCTTCGGCAGATCCTTTTTCAACTCCTCGTAGGCGGCCGTCTTCCCCCGCTCCTGCAGGGTGTGATCGAGTTCGAACGCGATGTCGAAATGGTCCTCGATCACCGCTTTGCCGCGGCCGGTGACGAAGATGAAGTGCTCGATCCCGGCCGCCCGGGCCTCGTCGACGACGTGCTGCACCACCGGCCGGTCCACGACCGTGAGCATCTCCTTCGGCACCGCCTTCGTGGCTGGCAGGAAGCGCGTGCCGAGGCCCGCGACGGGGAGGACGGCCTTGCGGATCGGTTTCATCGAGCGGTAACCCCGGAACTGGATGGAACGACGTGGTCAGCTGTGCGGTCAGTGAGATAGCTTAACGCGAGCCGTCGCAAGCATGTACGTCGTTAGTATGAGCTGGCGGGGCGTAAATTTCCCGTCTGCAAAAGCGTAAGCAGTTGCCGAAGCGGCGACAGTGGGGGCGAGATGGCGGTTCTGGTGACGGGCGGTGCCGGCTACATCGGCAGCCACATGGTGCTGGCGCTCCTCGATGCCGGCCATGAGGAGGTCGTCGTCCTGGACGATCTCTCCACCGGCTTTGACTGGGCGGTTCCGGAGGGCGTGAAGCTCGTCGTCGGGGACGTGGCCGACCAGGCCCTGGTGACGCAGACGATCCTTCAGCACCGCATCGACGCCCTGGCCCACTTCGCCGCCAAGATCGTCGTGCCCGAGTCGGTCGCCGATCCCCTGGGTTACTACCTCGCCAACACGGTGAAGACCCGCTCGCTGATCGAGGCGTCGGTGCGCGCCGGCGTCAAGCACGTGATCTTCTCCTCGACCGCGGCCGTCTACGGCGAGCCCGACGTCTCGCCGGTTCCCGAGGACCTGCCGCTGAGGCCGATCAACCCCTACGGCCGCTCGAAGCTGATGAGCGAGTGGATGATCGCTGACGCCGCCGAGGCGCACGGCTTCACCTACGTGGTGCTGCGCTACTTCAACGTCGCCGGCGCGGATCCGGACGGGCGGTCCGGCCAGTCGACGCCCAACGCCACGCACCTGATCAAGGTCGCCACGCAGGCGGCGCTCGGACAGCGTGCCCGGCTCGACGTGTTCGGGACCGACTACCCGACGCCGGACGGGTCCTGCCTGCGCGACTACATCCAGGTCTCGGACCTCGCCGAGGCGCATCGCCTCGCCCTCGACCACCTCCGCGCCGGCGGCGAGAGCCTGACACTGAACTGCGGCTACGGGCGCGGCTACTCGGTGCTGGAAGTCGTCGAGGTCGTGAAGCGGATCTCCGGCCGCGACTTCGAGGTACGACAGTGCCCGCGCCGGGCCGGCGATCCGGCCCAGATCGTCGCCGAGGCGGCGCGCATCCGCGAGCGCCTTGGCTGGCAGCCGCGGCACGACGACCTCGACGCCATCGTCGGCCAGGCCCTCGCCTGGGAAGAGCGTCTGGAGAAGCGCAATCGGATCTGACCGGATGCTCTCCCGCCGACGGGTCCTGGCCGCGGCGGCCTGCCTCGCTAGCGGGCAGGCCCGCGCCGAGGACGCTTTCCGGGCGTTCGTCGAGGCCCTGCGTCCGGACGCCGCGGCCCGGGGCGTCTCTGCGGCGACCTTCGACGCGGCGTTTCGCGGGATCACGGGCCCGGATCCCGGCATCCTGGCGCGCACCCGCCGGCAGAGTGAGTTCGTCCGGCCGGTCTGGGAATACCTCGTGGGCGCCGTCTCGACCGCCCGCCTCGCGCGCGGACGCGCCCGTGCGGCGGCCCTCGCGTCGACCCTGACGGCGATCGAGGGCCGCACCGGCGTTCCTGGGCCGGTGGTGATGGCGATCTGGGGCGTCGAATCGGATTTCGGAGCGAGCGCGGGCAGCGTCCCGACGGTCCGGGCGCTGGCGACGCTCGCCGAGGCGCGGCACCGCGGCAGCCTGTTCCGCGACGAGCTCCTCGCCGCGCTCACGATCCTGCAGCGCGGCGACATCGCGCCCGACCGTATGAGCGGCAGCTGGGCCGGCGCGATGGGTCAGGTCCAGTTCCTACCCTCCACCTATCTCGCCCACGCGGTCGATTTCGACGGCGACGGCCGACGCGACATCTGGACCAGCGAGGCGGATTCGCTGGCGTCGATCGCGGCCTACCTGAAGGATCTCGGTTGGGATCCGGCCCTCTCCTGGGGCTACGAGGTGCTATTGCCGCGGGACTTCGACCTGAGCCGCTACGCGGGCGATCTCGGGAGCTTCGCCGAGCGCGGCGTTCGCCGGACCGACGGGAAGGCGCTGCCGGGAGCCGGACGCGCCAGCCTGCTCCTGCCCGGGGGGCTGGGCGCCCCGGTCTTCCTGATCACCGACAATTTCGAGGTCATCCGAGGCTACAACACCTCCGATTCCTACGCGCTGGCGGTGGGCCACCTCGCCGACCGCCTCGCCGGCGGAAATCCGCTGGCCGCGCCCTGGCCGGCCGCCGGGGCGCGCCTCGACGGGCCGGGCCTCCGTGGCCTGCAGACGGCCCTCGCGGCGGCCGGCTTCTACGACGGGCCGACGGACGGACGGGCCGGCCCGAAGTTGCGCGAGGCGGTGCGGCGCTACCAGATCAGCGTCGGGCTGCCGGCCGACGGCTACGCCACGCCGGCCCTGCTCGACCGCGTCACCGGGAAAGCGGCGCCGCGACGCTGAGCCCGGCGAGAGGTTTAGACCCGCACGTGGCTTCCACCTATAGTGGCCACGGTCCGAACGGGCCCGGTTCGGCGTGAAGCGTACGGAATGCGCATGGTCCTCGGTCGTCGGCGTCCTTGTGAACGCCCCCTCCTCCTCGCGCTCTCAGCCCTTCTGGGGCTCACGGGGCTGTCGGCCTTCGGCGGCGGTCCGGTCCGCGCGCAGTGGGGCGACAGCTACCAGCAGCAGCAGGGCGGCACCTACTACGAGGCTCCGCCGCGTCGGCGGCCGCGGGACGCCTATTACCGCGACGACGGGACGTACGGGCGTCAGCCGCGCTACGCCCCGCAGCAGGAGGCGCCGCGCCAGTTCTACTGGCCCTGGGAGGACAGGCCCCAGCCGGTGGCGCCGCAGCCGGAGCGCACCTACCGGGCGCCGCGCCAGCGCAGCAATCCGTACGCGACCGGGGAGGCGCAGCGGCCGGCCCCCGCGGTGAAGCGGCGGGTCCGTCCGGCCCGGGCGCCGACGCCGCCGAAGCCCGCGGTCGCCAAGACCGAGCCGAACGTCCAGATCGCCGTCTTCGGCGACTCCCTTGCCGACCATCTCGCCAAGGGCCTCGACGACGTGTTCGAGGACAACGCCGACGTCGCCGTGATCGACCGCGCGAAGGGCGACAGCGGTCTGGTGCGCAAGGACGTGGTCGACTGGCCGAAGGTCGCGCAGGATTACCTCCAGAGCAACGCGAAGGTGCGATACGCCCTCGTGATGATGGGCGCCAACGACCGCCAGCCGATCCGCGAGGGCGACGAGACCGTCGATCCCCTCACGGACCGCTGGCGCGCGCTCTACCGCGCGCGGGTCGAGGCGCTGGTGAAGGTCTTCACCGACCGCAAGATCCCGCTGATCTGGGTCGGGCTGCCGCCCGTCCAGAGCGAGACGCTCAGCCGGGATCTCGCGTCGCTGAACGACATCGTCCGCGACACCGTCGGCAAGGCCGGCGGGACCTACGTCGACATCTGGCCGGGTTTCGTCGACGATCGGGACCGGTACGCCGCGTCGGGCCCGGATCCGGAGGGTCAGATTGCCAAGCTCCGCACCGCGGACGGCGTCCATTTCACCAAGGCGGGCGACCGGAAGCTCGCCCACTTCGCCGATGTCGAGCTGAAGCGGCTGATGGGCGCGGTCCCGGGCACGACCGAGCCGTCGCCGACCGCGACCGTGGCGCCGACCGCGCCGTCCTCGACCCCCGGGCCCAGCCTCGACGGCACCGCGCCGGCCACCGACACCGCGGCGATCGATCGTCAGATCACCGCGATGCTGCCGAGCCTTCCCGAGCCGGCCGGCGTGCCGGCGCTTCCGGTGAAGCCCGCGGCCGGCCCCGTGGTGCCGCTGAGCCGGAGCGAGGTGTCGCCCGGCGGCGCGCTGCTCAACGGACGGCCGCGCGACCCCGACAATTCCGGGACCGTGGAGCGGACACTGCTGCGCGGCAACGCACCGATGCCGCAACCCGGCCGCGCCGACGATTTCCGCTGGCCGCCCGGCTGAGCCGGGCGGATCCTCCGCGCGCCCTCAGCGCGGCAGGACGCTGGCGCCCATCAGGGTCTCGTCGATGGCGCGCGCCGCCTGACGGCCCTCGCGGATCGCCCAGACGACCAGGGACTGGCCGCGCCGCATGTCGCCCGCCGCCCAGATCTTCGCGTCCGAGGTGCGGTAGTCCTCCTCGTTCGCCTCGACGTTGCCGCGCTTGTCGACGCCGATTCCGGACTGCTCCAGCAGCCCCTTCTGGACCGATCCGGCGAAGCCGATCGCCATGAAGACCAGATCGGCGGGCAGGACGAACTCGGTCCCGGCGATCGGCTGACGCTTGGCGTCGACCCGGGCGCAGACCACGCCGGTGAGCTGGCCCTTCTTGTTGCCCTCCAGCCGCAGGGTCGCGGCCTGGAACTCGCGCTCCGCGCCCTCGGCCTGGCTGGACGAGGTCCGCATCTTGGTCGGCCAGTAGGGCCATACGGTGAGCTTGTCCTCGCGTTCCGGCGGGCGCGGGCGGATGTCGAGCTGCGTCACCGACAGGGCCCCCTGGCGGAACGCGGTGCCGACGCAGTCGGACGCGGTGTCGCCACCGCCGATGACAACCACGTTCTTGCCCGAAGCCAGGATCGGCTGCTCGCCGTTGCCGCGCATCGGCTCGGCGCTCACGCGCCGGTTCGACTGGACGAGGTAGGGCATCGCGTAGTGGACGCCCTCGAGGTCCTGACCGGGCAGCTGCGGGTTGCGGGGATCCTCCGCGCCGCCGCAGAACATCACGGCGTCGAACTCGGCCTTGAGCTCGTCGACCGATTTCGTCACGCCGATGTTCTGGTTGTAGTGGAAGACGACCCCCTCGGCCTCCATCTGGCGCACGCGCCGGTCGATGTGGCGCTTCTCCATCTTGAAGTCCGGGATACCGTAGCGGAGCAGGCCGCCGGCCTTCGGCTCGCGCTCGAACACGTGGACGTCGTGGCCGACGCGGGCGAGCTGCTGGGCCGCCGCCATGCCGGCCGGCCCGGAACCCACGATCGCGACGCGCTTGCCGGTGCGGGCCTGCGCCGGCTCGGGCTTCACCCAGCCCATGTTCCAGGCCCGGTCGGCGATGGCCTGCTCGATCGTCTTGATGGCGACCGGCTGGTTCTCCAGGTTCAGCGTGCACGCCTCCTCGCAGGGCGCGGGGCAGATGCGGCCGGTGAATTCCGGGAAATTGTTCGTCGAGTGGAGGTTGCGGGACGCCTCCTCCCAATCCGACTGGAAGACGAGATCGTTCCAGTCCGGGATCTGGTTGTGGACCGGGCAGCCCGTGGGCCCGTGGCAGAACGGGATGCCGCAATCCATGCAGCGGGCCGCCTGCTTGGTCAGGTCGTGCTCGTCGAGCGGGAGCGTGAACTCGCGGAAGTGCCGGACCCGGTCGGCGGCGAGCTGGTACTTCTGCTCCTGCCGGTCGAACTCGAGGAAACCTGTGATCTTGCCCATTGGTCAGCCCCTGGGCCGGCCAGTCTCTGACTGCGCTGCCCGCGTCGTCGTCTCGTGTGGGTGCGTGACCGGGCGGCTGCCCGCCCGGTCTCAGGACGTCGCCTACTCGGCGGCCACCGGCATCCGCGCCATCTCCATCTCGCGCAGGGCCCGGCGGTACTCCACCGGCATCACCTTCACGAACTTGGTGCGGTAACCGCTCCAGTCGTCCAGGATCGCCTTGGCGCGGGGACTGCCCGTGTACTTGAGATGATTGGTGATGAGCTGCGTCAGCCGCTCCTCGTCGTGCCCGGACATGTCGGCCAGGATGTCGACCCGCCCCTTGGTCTCCAGGTCGCCGTCCTGGTGGAAGCGACGCATCAGGTCGTCCTCCTCCTCGACCGGCTCCAGGTCGACCATCGACAGGTTGCAGCGCGCCGAGAACGAGCCGTCCTCGTCGAGCACGTAGGCGATGCCGCCCGACATTCCAGCCGCGAAGTTGCGCCCGGTCTCGCCGATCGACACGACCACGCCGCCGGTCATGTACTCGCAGCCGTGGTCGCCCATGCCCTCGACCACCGTGATGGCGCCGGAGTTGCGCACGGCGAACCGCTCGCCCGCGGAGCCGCGGATGTAGCACTCGCCGGCGATCGCCCCGTACAGCACGGTGTTGCCGACCATGATGGTCCGCTCCGGGGGCGCCTTCAGCGCGTCGCTCGGCCGGATGATCAGCTTGCCGCCCGACAGGCCCTTGCCGACGTAGTCGTTGCCGTGGCCGGTCAGCTCGACGGTCACGCCGGCCGCCACCCACGCGCCGAAGCTCTGGCCGGCGGTGCCTGCGAGCTTCACCACGATCGTGTCGTCGGGCAGGCCCTCGTGACCGTGCGCCTTCGCCACCGCGCCGGAGAGCATGGCGCCCGCGGCCCGGTCCGAGTTGCGGATCGTGTCGGTGATGACCACCGGCTCGCCGGTCTCGATGGCGCGCTGCGCCTTCTCGATCAGGCGCCGGTCGAGGACCGTGTCGATCGGGTGGTGCTGCACCTCCACGTGGCGGATCGCCGTGCCCTCCGCCACCTTCGGCCGGTGGAACAGCTTGGTGAAGTCGAGCCCGCGCGCCTTCCAGTGGGCGATGGCCTCGACCTTGTCGAGCACGTCGGAGCGGCCGACCGCCTCCTCCAGCTTCGTGAAGCCGAGCGACGCGAGGATCTCGCGCACTTCCTCGGCCACGAAGAAGAAGTAGTTCACCACGTGCTCCGGCGTGCCCTTGAAGCGCTTGCGCAGCACCGGATCCTGGGTGGCGACGCCCACCGGGCAGGTGTTCAGGTGGCACTTGCGCATCATGATGCAGCCGGCGGCGATCAGCGGCGCCGTCGAGAAGCCCATCTGGTCGGCGCCGAGCAGCGCCGCGATGATCACGTCGCGCCCGGTGCGGATGCCGCCGTCGGCCTGGAGGGCGACGCGGCCGCGCAGGCCGTTGAGCACCAGCGTCTGCTGGGTCTCGGCGAGGCCGGTCTCCCAGGGGCCGCCCGCGTGCTTGAGCGAGGTCAGCGGCGCCGCGCCGGTGCCGCCGTCGAAGCCCGAGATCGTGATGTGGTCGGCCCGCGCCTTGGCGACGCCGGCCGCGACCGTGCCGACGCCGACCTCGGAGACGAGCTTCACCGACACGTCCGCCGACGGATTCACGTTCTTCAGGTCGAAGATCAGCTGGGCCAGATCCTCGATCGAGTAGATGTCGTGGTGCGGCGGCGGCGAGATCAGCCCGACGCCCGGGGTGGCGTAGCGGACCTTGGCGATCTTGGCGTCGACCTTGTGGCCGGGCAGCTGGCCGCCCTCGCCGGGCTTGGCGCCCTGGGCGACCTTGATCTGCATCATGTCGGAATTGACGAGGTATTCCGTCGTGACGCCGAAGCGGCCGGACGCGACCTGCTTGATCGAGGACCGGCGCGAGCGCCCGTCCGGCAGGGGCTTGAACCGCTCGACCTCCTCGCCGCCCTCGCCAGAGTTCGACCGGCCGCCGAACGAGTTCAGCGCGATGGCGAGCGTCTCGTGCGCCTCCTTGGAGATGGAGCCGTACGACATCGCGCCCGTGGCGAAGCGCTTGACGATCTCGGAGGCCGGCTCGACCGCGTCGAGCGGGACCGGCGCGCGGCCGAGCTCGGCGGCGGACTTGATCCGGAACAGGCCGCGCAGGGTCTTGAGCTGGTTCTCCTGCCGGTTCACCAGGGCGGCGTACTCCCGGTAGCGCTCGGGCACGTTGAGGCGCACCGCGTGCTGCAGCGTCGCCACCGTGTCGGGCGTCCAGGTATGGGTCTCGCCGCGGAGCCGATAGGCGTACTCGCCGCCGACATCGAGCGCGTTCCGGTAGACCGGCGCGTCGCCGAAGGCGTCGCGGTGGCGACGGGCCGTCTCCTCGGCGATCTCCGCCATGCCGACGCCCTCGATGGTCGTCGCCGTGCCGAAGAAGTCCCGGCCCACGAAGGTCGAGTTCAGGCCGACCGCGTCGAAGATCTGCGCGCCGCAATAGGACTGGTAGGTCGAGATGCCCATCTTGGACATCACCTTCAGCAGGCCCTTATCGATCGCCTTGATGTAGCGGTAGATGATCTCGTCGTCGGTGAGGTCCGGCGGGAACTCGTCCTTCATATCGAGCAGCGTCTCGAAGGCGAGATACGGGTTGATCGCCTCGGCGCCGTAGCCGGCGAGGCACGCGAAGTGGTGCACCTCGCGCGGCTCGCCCGACTCGACCACGAGGCCGACCGAGGTCCGCAGACCCTTGCGGATCAGGTAGTTGTGCACCGAGGCCGTGGCGAGCAGAGCCGGGATCGGGATCCGGTCCGGCCCGACGGCCCGGTCGGTCAGCACGATGATGTTGTAGCCGCCGCGCACCGCCGCCTCGGCGCGGTCGCAGAGGCGATCGAGCGCCCCGTCCATCGCCGCCGCGCCGGTCTCGGCCGGGTAGGTCATGTCGAGGGTCTTGGTGTCGAACCGGTCCTCGAAATGGCCGATCGAGCGGATCTTCTCCAGGTCGGCGTTGGTCAGGATCGGCTGCCGGACCTCCAGGCGCTTGCGCCGGGAGGCCCCCTCCATGTCGAGCAGGTTCGGCCGCGGCCCGATGAACGAGACGAGGCTCATCACGGCCTCCTCGCGGATCGGGTCGATCGGCGGGTTCGTCACCTGCGCGAAGTTCTGCTTGAAATAGGTGTAGAGCAGCTTCGACTTCTCGGAGAGGGCCGAGAGCGGCGTGTCCGTGCCCATGGAACCGACCGCCTCCTGGCCGGTCACCGCCATGGGCTGCATCAGCAGCTTGAGGTCCTCTTGCGTGTAGCCGAAGGCCTGCTGGCGATCGAGCAGGCTCACGTCGCCGCGGGATTCGCGCGGCTGGACCGGGCGCAGGTCCTCGAGCACGATCTGGGTGTTCTTCACCCAATCGGCGTAGGGGTGCGCGGCGGCGAGCTCGCCCTTGATCTCCTCGTCGGAGACGATGCGGCCCTTCTGCAGGTCGATCAGCAGCATGCGGCCCGGCTGGAGACGCCAGGACTGCACGATCTTCTCGTCCGGGATCGGCAGGGTGCCCATCTCGGAGGCGAGCACCACGAGACCGTCGTCGGTGACGATGTAGCGCGCCGGGCGCAGGCCGTTCCGGTCGAGGGTGGCGCCGATCTGGCGGCCGTCCGTGAACGCCACGGCGGCCGGGCCGTCCCACGGCTCCATGAGGGCGGCGTGGTACTCGTAGAAGGCGCGCCGCTCCTCGCTCATCAGCGGGTTGCCGGCCCAGGCCTCCGGGATGAGCATCATCATCGCGTGGGCGAGCGGGTAGCCGCCCTGAACGAGGAACTCGAGGGCGTTGTCGAAGCAGGCGGTGTCGGACTGGCCCTCGTAGGAGATCGGCCACAGCTTCGAGATGTCGTTGCCGAACAGGTCGGAATCGACGCTCGCCTGGCGGGCCGCCATCCAGTTGACGTTGCCGCGCAGCGTGTTGATCTCGCCGTTGTGCGCGACCATCCGGTACGGGTGCGAGAGCCGCCAGGTCGGGAAGGTGTTTGTGGCGAAGCGCTGGTGGACGAGGGCGATCGCCGAGACGAAGCGGTCGTCCTTGAGATCGAGGAAGTAGCCGCCGAGCTGCGTGACCAGCACCATGCCCTTGTAGACGATGGTCCGGGTCGAGACCGAGACCGGGTAGAACTCCTTCACCCGCGGATCGTCGAGGCCGTAGACCTTGTTGGAGATCACCTTGCGGGCGACGTAGACCCGGCGCTCGAACGCGTCCTGGTCGGTGACCGAGGCGGGACGGCCGATGAAGACCTGCCGGTGGTGCGGCTCGGTCGCCTTCACGGCGTCGCCGAGATCCTCCGGGTCCACCGGCACGTCGCGCCAGCCGAGGAGCGGCAGGCCCTCGGCGGCGAGCGCCGATTCGACGATCTCCTGGATGATCGCCCGCGGCTCCTCCGCCTTCGGCATGAAGAACTGACCGATGGCGTAAGCGCCCGCCGGCGGCAGCTCGAAGCCGAGACGCGAGCATTCCTCGGCGAAGAAGCCGTGCGGGATCTGCGTGAGGATGCCGCAGCCGTCGCCCATCTTGGGATCGGAGCCCACGGCACCCCGGTGATCGAGGTTCTCCAGGATCTTCAGGCCCTGCTCGACGATCGCGTGGGTCCGGCGGTCGTGCATGTCGGCGATGAAGCCGACGCCGCAGGCGTCGCGCTCGTGGGCCGGGTCGTAGGAACCCTGGGCTTTCGGGAGGGCGGGGTCGCGCACGATGAGCGGCATCGCGCCGCCGCGGGGGGCGGCAGCCAGGGCCGTGGACGCAGCAAACTCTTCGGCGGGCCTGCGTTGTGACATGCTTCGTCTCGTCCTTCCCTCGAACCCGTCCGCAGCCAAGAACCCGCGAGCATGTTTCATGCCCGCAAGCCGTCGGCGCCCCGCGCTCGGCCTCTTGCCGCAGGCCATCCGGCCGGTCCGGGGGGACGCGTCCGTCGGCTTGCGTTCATCGAGGACCCGGACCGCTCGAGGAGCGGTGCGCTGGCGCGCCCGTGTCCGTCTGCCGAATTTCTCGCCCGCGCGCGAGACGGCGACGGCCGGGATGCACGGCCGATGGGACAGTTGTGCTGTCCTAAGTCGCGAAACTGCCAGATTGAAGTGTTTTCAGCAAGAGACAGCGCGTCGTCACGGTGTCGCCGCTCTGGATGAGGGGCCGAGCCCCGTTCCAGGCCTCCGCAATCTCGCCCGAATCGCCGGGTCTACCGGGCGGGCCGAGCACAAGCGGCATGCGGGGCAACGACCCTGCCGGCATGGTCGAGGTCCGGGTCCACCGGCCCGGACCATGCCGGAACCGGACACTCTGCCGGGTCTCCAAACCCAGAACGCACAAGAGTGACGATGACGAGCAGAGCTTCTGCGCGCCCGCGCCCCCCCATGAGGCGAGCGCTTCGCACGGCATTTCTAGCGGTGCTCGCACTTCTGGGCGCGTCCTGCGCCGCGCGCGCGCAGTTCGTCTTCGAGGAAGAGGTCCTTCCCCCGCGTGTCGTGGCCTGGCGCCTCGCCGACCGCGGGTTCAGCGGCCTGAGCCGCCCGCGCTTCGACGGTCGGGTCTACGTGGTCGACGCGGTCGGCCCCGCCGGCGCACCCGTCCGGCTGTTCGTCGATCCCATGACGGGCGCGATCGTCGGCCGCCGGCCGATCGGTGCGCCTGAGGCCGTCGCCCGGCTGGAGCGCCCGGCGCCGGGCTTCGGCTGGACCGAGGACGAGGTCGTGCCCCGCCGCGCGATGCGGCCCGTCCCGTCCGAGGAGGGTCCCGCGGTGCGTCCCCAGCGCCGGCCGGGCGGCGAAGCCCTGCGGCCGGAGGCCAACCCGGACGGCGTCAATCCCGAGAGTGCCGGCCGGACGCCGCCGAAGCGAGTCGCGCGCGGGTCACTGGCCCGAACGCCGGAGTTGAAGACGCCGCCCCGCACGTCCCCCGAGGCGCCGGCCCCCAGGCTCGCCCCGGCCGAAACGGCCAAGGTGGACCCCAAGGCGGCCCCCAAAACCGCGCCCGTGCCCGAGACCAAGGCGGCGTCGGTCGAGACGGCCCCCTCGCCGCCCCCGGCGGCGCAGCCCGTCGCGTCGCCGAAGCCGGCGGACGCCGCCGTCGCGGGGGCCGCCAAGCCCGCCGCGAAGGATTGGAAGGATCCGCCCACCGACAAGAAGCCGGTCCGGGTGATCGGCGGCGCGACCATCGTCCCGGGCCAGTCCGACTAGCCGCGGCGGCGCGGACCCGCGCCTCACGCGCCGTCGATCAGCCGCTCGGCCCCGGTGAACACTGTCACCGTGTCGGCCCGCGCGATGGCGCAGAGCGTCATGCCGTAGGAGCGGGCGCGGTCGAGGGCCAGGGATGTCGGCGCCGAGATGGCGACGATCACGGCCGCACCGAGCCGCGCGGCCTTCTCGACCATCTCGAACGAGCAGCGGCTGGTGATGACCAGGAAGCCCGCGTCGACCGGCGTACCGGTCCGCATCAGGGCGCCGATCAGCTTGTCCAGGGCGTTGTGGCGGCCGACATCCTCGCGCACCGCCGCGAGGCCGCCGTCGAGGCGCGCCCAGGCGGCGGCGTGGACCGCGCGGGTCTCCGCGCCCAGGCGCTGGGCACGGTCCAGATCCGACAGGGCGCGGGCGATCGCCGGCAGCGCGACACGGACCTCGGGAGCCGCCCGCCCCCCCGCCCGGGGCAGTTGCGCCAGGTCCTCGATGCCGCAGACCCCGCAGCCGGTCCGACCGCTGATGGCGCGCTTGCGCGCCAGATGCTCCCGCAGCCGGCCCGGCGCGAGGTCGACGTGGAGGCGAAGGCCGTCCGAGCCGGCCTCCACCCGGGTCGCGCGGATCTCCTCGGCGCCGTCCACGATTCCCTCGGTAAGGCTGAAACCGTAGGCGAAATCCTCGAGGTCGGCGGGCGTCGCCATCATCACGGCGTGCGGCACGCTGCCGTAGACGAGGTTGACCGGCGCCTCGACGGCCAGGGCCCGCGTGTCCGACCTCGGCACCGCACCCGTGTAAGCCATCACCTGCATCGGCGCCGGCACCGCGCAGGGCAGAGGAGCGGGCGTGTGGCTGCCGGTATCCGTGGACATCGTGAACTCCGCTGACGTGACACGTACGCGTCGCGACGCCTCATCCCCGGCCCGACGCGGGCGGGAACAATCGTGCCGCTCCCTAGTGCGCCGGCGCCACGAGGCGCCGTCAACTGGCCGGAAAGCGCGCGATGCGACGCTTGTGCGGTTGCGCCTCGCCGGCCCTTGTGGTCTGAAGCGCCGGTCGGATAATGCCGGGTGACACAACCGGTACTCCGTCACGTCGGTACAATCCCGCACGCGTCAAGACGGGGAGGTCCGGCGGCAGCCAGACAGTTCAGGGGAGCCACGAGAGGCAGATGCGGACGGTGCGGACGATCAACCGGTCACTCTGGAGCCTCGCCGCTCTCGGCGCCTCGCTCTTCCCGTTATCCGGCGCCCAGGCCGCGGGCTTCGGTCAGCCCGTGCCGTGGGAGATGGACCGGCAGATCCCGGTCACCGAGAACGCGCGCGACATCCTGAATTTCGAGATCGGCCTGCACTGGCTGTCCCTCGCCATCTCGGTGTTCGTCCTCGGGCTCATCCTCTGGTGCGTCTACCGCTTCGGCGAGAAGCGGAACCCGACGCCGTCGCGGACCACGCACAACACCGCCATCGAGGTGGCCTGGACGATCGTGCCGGTGCTGATCCTGGTCGCCGTGGCGATCCCGTCCTTCCGCCTGCTTCGCACGCAGCTCTCGGATCCGAAGGCCGACATGATCGTCAAGGTCATCGGCCACGCCTGGTACTGGTCGTACGAGTACCCGCAGACCGAGGCCGGCGGCGGCTTCACGTTCGATGCCAACATCGACGAGGACAAGCAGCCGCGCCTGCTCCAGACCGACAACGAGATGGTGGTCCCGGTCGGCAAGATCGTGAAGATCCAGGTCACCGCCGCGGACGTGCTGCATTCCTGGGCGATGCCGGCCTTCGGCTTCAAGATCGACGCCGTCCCGGGCCGTCTGAACCAGATGTGGTTCAAGGCCGACAAGGAGGGCACCTTCCACGGCCAGTGCTCCGAGCTGTGCGGTCAGCGCCACGCCTACATGCCCATCGTGGTCCGCGTGGTCAGCGAGCAGGCCTACGCCGACTGGCTGAAGGAGGCGAAGACCAAGTACGCCCGCATCGACAACGGCACGAGCGTCGCCGAGGCGCGCTGAGCCCCGGCTGACCGAACCGCACCCATCCGATTCACAAGGCACCCGAATCCATGGCTACAGCCACAGCCCATGCCGAGGCCCACGCGGTCCACGACCACAAGCCGTCGTTCTTCGCCCGCTGGTTCCTGTCGACGAACCACAAGGACATCGGCACCCTCTACCTGCTCTTCGCCTTCTGCGCCGGCATGATCGGCGCGTTCCTCTCCTTCGGCATCCGGATGGAGATGGAGGCCCCCGGCCTGCAGTACTTCTCGAATCCCGCGACCTACAACGTGTTCGTCACGGGTCACGGCCTCATCATGGTGTTCTTCATGGTGATGCCGGCGCTGATCGGCGGCTTCGGCAACTGGTTCGTGCCCCTCATGATCGGCGCGCCCGACATGGCGTTCCCGCGCATGAACAACATCTCGTTCTGGCTGACGGTGGCGGGCTTCTGCTCGCTGCTGTGCTCGCTGTTCGTCGAAGGCGCGCCCGGCGCGTCCGGCGCCGGCACCGGCTGGACCGTCTACCCGCCGCTCTCGACCGCCGGCCATCCCGGCCCGGCCGTCGACTTCGCGATCTTCGCCCTGCACCTGTCGGGCGCGGGCTCGATCCTCGGCGCGATCAACTTCATCACCACCATCCTGAACATGCGCGCCCCGGGCATGACGCTGCACAAGATGCCGCTCTTCGCCTGGGCCGAGCTGGTGACCGCGTTCCTGCTGCTCCTGTCGCTGCCGGTGCTCGCCGGCGCCATCACGATGCTGCTGACGGACCGCAACTTCGGCACGACCTTCTTCGACCCGGCCGGCGGCGGTGACCCGATCCTGTACCAGCACCTGTTCTGGTTCTTCGGTCACCCCGAAGTGTACATCATGATCCTGCCGGCCTTCGGCATCGTGTCGCACATCATCGCAACGTTCTCGCGCAAGCCCGTGTTCGGCTACCTCGCGATGGCCTACGCCATGGTGGCGATCGGCGTCGTCGGCTTCGTCGTGTGGGCGCACCACATGTACACGGTCGGCCTCTCGCTGCAGACGCAGTCGTACTTCGTGTTCGCCACGATGGTGATCGCGGTCCCGACCGGGGTGAAGATCTTCTCGTGGATCGCCACGATGTGGGGCGGCTCCATCCGCTTCACCGCGGCGATGCACTGGGCGGTGGGCTTCATCTTCCTCTTCACCGTCGGCGGCGTCACCGGCGTCGTGCTGGCCAACTCGGCGGTCGATAAGTACCTGCACGACACCTACTACGTGGTCGCGCACTTCCACTACGTGCTGTCCCTCGGGGCCGTGTTCATCATCTTCGCCGGTGTCTACTACTGGTTCCCGAAGATGACCGGCCACATCATCCCCGAATGGGCCGGCAAGCTGCACTTCTGGCTGGCCTTCATCGGCGCGAACGTCCTGTTCTTCCCGATGCACTTCCTCGGGCTGGCCGGCATGCCGCGCCGCTACGCCGACTATCCGGACGCCTTCGCCCAGTGGCACAAGGTGTCGACCTACGGCGGCCACATCTTCGGTCTCGGCATGTTCGTGTTCGTGATCGGCGTGGTCCTGGCCTTCCGCTCGAAGGAGCGGGCCGCGGACAACCCGTGGGGCGAAGGCGCCACCACCCTCGAGTGGACGCTCTCCTCCCCGCCGCCGTTCCACCAGTTCGAGACGCTGCCCCGCATCGTCGACGAGCCGGGCGCGCACTGATAGAACCCCCGCGAGGGCCGCGTCCGCGGCCCTCGCCCTTCCCCAGAGGCCGGTCGGCCGACCTCCCGGCAAGGGCGAGCGATGAGGGCGATCCGCACGGGCCGAGGGAGACTTCCTGGGCCCCGCTCACGCCGATCCTTGGAAAACGTCGAATTCGAGACACGACTCGGCCGTGACGCGCGCGGCCGGGCGCCGACACAGCAGCGGCAGACGCGATGACGAGCCTGACGAACACGATCGGACCGGACGTTCCGGCCCCCGCCCTCACGACCGCCGGCGGCGACGTTCCGGACTACTTCGCCCTGCTGAAGCCGCGGGTGATGGTCCTCGTGATCTTCACGGCGCTGGTCGGGATGGTGGTCTCGCAGGGCCACGTCCAGCCGGCCATCGGCGCGATCTCGCTCCTCGCCATCGCGGTCGGGGCCGGGGCCTCCGGCTGCCTCAACATGTGGTGGGACGCCGACATCGACGCCGTCATGAGCCGGACCGCCACCCGGCCGATCCCGTCGGGCCGGATCACCTCCGAAGAGGCGCTGGGCTTCGGGCTGTTCCTCTCGGTCGCCTCGGTGGTCGTGCTCGGCCTCGCCGCCAATCTCCTGGCCGCCGCGCTCCTCGCCTTCACCATCGTGTTCTACGCGGTGGTCTACTCGATGTGGCTGAAGCGGGCGACGGCGCAGAACATCGTCATCGGCGGCGCCGCCGGCGCCCTGCCGCCGGTCATCGGCCAGGCTGTGGTGACCGGGTCGATCGGCGTCGAGTCGCTGATCCTGTTCGCCATCATCTTCATCTGGACCCCGCCGCACTTCTGGGCGCTCGCCCTGATCAAGGCCGACGAGTACGCCCGCGCCGGCATCCCGATGATGCCGAACGTCGCCGGCCCGGCCTCCACCCGGCGTCAGATCGTGTGGTACTCCCTCCTCCTCGCGCCGCTCGGCCTCGTGCCGGTGGCCCTTGGCTTCGGCGGCCTCGTCTACGCGGTGATCGGTGTCGTGGGCGGCCTCGGCATGGTGGCTTTCAGCATCCGCGTGCTGCGGAACCCGGAGGGCGATGCCGAGCGCCGCGCCGCCATGGGCATGTTCGGCTTCTCGATCCTCTACCTGTTCGCGCTGTTCTCGGCGCTCCTGGCCGAGCAGAGCTTCGGCCTGTTCCGCCCGGTCCTGGGTTGAGCGCCATGGCGGATCCCGAGATCCAGTACCGGCCGCTGACGCCCGAGCAGGAGGCGCGCCGCCGCAAGCGCTCGATCGCGATCGCGCTGGCCCTCGGTGCCTGGGTTCTGCTGTTCTTCGTGCTGACGATCGTCAAGCTCGGGCCGCAGATCCTGAGCCGGCCGCTCTGAGGCGCTCCCGATGACCGTGCCTCCCTCACGATCGAACCGGGCCGCGACTCGCACCGCCCTCGCCTGCGCCGGCCTCGCCGTCGGCATGATCGGCCTCGCCTTCGCGTCGGTGCCGCTCTACGACGCCTTCTGCAAGGCGACCGGCTACGACGGCACGCCTCGGCAGGGACCGGCGCTGTCGGCCTCCGCGGCGCGGACCGACGACAGCATGGTCGTCCACTTCGACACGAACGTCGCGCCGGGCCTGCCCTGGAAGTTCATCCCGGAGGTGAGCAGCGTTGAGGCGAAGCTCGGGGAGACCAAGACGGTCTTCTTCCGCGTGCAGAATACCGGCAGCACGCCCTCGGCGGGTGTCGCCACCTTCAACGTCCAGCCGGGATTGATGGGCGGCTACTTCGTCAAGATCGCCTGCTTCTGCTTCAACGAGCAGACGCTCCAGCCGGGGGAGACGCTGGACGTGCCGGTGGTGTTCTACGTCGATCCGGCCGTACGGGACGATTCGAACACCGCGCATCTCTCTGAGATGACGCTGTCCTACACGTACTTCGCGTCCAAGAACGGTCAGCCGGTCAAGGCGACGGTGGCGAAATCGTCTTCTCCGGGCACGAAGGGCGATTTCTGATCGCGGACCCGTGACAACACGGGGCCGCACCGACTAAAGCTGCGAGCAAGCTTGGGCGTGGTGCGTGCCGCGCCCGGTCAAGAGCAAGCAACGAACAGCGTAAGGCCGGAAGCCGGGAACGGCGCAGGGCGCGAGGGTGAGGAGCGACGGGACGATGGCCGAGGCGCACGCCAAGAATCACGACTTTCACATCCTGAACCCGAGCCCGTGGCCGTTGATCGGAGCCTTCTCGGGCTTCCTCATGGCGTTCGGTGCCGTGTTCTGGATGAAGAGCCTCCAGATCGGCACGCTGAGCCCGGGCCCCTACATCTTCGGGGCCGGCGCGATCGGCGTGCTCTACACCATGTACTCGTGGTGGAAGGACGTCGCGCACGAGGCCAATTCCGGCGATCACACCCGCGTCGTCCAGCTTCACCACCGCTACGGCATGATGATGTTCATCGCCTCCGAGGTGATGTTCTTCGTCGCGTGGTTCTGGGCCTACTTCGAGGCCGCCCTCTACACCGCCGATCCGATCCAGGTCTCGCGCGTGGAATTCACCGGCGGTGTCTGGCCGCCCAAGGGCATCGAGGCGTTCGATCCCTGGCACCTGCCGCTCCTGAACACGCTGATCCTGCTGACCTCGGGCACCACCGTGACCTGGGCGCACCACGCGCTGATCGAGGGCGACCGCAAGGGCCTGAAGTACGGCCTCTGGCTGACCATCATCCTCGGCGTGCTGTTCACCGCCTGCCAAGCCTACGAGTACAGCCACGCCGAGTTCGGCTTCTCGGGCAGCATCTACTCGTCGACCTTCTTCATGGCGACGGGCTTCCACGGCGCCCACGTGATCATCGGCACGATCTTCCTCGCGGTGTGCCTGTTCCGCGTCTACGCGGGCCAGTTCACTCCCCGCCAGCACCTCGGCTTCGAGTTCGCCGCCTGGTACTGGCACTTCGTCGATGTCGTGTGGCTGTTCCTGTTCGCCGCCATCTACGTGTGGGGCTCGGGCGTTTTCCACGGCGGCGGCGCTCACTGAGCGCGACCATCCTGCCGCTGCATGGCGGACCTGCGAAGGGCGGCTCAGGCCGCCCTTCTGCGTTTCCGACGCCGCGCGAACCCCATATCGGGTCGGGCGACCGTGCGCGGGGCACGGGGCCCGCGCCGAACAGGTCTGGAGTGTGCCCATGAACGACCGAACCTACGCGCCGCCGCCCCCGATCCCGACCGGCCTGCGCGGCCGGTGCCCGCGCTGCGGCGAAGGTCACCTGTTCAAGGGATTCCTGAGCCTGCGACCCTCCTGCGAGGCTTGCGGCCTGGACTACGCGCATTTCGACGCGGCGGACGGGCCGGCCTTCTTCGTGATGTCGATCGTCGGCCTCGTCGTCGTCGGCTTCGCCCTGTGGCTGGAGATCACCTACGAGCCGCCGATCTGGGTGCACGCCCTGGTCGCCCTGACGCTCTCGGTCGGGCTCAGCCTCATCCTGGTCCGACCGCTCAAGGGTCTGCTGATCGCCCTGCAGTTCAGCAACCGGGCCGAGGAAGGGCGATTCAAGCCGTGACAGCGACCGGACCGCGCCGGGCGGCTTGGCGCGACCTCGTCGCGCCGGGACTGGCCTCGCTGATCGCCCTGGCCATCCTGCTGGGCCTCGGCACGTGGCAACTCGAGCGCAAGGCCTGGAAGGAGGATCTCATCGCCCGGATCGTGCGCCAGAGCCGCGCCGAGCCGGCACCGCCGCCGCGAGCGGACGCCTGGGATCCGGCGCGCGACGAGTTCCGCCACGTCCGTGTCACCGGCCGGTACCTCAACGATCGGGAAACCCTTGTCCACGGATTGGCGGCCGGTGAGACGCCGGGCCGCGCCCTGCAGGGCTACTACGTCCTGACGCCGTTCCGCCGGGACGACGGCGGCGTCGTGCTGGTCAACCGCGGTTTCGTTCCCACCGAGTTGAAGGTGCAGGGCGATCGCCGCGACGGGCTGATCGACGGGCCGACGACGGTCACCGGCATTCTCCGCGCGAGCGAGGCCCGGGGGATGTTCGTGCCGGAACCGGATCCTGCCCGCGGGGAGTGGTTCAACCGGGACATCGCCGGCATCGCGGCGGCGCGCGGCCTCGGGCCGGTCGAGCCCTACCTGATCGAGGCCGACGCCGTGCCCGGGCAGACGACTTGGCCGCGCGGTGGCCAGCTCCGGGTCGACCTGCCGAACAACCATCTGCAATACGCGTTCACGTGGTTCGGCCTCGCGGCCTGCCTGATCGGCGTGTTCACGGTCTTCGCGTGGCGCCGCCTGCACGATTCGCCCGCGGCCGGCGCCGCCTAGGATAAAGCCGCTCGCGCAGGGTCTCGGCGAAGAACAGGTTCGCCGGGATCGGCCTAAAAACGGCAGCCCGTTCCTTTGACCGACGGCCGTCGCTTCGGAATACTTTCGGTGTTCTTGAGCGATCGGCCGCGTTCTGCATAGCGTATTCAGTTCGCGGCGATCATCCGAAGACGCCACGGCGCCTGGCCGCCGTGCAACTGAGGTAATGCCTGATGACCAGCCATCTCGCCGACGCGGCGCGCGAGCCGATCCGCTTCGCCTACTGGGTGCCCAACGTCTCGGGCGGCCTCGTGATCAGCAAGATCCCCCAGCGCACGAGCTGGGATGCCGAGTACAATCGGAAGCTGGCGCAGATCGCCGAGGAGGCGGGGTTCGATTACGGGCTGACGCAGATCCGCTTCACCGCCGGCTACGGTGCCGAGTACCAGCACGAATCGGTCGCCTTCAGCCACGCGCTGCTGGCCGCGACCACCAAGCTCAAAGTGATCGCCGCGCTCCTGCCCGGCCCGTGGCACCCCACGCTCGCCGCCAAGCAGATCGCCACGATCTCGCAGCTCACCGAGGGCCGCATCGCGGTGAACATCGTGTCGGGCTGGTTCTCGGGCGAATTCCGGGCGATCGGGGAGCCCTGGCTCGACCACGACGAGCGGTACCGCCGGTCGGAGGAGTTCATCCGCAGCCTGCGCGGGATCTGGACGCAGGACAACTTCACCTTCCGCGGCGACTTCTACCGGTACAGCGACTACACGCTGAAGCCGAAGCCCGCGCAGCCGCTGCCCGAGATCTTCCAGGGCGGCTCGTCGCGCGCCGCGCGCGACATGGCGGCCCGCGTCTCGGACTGGTACTTCACCAACGGCGGCACGCCGGAGACAATCCGCGCCCAGGTCGACGACATCCGTGCCAAGGCGGCCGCGACCGGCAATCATCCCCGGATCGGCGTGAACGCGTTCGTCATCGCCCGCGACACCGAGGCGGAGGCCCGGGCCGTTCTCCAGGAGATCATCGACAATGCAGATCCGGACGCCGTGAAGGCCTTCGGCCACGAGGTGAAGAACGCCGGCAAGGCCTCGCCCGAAGGTGAAGGCAACTGGGCGAAGTCGAGCTTCGAGGACCTCGTCCAGTACAATGACGGCTTCAAGACCGACCTGATCGGCACGCCCGACCAGATCGCCGAGCGGATCCTGGCGCTGAAGGACGCCGGCGCCGACCTCGCCCTGCTGGCCTTCCTGCACTTCCAGGAGGACGTCGCGTATTTCGGCGCGCACGTGATCCCGCGGGTCCGCGCCCTCGAGGCCGCCCGCGACCGGCGCGCCGAGGCGGCCTGAGCGCCGTCCGCCGAACCGATTCCCGACAGACCGGAGTGAGCCATGAACATCGCCGTCGATGCGCGCACGCTCGAGCCGGAGCGCCCGCCGGGCGTACCCGGCCCCGCCCGGCCGCCCTCCCCCGCCCACGTGATCCGCGACGACGCCGAGGCGCTGGACGTGGCTCGCCGGCTCGCGGCCGAATTCCGGGCCGGCGCCTCGGAGCGGGACCGCCACGCCGTGCGGCCGCTGGCGGAGCTCGACGCCTTCTCGCAGAGCGGCCTCTGGTCGATCAACGTGCCGCGGGCCTACGGAGGCCCCGAGGTCTCGTACCGGACGCTGGCGCAGGTCATCGCCATCGTGGCGGCCGCGGATCCGGCCATCGCACAGATCGCCCAGAACCATCTCGGCATCCTGGCGGCCATCCGGACCGTGTCGGATGAGGCGCAGAAGCACCTGCTGTTCGGCGAGGTGCTGCGCGGCACGCGGTTCGGCAACGCCTTCTCGGAGCGCGGCACCAAGCGGGCGTCCGATTTCGAGACGCGCTTCACGGATGACGGCGATCACGTCGTCGTGCGAGGGCAGAAATTCTACGCCACCGGCGCCCTCCTCGCGCATCGCGTGCCGATCGTCGCCCTCGATCACGACGGGCGCGCCTGGTACGCCATCGCCGAGCGGGACGCGCCCGGCCTCACGGTGATCGACGACTGGTCGAGCTTCGGCCAGCGGGGCACGGCGAGCGGGACCGTGCTGGTCGACGACGTCCGGGTGCCCAAGACCCATCTGGTCCCCGCCTGGAGGGGCTACGCGGCCCCCACCGCCGACGGCGCCGTGTTCCAGATCATCCAGGCGGCGGTCGATGCCGGGATCGGCCGCGAGGCGCTGGACGACACCGTCGCCTTCGTCCGCGCGAAGGCCCGCCCCTGGGTCGACAGCGGGCTGGAGCGGGCCGCCGACGATCCCTACACGATCCAGGCGATCGGCGACCTGACCATCCGGCAGCACGCCGCCGAGGCGCTGCTCGACCGCGCCGGCCTCGCTCTCGACGCGGCCGTCGCGCGGCCGGATGCCGAGGCGGTCGCGGCGGCGCAGATCGCCGTCGCCGAGGCGAAGGTGCTGACGACCGAGGTCGCCCTGGCGGCGTCGAACAAGCTGTTCGAGCTGTCGGGCACCCGCTCGACCCTGGCGGCCGAGAATCTCGATCGCCACTGGCGGAACGCGCGCACGCACACGCTGCACGACCCGGTCCGCTGGAAGTACGCGATCGTCGGCAACCACGCCCTCAACGGCGTGAACCCGCCGCTCCACGCCTGGAGCTGACCGGCGGCGCTACAGCACCGGCAAGCCCCGCGCCTTGGCCTCCTCGCCGGGCTCGACGTGGATCGTCACCACCGCCCCGGGGATCGTCGTCTCGAGGGCGGTCTCGAGCCGGTCGCAGATCGCGTGGGAATCCTCGACGGTCATCGTGCCGGGTACGACGAGGTGGAAGTCGATGAACGTCGCCTGCCCGGCGGAGCGCGTGCGCACGTCGTGCGCCTCCAGCGCGCCCTCGCCGTGCTGCGAGATGAGTGACCGGATCTGGCTGACCATATCGGCCGGGGCTGCCCGGTCCATGAGTCCGTCCACCGATTCCCGGACCATGCGGAAGCCGGACCACAGGATGTTCATGGCGACCAGCCCGGCCACCACGGGATCGAGGACCGGGTAGCCGGTCACCACCACGGCGCCGACGCCGGCGAGGACGCCGCAGGACGTGACCACGTCGGCGAAGACGTGGCGCGCGTCGGCGATCAGGGCCGGCGACCGCCACCGCCGGCCCCAGCGCATCAGCGCCGCCGCCCAGACCGCGTTGACGATCCCGGCCGCGAAGTTGATCGCGAGGCCGACCGCGGGCGCGTCGAGGGGCTTCGGGGCGAGCAGCCCGAAATAGGATTCGCGCAGGATCAGCAGCGCCGCCACCACGATCAGCGCGCCCTCGATCACCGCCGAGAAGAACTCGGCCTTGTGGTGACCGTAGGGATGGTCCTCGTCGGCCGGGCGCGCCGCCACCCGCAGGGCCACGAAGGCGCCCACCGCGGCGACCACGTTGATGATGCTCTCCAGCGCGTCGGAGTACAGGGCGAGGCTGCCGGTGAGCCACGCCGCGTAGAACTTCATCGCCGTGACGGCGAGGCCGATGCCCGCGCTCAAGAGGGCAGCTTTCTGGGTGCGGTCCATGGTTCGCGCCGTTGGGGTGACGCCGCGCCCATACGGCACCGGCCGCGGCCAAGGCCACGGCAAAGGTTCGACGCCGTCGAAAACGTGTTAGCCGCGGCTAAGTCTCCGACGCGCCGCCCTTGTCCCGGGCGGCCTCGCGGAGGCGGCTCGGCTCCGCCCTGGCGCGCGCGGCCTCCGCCTTGCGCAGGTAGCGGCGGCGCTGCCAGGCGAAGCGCGCCGCGGCGGCGAGGGCCTCGAGCCGCGCGGCCTCGCGCTCCCAGTACCCGATGAGCTGCCCGTCGAGGGTGACCCGCCGGGGGCGCGCGCGGGGCGTCACGCGTCTTGCCCCCGCGACGCGGGCGGCTCACCCGTCTCGGCCACGACCAGCGCGTCCGGATCGCCGCGGAAGCTGCCGGCGCCGGTATCCGGAACCGGGATGCCGGGGCTGCCGAAGGGCCGGCTCGGATAGGCCGATTCGAATTTCGCGCGAGCGGTGTCGGGATCCTCGGCCTTCAGAACGATCTCGGGCGTGCCGGGGAGCGGCCAGCGGGGATCGGCGGCGTCACGGGGGCGAACGGCGTACCAGGGCATGGATCGGGGGCCTCGCGTCTCGGTGACGCTGGAAACGGACGCGCTCCCCGGCGGTTCCGCGGTTGAAACCGCGTGCCGTTCGGTGCAGGCAGCCGGCGATGCGCGTGGACCTCTTCGATTTCGACTTGCCGGAGACCAGCATCGCCCTGCGCCCGGCCGAGCCGCGCGATGCCGGGCGGATGCTCGTGGTCCGGCCCGGCGCGCCGCTGGCCGACCGGACCGTGCGCGAACTGCCCGGCGCGCTCCGGGCCGGCGACGCCCTGGTCTTCAACGACACGCGGGTGATCCCCGCGCGGCTGAACGGCGTGCGCACCCGACCCGGCGCCCCCGGCCAGCGCACGGAGGTGATGCTCCACCTGCGCGAGGCCCCCGACCGCTGGCGCGCCTTCGCGCGTCCGGCCAAGCGGCTGACCGCGGGCGACGCGCTGCGCTTCGGCGATCTGGCGGCGACCGTTCTGGAGAAGGCCGAGGCCGGGGAGATCGTCCTGGCCTTCGACCGGGCCGGGCCCGCGCTCGACGCGGCCATCGCCACGGAGGGCGCCCTGCCGCTGCCCCCCTACATCGCCGGCAAGCGCGCCACGGATGACCGCGACGCCACCGACTATCAGACGGTGTACGCCCGCCATCCGGGGGCGGTGGCGGCCCCGACGGCCGGCCTGCACTTCTCCGACGCCCTGCTGGCCGATCTCGACGCCGCCGGTCTGCGGCGCCACCACGTCACGCTGCATGTCGGCGCCGGGACCTTCCTGCCGGTCAAGGCCGAGGACACCGACGGGCACCGCATGCACGCGGAGATCGGCATCCTCGACGCCGCCACCGCCGACGCCCTGAACGCCGCGCGGGCCGCGGGCGGCCGGATCGTCGCGGTCGGGACCACGGCCCTGCGCCTGCTGGAGAGCGCGGCCCGCCCGGACGGGACGCTCGCGCCCTTCTCCGGACCGACCGAGATCTTCATCACGCCGGGCTACCGGTTCCGGGCAGTCGACGCCCTCGTGACCAACTTCCACCTGCCACGCTCGACGCTGTTCATGCTGGTCTCGGCCTTCTCGGGGCTCGAGACGATGCGCGCGGCCTACGCGCACGCGATCGGTGCCGGGTACCGATTCTACTCCTACGGCGACGCCAGCCTGCTCTTCCCGGGCCCGCGCGCGGACACGCCATGACCGACAGCGCTGCCTTCCGCTTCGACCTGCTGGCCCGGGACGGCACCGCCCGCACCGGCGTGATCGCGACGCCGCGCGGCGAGATCCGGACCCCGGCCTTCATGCCGGTGGGCACAGCCGCCACCGTCAAGGCCATGTATCCCGGCCAGGTCCGCGATCTCGGCGCGGACGTGGTGCTGGGCAATACCTACCACCTGATGCTGCGACCCGGCCCGGAGCGCATGGCCCGGCTCGGCGGCCTGCACCGCTTCATGAACTGGGACCGGCCGATCCTGACCGATTCCGGCGGCTTCCAGGTGATGTCGCTCTCCGCCCTGCGGAAGATCGACGAGCAGGGCGTGACCTTCCGCTCGCACATCGACGGCACCGCCCACCACATGAGCCCGGAGCGCTCCATCGAGATCCAGGGTCTGCTCGGCTCCGACATCCAGATGCAGCTCGACGAGTGCGTTCGCCTGCCGGCGGACCACGCGGCGATCGAGAAGGCCATGCACCTGTCGCTGCGCTGGGCCGAGCGCTGCCGCGTCGCGTTCGGCGAGCAGCCCGGGCGGGCCCTGTTCGGCATCGTCCAGGGCGGCGACGTGCCGGCCCTGCGCGTCGAGAGCGCCCGCGCGCTGACGGATCTCGAACTCAAGGGCTACGCGGTCGGCGGCCTCGCCGTGGGCGAGCCCCAGGCGGTCATGTTCGCCATGATCGAGACGGTGGAGCCGCACCTGCCGGCGGCGAAGCCCCGCTACCTGATGGGGGTCGGCACGCCGGACGACATCCTCGGCGCGGTCGCCCGCGGGATCGACATGTTCGACTGCGTGATGCCGACCCGGGCCGGCCGCCACGGGCTCGCCTACACGCGCCACGGACGGGTCAACCTGCGCAACGCGCGCCACGCCGAGGACACCGCACCGCTCGACGCGGCCTCGACCTGTCCGGCCGCGCGGGACTATTCCCGTGCCTACCTGCATCACCTCGTGCGCGCGAACGAGATCCTCGGGATGATGCTGCTGACCTGGAACAACCTCGCCTATTACCAGGACCTGATGGCTGGCGCCCGCGCGGCGATCCGCGACGGCCGCTACGCGGATTACTGCGCCGAGACCCGCGCGGGCTGGGCCGGCGCCGAGCGCGCCGCCGCCTGACCGGGGCTCACGGGTGCGCGAGCACGCGGTACACCCCGTCCGGGTCGTCGCGGCCGGTGGCGACGGCGCGCGCGAGGTCCGAGACGATGCGGCCCGCCACGGGCAGGCGGTAGTGCAGCGCGTCCCAGTAATTCGCGTCCCGGCTGGTCAGCGGCGAGATCCGGCGGAAATCGACCACGACCGCGCCGTGACGCGTCCCGATCATCGCGGCGCGCGCCTTGCAAGCCTCCTCGCGCCGGCCCGCCGCCGTTCCCGGCGAACCCTGCGCCGCCGCGTGGACCGGCATGAAGGCCACGATCTTCAGGGCCTCGGCGGGCACGCGACGGAGGAGATCCTCCAGGCGGTCGAGGGCCGGCATCGGTGCATCGGGCGGTTCCGCGGCCGTCCGGTCGACGCGGCCCGCGCGGATGTGGGCCTGGGCGCGACCGAGGTCGTAGCGCGCTTCCGGGGGCGTGAACACCGCGTAACCGTCGCCCCGGATCCGCGACTGCACCAGCCCGAGTTCGGCAAGTCCCGCACGGACGGCCGTCGTGACCGAGCGCAGGCTGACCTGCCGCAGGACGTCGCCGGGCGCCCGATCCGCGTAGAGCCAGTCGGGGAAGGCGTTGGCCGTTCGGGCAGGCGGATCGGCGGCGCACCACGGGGCGTCGAGACCGAACAGGACCGCGCGGATCGGCCGCCGGGACAGGAACAGCGCGGCCAGGCGCGCCTGCTCGTCGGGCGTCGCGGCGTTCACCGCCAGATTGGCGAACCGGGCGCCGAAGGCGGCATCCAGGGCCCGCGGGTCGAGGAGCCGCGCGGTCGAGGTGCCGAAGACCGCGGCGTCGAACGGCCCGCCGCGGGCGATCTGCGGATAGGAGAGCCGCTGATTGGCATCCATGATCGGTCCCGGCGGATGCCCGGGCGCGGCGCGCAGGCCGTAGGGATCGACCGCGGCCACGAGGCCGACCACCGCCACGCCCATGCCGGCAGCGCTGAGGAGGAAGCTGCGCGCGAAGGCGGCCCATCCTGCGGGTCGCCGACCGGCTCGGCTGTGAGAGGGCGAAGTCATCGGGCGGCTTCATACGCGGTTCCGAGAGCCGCGTCGCAGGCCTCGTGTCGTCGGCCGCCCCGTCTGCACGCGGTGTGCGCGGGGGCGCCGATCGTCCCGAGGGTCGCCGGCCGATCGCGACCGGCGGATCGACAAAGCGCGTGAACCGATCGGCCGTCGCCCTTATAGACTGCCCGCGGCGCCGCTCGGCATGGGTGTGCGACTTGGGGAGGCTCCATGACGTTCACCGCGCACAACATCCGCCTGGCGGACGGGTCCGAGACCTTGCCGGAGGCGGGCTGGCTGATCGCCGACAGCCCCTGGACCCAGGCAGCACTGCGCTCGCTCCGCCTGTTCTACGGCCACCGGCTGGCCGGTCGCTCGATCGTCGATCTGGGCTGCCTCGAGGGCGGGTACACGCTCGAATTCGCCCGCGCCGGGATGCGCGCCACCGGCGTCGAGGTGCGCCGCTCCAACTTCGAGAACTGCCTGCGGGTCAAGGATGGGGCGGGCGTCCCGGACCTCGCCTTCGTCAACGACGACGTGTGGAACCTCGCCGCCCACGGGCCCTTCGATGCCGCTTTCTGCTGCGGACTGCTCTACCACCTCGACAGGCCGGCCGCCTTCATCCGCCTCATGGCCGAATGCGTGCGCGACGTGATCATCTTGCACACCCATTTCGCGACCGACGAGAACCAGACCCTCTTCCAATTGTCGTCGCCCGCGGAGAACGAAGGCCTGCCGGGCCGCTGGATGCACGAGCACGACCTCGACGACACGAGCCAGCTCGAAGCGCACAAATGGACCTCGTGGAGCAACAAGCGCTCCTTCTGGCCCACCAAGCCGGCCCTGATCCAGCTCCTGAAGGAGTGCGGCTTCGACATGGTCTACGAGCAGTACGACATGCTCGGGCGCGATATCCGCGGCTCGATGGAGAGCGGCTACTACCACCAGCAGGGCCGTAGCATGTTCGTCGCCATGCGGACCTGAGCGGCCTTCAGCCTCCCGTAAAGTTAGAATTCACCATCTCGAAGGACTTGCGGTGATCGACGGAACACGATTCTAAACAGCAATCTCCGCTTAATTCCTGTGGCAGATAAATCGCGACATCGGCCTTAATTCGAAAAGTCCCGCCGCCATGTTCGCGACGAGCCTCGCCCTTTGGGTTGCAGCCATCCTGTTTCTGCTCGCCTGGTTGCATTTCCAGGAGCGCGCCACGGAGCGGTGTCGCCGCACGATCCGACCGCAGGTCGAGCGCCTGATCATCGAGAACCGTTGGATGGAACGCCATGCCCGCAATGCGGCCGCGTTCGAGGCACTCTGGGACCGGGAAGTGGCGCGGATGCACCGCGCCCATCTCGCGCGCCCGCTCCGCGCTCTCGTCGGGTTCCGCAGCTTCAAGCGGGTGGTCCGGGCCGAATTCGCGTCGATCCTGCCGGCCGAGATCGCGTCGTGGACCTTTGTCGATCGCGCCATCGCCTCGCAGCCGCAGTACGAGGCCCTGATGCTGCGGTGCCTGAAGGCGGCCGGCTGGCGCTTGGACTATCAGGATCAGGAACACTTCGTCCTCCTCCGGGCTCGGACGCGCGTCGTCGTGCGCCTGCACTGGGCGGATCGCGACGTCGCGTGCCTCCCGATCTCGGACGTCGCGGCGGCGGCGGAGCGCGCGGGGTCGGCGACGGCGTGCGTGATGACCAACGGCCGGTTCAGCGGCGCGGCGCGCGCCCTGGCGGAGGAGCAGAACGTGCTGGCGCTCCACTGCTCGCAGATCGACCTGCTGCTGCCGAGGGACAAGGCGGCGGTCGCGTCCCGCGGCGCCCGCGGGCACGGCCTCCGGCTCGCCGCCTGACCGCGCGCCCGGGACACGGGTCGGGTCTCGCCCGGCGTGCTTCGGGAGGCCGACGATGACCCGAACTTCGGCGCCCGCGGGATACAGCCCTTCACGCGCCCCGATCTGTCACGCCGACGGGCATACCGGCACGGCCATCGCTGCTACGGAGAGGCGTGGTGCTCGCCAACGCATCGAGCGCCCCTGACCTCGCCCGCCCGGCTCGCCGTGGCGGGCGTATTTTTTCCGATCGGCGCAACGTTCGCTTCACCATACCGGGCGGACGCTGAGGCCGAATCGTGGTCAGCACCGTTGAGGCGCATGGATCAGTCCGCAGCGCCCAGAACGGACCACCCCGTAACCGAACAGGACGCTCTCGCCGAGTTGCCGGCGGGCGATTTCGTCACCCGATGGCGGCAGATCACCGGCGAGCCGCCGGCCATTCTCCTGACGTCACGGTCCAAGATGATCGCGCTTCTCGTGGAGAGCGTGCCCATCGCGCCGCTCACCCCGCAGGACGGCGTTTCCGGCGCGGCGGGGGCCGGACAGTTCCGGCGTCCGAACCGCGATCCGGCGAGTCCCGAGAGGTCGGGCTCGGGATAGGCCGCCGGGCGTCATCCGCGCGACCGTGCCGTATGTGGCCGCGGGCTCGTATTCCTACTCGATGGGGCTGAGAAGGCGGGAATTTTGGTCGGAGTGGCAGGATTTGAACCTGCGACCCCCACGTCCCGAACGTGGTGCGCTACCAGACTGCGCTACACTCCGAAGGCCGCCCCGCGTCTCCGCCAGGGCCGGCGAGCGGGTGTATAGCCGCGCCTTTCCCGCACCGCAAGCGCGGCGTTGCGCCTTTTCAGCCGAGATGATCGGGCCAGTCGTCCGGGAGGCGGTGGCGGGTGATCTCAGCCCCGCCGGAGCGGACCGCCGCGGTGGCGACGTGCGCGCGCCCGCACTCGACCTCCGTCAGGCTCCACGGACCGTCCAGGTTCCAGCCCGCATCGCCGGCGGCCCGGAGAAAGCGTGGCGGTTCGGGGGGCACGCTGACGCTGAACCGGTCCAGCGGCAGCGTCAGACCGCTGCCCAGCGCCTTCACCACCGCTTCCTTGCGGGTCCACAGACTGAAGAAGCGCCGCTCCACCTCGCTCCGGGGGGCTCGGGCGAGGGCCGCCACCTCGTCGGCGGCGAAATGGGCCGCCGCGATCCGCAGCGCGTCCGCGATCGGCCGCACGGCCTCGACGTCGACGCCGATCGCCGCACCGCGGGCGAGTCCGATCAGCGCGCGCGCCCCGGAATGGGAGAGGTTGAAGTCGGCGGCGCCCCGCGCCCGGCCCGCGAGTTCCGGCTTGCCCCCGGCACCGGCCGCGAGTTCCACGTCGGCCGGCGCGAGGCCGAGCGCGTCGCCGAGAACGAGGCGCAGCGCCGCGTGACTGGCGCGGAACCGGTCCCGATCCGCCGCGCGCAGGAACCGGTCCGCCCGCGCGCGCTCCGCGGCGTCGAGGACGGTATCGCACCGGTCGATCTGGCGCGGGGACAGGGCGAGGTCGACGATCCAGACCTGCACCGCGCTCACGCGACACCTCGCGGGGCGGGAGCGGTGGCGCTAGCGTCGGGGGAGCGAAACGGCACGGGCGGCGATCCGGATGGGGCGGGCATGAGCAGCATCGGGTCGCGGCCGGTCTCCCGCAAGCAGCGCCGCGCCCCGTGACGCGGTCCAGCGCGGGTCGCCGCGTCGGCCCCGTGG
Source organism: Methylobacterium sp. C33D (assembly GCF_053345825.1). Lineage (NCBI taxonomy): Bacteria > Pseudomonadati > Pseudomonadota > Alphaproteobacteria > Hyphomicrobiales > Methylobacteriaceae > Methylobacterium > Methylobacterium sp. C33D. The sequence continues at coordinate 153,515 of NZ_JBKFAV010000008.1, forward strand.
GCAGGCCGAGCCTCGGCGTGCGTCCGGTCCGCTACGGGGTGTTCTTCGCCACCTACCTCTACCAGGGACTCGTCGCCGGTTTCTCGCTGACGGCGCTCGCCAACCACCTCGCGGCGCAGGGCGCCCCGGCAACGGAGGTCGGGATGCACTTCGCCCTGGCGGGCCTGCCCTGGACGCTGCAGCCCCTGCTCTGGGGGCCCCGCGTGGACCGCGCCGGGGACACGCGGATGGGACGGCGCCGGCCCTTCGCGGTCGCGGCGCTGATCGGATGCCACGCGACGCTGGCGCTCCTCCTCGTCGCCGGCGCCGACGCCGTGGGCGCGCTCGGACCGATCTTCCTCGTCCACAGCCTGTTCGCGTCGCTCCTCGACACCGCCTGCGACCGGATGATCATGGACCACGTCCCGGCGCAGGAACTCGGCCGGGTCAGCGCCTGCACCCGCGCGGGCTTCGTGGTCGGTACCGGCCTCAGCGCCGCCGTCTTCGGCTGGACGCTCGCGAACTGGGGCTTCGCCGCGAGCGCGCGCGGCCTGCTCGCCCTCGCGATCGTCGCGAGCCTGCCGATGCTGTTGGTCCGGGAGGCGGCGACCGATCCGATCTGGTCGCTCGAGCGCCGCGGACCGCCGCCGCGGCGCGTCCCGTTCCGCCGCTTCCTGCGCCGGACGATCGTCGCCCTGCGCCGCCCTCGGGCCCTGCGGCTGCTCGCCCTGTGCTTCGGCCTCGACGCGGCGCTCGGCCTGTTCGAGCTGCCCTTCTCGATCGACCTCCTCCAGCGGCAGGGCTGGGAGGCCGCGGGCCTGTCGCGCCTCCAGGCGATCCTGACCCTGGTGAGCGGCACGGCCGGTGCGGTCGCGGTGGGCCTCTGGTCGGACCGCGCGGGCGCGGCGTCGCCGCTGCGCGCCCTGCTCCTGGGCAGCACGGCCACCTTCGTGCTGGCCGGAATCCTGATCGGCGCCGGCCTCGTCGGGGCCGCGGCACCGGCGATCCTGGCGCTCACCAGCGTGCTGCCCGGCCTGCTGATCGTCGCCCTGATGCCGGCGCTGCTCGCGGCGAGCCGGGGCCGCCCGGGCGCGGCCACGCAGTTCGAGGTGTACATGGCGGCCATGAATCTCGGCTCGGTCGCCGGGACCGCGGTCGCGGGCTGGCTGGCCCCGGTCCTGCCGCTTCAGGCGGTCGCCGCCCTCGTCGCCGCGACGTTCTTCGCGGCCTTCCGGATGGCGGGGCGCGGCGATCTGCTCGGCGCCCGCCGGTGAGGGAATCGGGGATCGCGCGCCGGGGCCGGCTCCCCGCCGGCCGTCGATGCGTTAGAACCCCGGCATGGCCGTCACGAAATCCGAACCGCTCGATCTCGACCTCACCGCCGAGGAAGCGCGCGCCGAGTACGCGCGGCTGTCGGACGCGATCCTGGAGGCCGACCGCCTCTACTACCAGGAGGACGCGCCCGAGATATCGGACGCCGAGTACGACCGGCTGCGCCGCCGCCTGGAGGATATCGAGGCCCGCTTCCCCGATCTCGCCGGCACGGGCGGTGCCAGCACGTCGGTGGGCGCCAAGCCCTCGGAGAAGTTCGCCAAGGTGCGGCACGCCGTGCCGATGCTCTCGCTGGGCAACGCCTTCGACGACGCGGAGGTGGCCGAGTTCGTCGCGCGCGTGCGCCGCTTCCTCGGCTGGCCGGACGACGCCCCCCTCGCCTTCACCGCCGAGCCCAAGATCGACGGCCTGTCCCTGTCGCTGCGCTACGTGAACGGCCGGCTCGACACCGCCGCCACCCGCGGCGACGGCGAGGTCGGCGAGAACGTCACGGGCAACGCCCGCACGGTGCAGGACATCCCGGCGGTTCTCGCGGGGTCCGGCTGGCCGGAGATCTGCGAGGTGCGCGGGGAGGTCTACCTGTCCCACGCCGACTTCGCCGCCATCAACGCCCGGCAGGACGCGGCCGGCAAGCCGCTCTTCGCCAACCCGCGCAACGCCGCCGCCGGCAGCCTGCGCCAGCTCGATCCCGCGATCACCGCGTCCCGGCCGCTGCGATTCTTCGCGTATGCCTGGGGCGAGCTGTCGGAGCCGATCGCCGACACGCAGACCGGCGTGCTGGAGCGCTTCGCGGCCTGGGGCCTGCCGGTGAACCCGCGGACCCGGACCTTCACCGACACCGAGGCGATGCTCGACCATTACCGCGGCATCGAGGCCGACCGAGCCGGGCTCGGCTACGACATCGACGGCGTCGTCTACAAGGTCGACGACCTCGCGCTCCAGAAGCGGCTGGGCTTCGTCTCGCGCTCGCCCCGCTGGGCGCTCGCCCACAAATTCGCCGCCCAGGAAGCCACCACGGTCGTCGAGGACATCGTCATCAATGTCGGCCGCACCGGCTCGCTGAACCCGCTCGCCAAGCTCCGTCCCGTTACGGTCGGCGGCGTGGTCGTGTCGAACGCCACCCTGCACAACGAGGGCTACGTGAAGGGCGTCGGCGCCGACGGGGAGCCGATCCGCGACGGCCGCGACATCCGCGTCGGCGATACCGTGACCGTGGTCCGGGCCGGCGACGTGATCCCGAAGGTCATGGATGTCGATCTCACGAAGCGCCCGGCCGATTCGCGGCCCTACGCCTTCCCGGAGACCTGCCCGGCCTGCGGCAGCCGCGCCGTCCGCGCCGTCAACCCGCGCACCGGCCGTCCGGACGCGGTGCGCCGCTGCACCGGCGGCCTGATCTGCCCGGCGCAGGGCGTCGAGCGGATGAAGCACTTCGTGTCGCGCAACGGCTTCGACATCGAGGGCTTCGGCGAGACCTATATCGAGGTTCTGTTCGAGGCCGGGCTCGTGCGCCAGCCCGCCGACCTGTTCCGCCTCGACTTCGAGGAACTCAAGGCCGCGATCGTGGCGCGGCGCGAGGCACTGTCGGCCGAGCGGCGCGCGGAGTCGGGAACGGCCGAGCCGCCCAAGAAGGCCGCCAAGAAGAAGAGCGACGAGGACGACAAGGCGATCCGGAACCTGCTCGCCGCCGTCGAGGCGCGGCGCGCCGTGCCGATGAACCGCCTGCTCTTCGCCCTCGGAATCCCGCAGATCGGCGAGGCGACCGCCAAGGCGCTGGCGAAGCGCTTCGCCGACATGCCGACGCTGATCGCGGCGATCCGCGAGGCCGCGGCGGCGCAGCCCGGTCCCGACTGGGTCGAGCTCACCGCCGTGCCGCGCGTCGGGGGCACCACCCGGGACCGGCTCCTCGACCTCGGTTTCCCGGAGGACGACGCGGCGCCGGCCAAGGAGCGGGCGCGCCTGAGCGCGGTACAGCGCGAGAATCTCCTCGCCCATTACGGCGACGTCGACGCGGTGCGCGCGGCGATCGCGCGGGTTGGAGCGCAGCGTCCCGGCGATGCCTACCGGGTCTTCGCCGACGACGGCGAGATCGGCCCGGTGGCGACCGACGCTCTGCTGCTCTTCTTCTCCGAGCCGCACAATGCCCACGCCGTCGCGGCCCTGCTCGACGCGGTCGACGTTCAGCCGATGGAGCGGGCCGCCGCGGCCTCCACCTTCGCGGGAAAGACCGTGGTCTTCACCGGCACCCTGGAGAAGATGACCCGCAACGAGGCCAAGGCTGTGGCCGAGCGCCTGGGCGCGAAGGTCTCCGGCTCGGTCTCGGCCAAGACCGACCTGGTCGTGGCCGGCCCCGGTGCCGGCTCGAAACTGAAGGACGCGCAGAAGCACGGCGTCCGGGTCGTCTCGGAGGACGACTGGCTGGCGATGGTGGCGCAGGGTTGAAGCCCGAGTCCGGGCGGCCTAGACCTCTCGGGGAACACCCCGAGAACTTCCACCCGGCATGGCTGACCCTCGATGACGGTCCTGGCCCTCGACTTCGAGACGGCCAACGAGCGGCGTGACAGCGCCTGCGCGGTGGGTCTCGCCTGGATCGCGGAGGGCCGGGTGGTGCGCCGCGCGAGCCACCTGATCCGGCCGCCCGAGATGCGCTTCGCGCCGGGCAACATCCGCGTGCACGGGATCCTGCCGGCCGACGTCGCCGACAAGCCCGACTTCGCCGCCGTGATGGGGCCCTATCTCGGCGATCTCGGGCGGGGGCTGATCCTGGCGCACAACGCGAGCTTCGACATCGGCGTCCTGCGCGCCGGGCTGACGCGGGCGGGCCTGCCGGTCCCGGACCTCGCCTATCTCTGCACGGTCCAAGTGGCGCGCCGGGTCTTCCCGGCGCCGGAGGGCTGCGGGCTCGGCAAGGTCGCGCGGCGCCTCGGCATCCGCTTCGAGCACCACGACGCCGGCGAGGACGCCTACGCCTGCGCGGAGATCGCGCTGGCCGCCATGCGCGAGCGCGCGGCTGCGGACGTGCACGCCCTCGCGGCCGCGCTCGGCCTGCCGGTCACGCGGGCGGTGGGCGGCCCCGCCGTGCCGCGCCGCGCGCCGGGGGCGATCAGCGGCCGGGCCCTGGCGGCCTTCCCCGACGCGCCGGCAGCCCTGCGGTTCGCCATGCGCGGCTCGACTGGCAACCGCTACCACGTCAGCCTGGAGGAGAGGCCGGGCGGCCCGGAGCTGCGCTGCACCTGCACGGCGGGCCGCTACGGCATGCGTTGCCGCCACGTGAAGGCGCTGGAGGTCGGCGACATCACCGACCTGCTCTCGGACAATGCCGGCGACGTCGCGCTCCTCGCCCGCATGCTCGGCGCGAAGGCACGGATCGCGGGCGCGGCCTGATCGGATTCAGGCCGCGTCGAGGCAGGCACGGAAGGCCGAGACGGCGCGGTCGATGTCGGCCGCCGCGATGTGCCGATGCGTGACGAGACGCAGCCGCCGCGCGCCGAGCGGGCGCGTGCGGATGCCGGCCGCGTCGAGATCCGCGACCCAGCACGCGCTGTCCCGCCCGGTCCGCGAGAGGTCGACCTGCACGATGTTGGTCTGCGGCAGGTTCGCCGCGAGGCGCGGCAGGGCGTTCAGCCCCGCGCTCAGCTGCCGGGCGCGGTCGTGGTCCTCGGCGAGGCGCGCGCCCATGACGGTGATCGCCTCCAGGCCGGCGGCGGCCACGATGCCCACCTGCCGCTGCGTCCCGCCGATCATCTTCCGCAGGCGCCGCGCCGTCGCGATCACTGGCTCGTCACCGGCGAGCACGGCGCCGACCGGGGCGCTGAGGCCCTTCGAGAGGCACAGCGACACGGTGTCGACGTGGACCGCGACGTCCGCCGGCGCGACCCCGAGATGGGTCGCGGCGTTGAACAGGCGGGCCCCGTCGAGATGGACCGCGATACCGCGCGCGCGGGCGATCTCCGCCACCGCGGCCATATGGTCCGGCGGCAGAACGGTGCCGCCGGCGGCGTTGTGCGAGGTCTCCAGTGCGATCATGGCCGTGCGCAGCGGGCTCGCGCCGGGCCGGAGGGCGTCCTCAAGCCGGTCGAGGTCCATGGCGCCGTCGGCCCCGGCGATCCCGTCCAGGAACACCCCGGTCAGGGTGGCGGCCCCGCGCTCGGTGTGGAGCATGTGGGCCTGGGCCTCGAGCAGGACCTGCTCGCTGCGCTGAACCTGCGCGAGGATCGCCAGCAGGTTGCCCATCGTGCAGCTCGGCACGAAAAGTGCCGCCGCCTTGCCGAGCATCGCGGCGGCGGTCTCCTCCAGGGCGCGGGCGGTCGGGTCGGCGTCGAGCCCGTCGTCGCCCAGCGGGGCGGACCGCATCCGGGCGTACATCGCCTCGGTCGGCCGGGTGACAGTGTCGCTCCGCAGGTCGACGACGGACGGCGTGTCCGTCGCGTCGCGGTGATCGTCTCGCATGTCGGTCCCGCCGTCCTACCGGTACGCGGCCTCGTCGCCGGAATCGGTCGGGCTGGCCAGGGCCCGCTTGAGCACGTCGCTCATCGGCAATTCCAGGTTGATACCCTTCGGCGGGATCGGCTGCTCGAAATACTTGCCGTAGAGGCGCGCCACGGTCCCGTCCTGGATCAGCTCGACCACCGCCTTGTCGACCGCCGCCTTGAAGGCCGCGTCGTCCTTCGGCTCGAGGATCCCGTAGGGGGCGAATTCCAGGCCCTTGGTGCCGATCTTGTAATCGGCCGGCCGCTTGGCCCCCGCCACCGTGGCGTGGGCCAGGGCGTCGTCGTTGATGGCGCCGGCCGCGCGTCCGGTCTCCACGAGCAGGAACACCTCGGCGGTGTCCTTGGCGGGCATCACCTGGATGTCGAGCTTGTCGCGGACGTTGATCCGGGTGGCGACGCGCTGGGTCTCGCCGCCGGCCTGGGCCGAGATGGCCTTGCCGCGGAACGACGCGATGTCGTCGACATCTACCGGGGTGTCCTTCTTGGCCACCAGCACCACCTGCGCCACGAAGGTGGTCGGCGCGAACGAGACCAGCTTGTGCCGCTCGGGCAGGTTGCTGGCGGTGCCGCATTCCAAATCGATCGTGCCGTTGTTGATCAGCGGGATCCGGGTCGCCGACATCACCGGCACGTGGCGCATCTCGAGCTTGTTCAGGCCGAGGGCGGCCTTGAGCTTCTGCGCGACGTGCTCGCATATCTCCAGCGAATAGCCGACCGGCTTGGCGTTCTGGTCGAGGAATCCGAAGGGCGGCGAGGCGTCCGGGAAGCCGAGGCTGATCTGTCCGGTGGAGCGGATCTTGTCGAGGCGGCCCTCCGCGACCGACGGCGCGGCGAGCCCGGCCCAGCACAGAGTGGCCAACAGAAGCGGCAGCGTCCTCGACACGATCCGAACCCCCTCGCTATGTCTGAACCGGCGAAGCGCCCGGCCGCCCCGACAGGGAGTCGGTCCGAAGCTTTGCCGACTGATCCTAGGAGCGGCCGCGCGCGGGCGTCCAATGCCGATTCACCTGCCGAGCATGCGGATCTGATATGGCCGAGCGGCGCATGACCTTCCGGCACATCGAGGCCTTCCGGGCCGTGGTGGCCACCGGGTCCATGACCGAGGCGGGCCGGCGGCTCCACACCTCGCAGCCGCAGGTCAGCCGCCTGATCGCGCAGCTGGAGGCGATCACCGGCCTGCCCCTGTTCGACAGGAGCGGGAGCCGGGTCGTCCCCTCCCTCGACGGGACGCGGTTCCACGCGGAGGTCGAGCGCGCCTTCGTGGGCCTCACGAGCCTTGAATCTGCGGCCGCGCGGATCCGGGCCTTCGGGGCGGAGCGGCTGCGGGTGGCGGCGATGCCCCGGCTGGCGGGCGGTCTCCTCGCGCGGGCGGTCGTCCGCTTCCGGGCCGCGCATCCGGACGTGATCGTGGCGATCCATTCCGGCGACGACGAGACCGTGAACCACTGGCTCGCCACCGGCTCCTGCGACGCCGCGCTGACCATGCTGTACGGCGACGCCCCGGAGGCGCGCGCCGAACATGTCGAGACGCGCGCCTGCGTCGCCGTCCTGCCGCGGGACCACGCCCTCGCCGCGCGGGATTCGCTCGCGCCCGCGGATTTTCAGGGCGTGCCCTTCGTCGCCGCGTCGCTCGGGAGCGCCCTGCGCGGCCGGACCGAGGCCGTCTTCGAGGCCGCCGGCATCGGCCTGACCATCACCGCCGAGGCCGGCCTGGGCGCCTCGATCTGCACCCTCGTCTCCGCCGGCCTCGGGGTCAGCGTGATGAACCCGCTGGCCGCCCACGAGGAGGCGAAGGTCTCGCCGATCGCGATCCGGCCCTTCGCCCCCGCGCTCCCGGTGCATTTCGCGCTGCTGTTCCCACCGGACCACGCCCGGGGGCGGCTGATGCGGGCCTTCGGCGCCTGCGCGCGCACGGTCCTGCTGGAGGAACTCGCCCAGCTGCCGGACGCCGCGGGCGGGCGTCCGGCCGACTTCGCTCAGGCGGCGCGCTTCTCGGCGCCCGCGTAGAAGGTGCCCCCGCGCTCGGCCATCGCGGCCAGGTTGTCGGGCACGTGGAAACGGGGCCCGTGCTTGGCCTCGAGCGCCCGCGCGAGGTCGACGAAGGCCGCCGCGCCCATGAAATCGATGTACGACAGCGTGCCCCCGGTGAACGGCGCGAAGCCGAAGCCGAGGATCGAGCCGACATCGGCCTCGCGCGGATCGGTGACCACGCCCTCGCCGACCGTGCGGGCGGCCTCCAGCGCCTGGACCACCAGGAGCCGCTGCTTCAGCTCGGTGAAGTCGACGGCGTCGGGATCGAGGCGGTTCGGCTGCAGGTCCTTCAGGCCAGGCCAGAGGCGCTTCGGCGCGCCCTCCGGGTAGTCGTAGAAGCCCTTGCGGTTCTTGCGGCCGAGGCGGCCCTGGTTCTCGACCATCTCGGCGAGGATCGCCTTCTGCGCCGGATCGACGGTAGCCGGACCCACCTGCGCCTCGGTGGCCTTGGCGATCTTGAGCACGAGGTCGAGGGCGACCTCGTCGTTGAGCGACAGCGGCCCGACCGGCATGCCCGCCTGGCGGCCGGCGCTCTCGATCATCGCCGGCGGCACGCCCTCGAGGAGCATCTTGTGGCCTTCGAGGATGTAGGCGCCGACGCAGCGGTTGGCGAAGAAGCCGCGGGCGTCGTTGACGACGATCGGGGTCTTCTTGATCAGCCGGACGTAGTCGAGGGCGGTGGCGAGTGCCGCGTCCCCGGTCGCCTCGCCCTTGATGATCTCGACGAGCATCATCTTCTCCACGGGCGAGAAGAAGTGGATGCCGACGAACTGCGCGGGCCGCTGCGAGGCCTTGGCCAGGCCGGTGATCGGCAGGGTCGAGGTGTTGGACGCGAAGATCGCGTCGGGACGGATCACCGCCTCGACCTTCTGGATCACCTCGGCCTTCACCCGCGGATCCTCGAAGACGGCCTCGATCACCAGATCGCATTCGGCGAGCGCGCCGTAATCCGCCGTGGCCTGGATCCGGCCGAGCAGCGCCTCCCGGTCGGCCGTCTTGGCCCGGCCCTTGTTGATCTGGCCGGTGATGAGGGTGTGGGCGTAGGCCTTGCCCTTCTCGGCGGCCTCGACCGACTGGTCGACCAGCACCACCTCGATCCCGGCCTGCGCGGTGACGTAGGCGACGCCCGCGCCCATGAAGCCCGCGCCGATCACGCCGACCTTGCGCAGGTTCGTGGCCGGCACGTCCTTCGGGCGGCGCGCGCCCTTGTTCAGCTCGCCCATGGAGATGAACAGCGTGCGGATCATCGCCGCCGCCTCGGTCGAGCGCAGGATATGCGCGAAGTACCGGCTCTCCACCCGCAGGGCGAGGTCCATCGGAAGCTGCAGGCCCTCGTAGACGGAGGCCAGGATCGCCTTGGCGGCCGGGTAATTGTCGTGCGTCTCGCGGCGGTAGATGGCGTTGGCCGGCGGCCAGATCATCATGCCGGCGGGGGAGTAGACCTTGCCGGACGGCGCCTTGAACTTCGGCACGTCCCAGGGCGCCACCGCCGAGCCGCCCTCGCGGATCCAGGCCTTGGCGCGCTCCACGATCTCGGCCTGCGGCGCCACCGCGTGGATCAGCCCCATGCCCTTGGCCATGGGCGCGCGGATCTGCTCGCCCTTGAACAGCATCTGCAGGGCGTCGCCGGTCTGCATGAGCCGCGCGACGCGCTGCGTGCCGCCGCCGCCCGGGAACAGCCCGACCTTGATCTCCGGCAGGCCGACCCGGGTTTTCCCGTCATCGGAGGCGACGCGGTAGTGGCAGGACAGCGCCAGCTCGAAGGCGCCGCCCAGGCACAGGCCCTGGATCGCCGCCGCGAAGGGCTTGCCGCAGGTCTCCAGCCGCCGGAACAGCAGCGACAGGCGCCGGGACGCCTCGAAGAAGTGGCGCATCGCCACGTCCTCGCCCTGCTCGCCCTTCAGCTGCTCGTAGGCCCGGCCGAGGCCCTGGAGCATGGTGAGGTCGGCGCCGCCGGAGAAATTGTCCTTGCCGGAGGCGATGACGCAGCCCTTGATCGCCGGGTCGGACGCGACCTGCTCGATGATCTGCTCGAGCTGGTCCATCACGCCCTCGGTGATGACGTTCATCGAGCGGCCGGGCATGTCCCAGGTCGCGAGAGCGATGCCGTCGGAATCGATCTCGAAGCGGAAATCGGTCAGCGTCACGGTGCCGTCCTCCCTGGGTTCCGCCGACGATCCGCCGGCGCACTTGCATTAAGGTTGTGTTGAGCGCGTCCGCCCATTGTCTGCCGGCCGGGGTCACTCACCGAAAGCCGCACATGACGAAGGATTCCGGTTGCCGCGCCTGTCGCGCCGGCACCAAGCTCGACTTCGACTTCACGATGGCGTTCCAGCCGATCCTCGACCTCGCGGACGGCAGCGTCTGGGCCTACGAGGCGCTGGTGCGCGGCCCGAAAGGCGAGCCGGCCTACACGATCCTCGAGCGGGTGACCGACGAGACCCGCTACCAGTTCGACCAGGCCGCCCGCGTCAAGGCGATCGAGCTCGCCGGCACGCTGTTCCCCCGGGACAGCGCCACGCGGCTGTCGATCAACTTCATGCCCAACGCGGTCTACGAGCCGAATGCCTGCATCCGCGCCTCGCTCGAGGCGGCGCGGCGCATCGATTTCGCCCACCGCCGCATCATGTTCGAGTTCACCGAGCAGGAGCGCTTCCGGGACATCGAGCACGTCAAGGGCATCGTCGCGGCCTACCGGAAGCAGGGCTTCCTGACGGCGCTCGACGATTTCGGCGCCGGCTTCGCCGGCTTGAGCCTGCTCGCCAACTTCCGCCCGGACCTGATCAAGATCGACATGGACGTACTGCGCGGCCTCGACAGCGATTCCGGGCGCTACGCCATCGTCTCGGGCGTCGTCGCCATCGCCCGCGCCCTCGACGTCGCGGTGCTCGCCGAGGGCGTGGAGACCGCGGCGGAACTCGACGCCCTGCGCAGTATCGGGATCACGCTCGTCCAAGGCTACCACTTCGCCAAGCCCCTTCTGGAGGGGCTGCCCCCGGTCGCGGGCTTCGCCCCCGTGGCTGCCGCGCGCGCAGCCTGACGCCGGACCGACGCGCGCGGCCGTCATCGCCTACTTCGGCGCCGGAGCCGGGGCCGCGGCGGGCGGCACCGGCGGCACCGGCGGGGTGCCGGGCTTCGGCGTATTGTCGGTCGCCGCGGCCACCGCCAGCATGTTGAGAAGCTTGGTGACGGAGTTCTGCGAGATCGCGGTCACCGACGAGTTCGGATCGGCGTTCATCGTCTGGAATTTCAGATAGGTCGGGTCCGAGTAGATCTCGTCGAGGTGCTTGAGCTCGGCGAGGCTGAACTTCTCGGCGTAGTCCTTCGAGAGCCCCTGGATCATGAGGGTCCGCTGCTTCTCGAACTCGTCCAGCAGCTCCTTGCGCACCGCCTCGGCGCGGGCCTCCGGCATCGGCGCGACGGTCTTCTCCAGGGCGACGTTGAACCCGGTCTGGAGGTTCTTGATCAGGGTCTTGTTGACGAGGTTCGTGGCCGCGGCGACGCGGTCCGCGGCGTCGTCGGCGCGGGCGGTCACCGGCAGGCTCAGGGTGACGCCCAGACAGAGCGTCGCAATCAGGCGGTTCAAGGGCTTGTCTCCCGTTGTTTTATCGTCCGGACCGCGAAAGGGCCGAGCGTCGCCCGCGCCTCTAGCAGCGTTCCCGGTTTTTGGGGAGCGGCGCGGCGCCGCTCCCGGACGCGCGGGGTTCACACCCGCTCGATGATGGTCGCGGTGCCCATGCCGGCGCCGATGCACAGGGTGACCAGCGCGCGCTCCTTGCCGGTGCGCTCCAGCTCGTCGAGCGCGGTCCCGAGGATCATCGCGCCGGTGGCGCCCAGCGGGTGGCCGAGGGCGATGGCGCCGCCGTTCACGTTGACGGCCTCCGGGTCGAGGTCGAAGGCCTGGCAGAAGCGCAGGACCACCGCCGCGAAGGCCTCGTTGACCTCGAACAGGTCGATGTCGGACAGGCTCAGGCCCGACTTCGCCAGGACCTTGCGGGTGACGTCGACCGGCCCGGTGAGCATCAGCGCGGGGTCGGACCCGATGTTGGCGAAGGCGCGGATCCGGCCGCGCGGGCGCAGGCCGGCGGCCTCGCCGGCCGCCCGGGAACCGATCAGCACGGCGGCGGCGCCGTCGACGATGCCGGATGAATTGCCGGCATGGTGGACGTGCTCGACCGCCTCGACGTCCGGATGCGCGTCCGTCGCCACGGCATCGAAGCCGCCCATCTGGCCCATCTGCACGAAGGACGCCTTCAGCGCAGCGAGCGACTGCATGTCGGTGCCGGGGCGCATGTGCTCGTCGCGGTCGAGGAGCGTGATGCCGTTCACGTCGCGGACCGGGACCACGGAGCGGTCGAACAGGCCCTCGCCCCAGGATTTCGCCGCGCGCTCCTGCGAGCGCACCGCGTAGGCGTCGCAATCGTCGCGGGTGAAGCCGTACTTGGTGGCGATCAGGTCGGCCGAGACGCCCTGCGGCATGAAGTAGGACTTGATGGCGATCGCCGGGTCGACCGGCCAAGCGCCACCCGAGGCGCCGATGCCGATGCGGCTCATCGATTCGACGCCGCCGCCCACCGCCATCTCGTGCTGGCCGCTCATGACCTGCGCGGCCGCGAAGTTCACCGCGTCGAGGCCGGAGGCGCAGAAGCGGTTGATCTGCACGCCCGGGACGTGCGCCCCGTAATCCGCCACGAGGGCGGCGGCGCGGGCGATGTCGCCCCCCGCCTCCCCCACCGGGTCGACGCAGCCCAGGACCACGTCGTCGACAAGGCCCGTGTCGAGGCCGTTGCGGTCCTTGAGGGCGCGGAGCGCGGTCTCAGCCAGCCGCAGGGCGGTGACTTCGTGGAGGGAGCCGTCCGCCTTGCCGCGCCCGCGCGGCGTGCGAACGTGGTCGTAGATGAAGGCGTCCGTCATCAGCACTCCCCCGGGGCGTCGTTCTTCGCCGGTCGGCGACGCGGCCTTACAGGGCCGTCTCGGTTCGCGCCAGTCTGCCACGGCGCGCGCGCCCTCGGCCAGCCCCGAAAGCGGGGAGCCGGCGAAGGGCGCGTGACAGCCGCGGTGATTTGGTCGTGCTGGTCCAGCTCCGGCGAGATCAGCCGGGCGCGGGCTCCCCCTACGCCCGCCCCGGACCGAACCTGCTCCGGCAAGAGCAGGCTCATCCCGGGCCCGGTGCGGGGGATTTCGCGCGTTCGACTAGTCCTGAAGCATCCGCTTCAGCAGCTCGACTTCATCGCCGAGCACCGAATCTTCGCCGATCTGCTTCTCGATCTTGCGCACGGCGTGCAGCACGGTGGTGTGATCGCGCCCTCCGAAGCGGCGGCCGATCTCCGGCAGCGAGCGCAGCGTCAGGACCTTCGACAGGTACATGGCGATCTGGCGCGGCTTCACCACCGCGGCGGTGCGCCGTTCCGACAGGATGTCGGACCGCGAGACGTTGTAGCGCGAGGCGACCAGCTTCTGGATGTCCTCGATCTTGATCCGCTTCGGCTCGCGGTTCTTCACGAGGTCGCGGATCGCGCTCTCGGCCGTCTCCATCGTCACGGCGGTGCCGGTGAGCGTGGCGTGGGCCAGGAGGCGGTTCACGGCGCCCTCGAGGTCGCGGCCGTTGGCGGTGATCGCCCGGGCCACGTAGGCCGCCACCTGCGGCGAGACGTCGAAGCCGGGATGCGCGGCCCGCACCGCGGCGAGCCGCGCCGACAGGATCGAGACGCGCAGGGCCTCGTCGAGGGCCGTGATCTCGACGACGAGGCCGCCGCCGAGCCGCGAGCGGACCCGCTCGTCCAGGGCCTCGAGCTCGGTCGGGGGCCGGTCGGAGGCGACCACGACCTGGCGGCCGGCATCGATGAGCGCGTTGATCGTGTGGCCGAACTCGGCCTGGATCGACTTGCCCTGGATGAACTGGACGTCGTCGAGGATCAGCAGGTCGATGCCGCGCAGCCGCTCCTTGTAGGCGAGCGCCGACTGGGTCTTCAGCGCGTTGACGAAGCCGTACATGAACCGGTCGGCGGTCAGGTAGATCACCCGGCGGCCGGCCTCGCGGGCGGCGTGGCCGATCCCGTGCAGCAGGTGGGTCTTGCCCAGCCCGACGCCCGCGTGGAGGTAGAGCGGGTTGTAGAGCGCGCCCTCCCCCTGGTGGTTGGCGACGCGCTCGGCGGCGGCGTGCGCCAGGGCGTTCGAGCGCCCGATCACGAAGCTCGCGAAGGTCAGCCGCGCGTCGAGCGGCGTTCCGCTGAGGTCGCCTCCGGCCTCGGCGCCGCGCGCCTCGGCCGTCGGCGCGACCGCGGCGACCGGGATCGGCGCGCTGGTCGCGTGGAGGCGGGCGAGCGGGCCGCTGGCCGGGCCGGGCTTGGCGACGCCGGCGGCCACCGGACGGACCGGGGCCCCGGTCCCGCGCACCCCGACCTCGATCCGGGCGATCTCCTCGACCTCGGCCTTGAACGTGTTGAGCACGCGGTCGAGGTAGTGCGACTCGATCCAGGACTTGAGGAAGCGGGTCGGGACCGTCAGGCGGGCCGTCCCGCCGGCGACGGCCTCCAGCTCCAGGCGGGCGAACCAGCTCGCGAACACATCCTCGCCCAGCTCGGCCCGCAGCCGGCGCTTCACGCGGGCCCAGGCAGACCCGTAATCGGTGTTGCCGCCGCCGTTGCGGCCCCCGTCGTCGTCGCTCGCCACCGTTCCGTCGACACGCATCACTGGCTCTCCCGACGCTGCCCACGGAATCCCGCAGGCGGCGCGTACGCACGAATTACGCCCTCAGCGTCCCGCAAGAACGGGCGGGACAGAGTCCTCTCAACGGAGTCAACCCCAGCGCGAGGAACTTTTGCCGATTGGGAGAGCCTATCAACAATTACCTACGGTTCCTTTAACAGTGGGACTTGTGGGGACGGCGCCGATTCCCATTCGCAAGTGTTCCCGTCGGGGCTGAACACGGCCGCTAGAGTCTTGGCGAATCAGATCGATTCGCATGAATCCCGAAATCGTCGTGTTTTGCTTGTCCGGTGTCAGTTTCTGTTAAGCTACACGCCGTTTCCGGACTCCGCAATCGCGCCGATTCTTGGATAGGGTTAACGCTTTCGCGCCAGCCGATTCCCGCCGCACGCGGCGGTGCCCGGACAGCGCGCACGAAAAAGCCCGGCGCGAAGGCCGGGCTGGAAGCCGTCTCAGTGGTGCGTGGCGGCTTAGGCGGCGAGCGCCTTCACGCGGGCGGCGAGGCGCGAGACCTTCCGCGAGGCGTTGTTCTTGTGAACGATGCCGTGCTGGGCGGCGCGCATCATCTCGGGCTCGGCGGCGCGGAGGGCGGCCAGCGCGTCCTGCTGGTTCCCGGTGGCGATGGCCTCCTCGACCTTGCGGACGAAGGTCCGCATGCGCGAGCGGCGCGAGCGGTTGATCGCCGTGCGCTTGGCGATCTTGCGGGTCATCTTCTTGGCCGAAGCGGTGTTGGCCATGTACGTCCTCGTGTTTCTCGTCGGGCGATGCCGACGGGCCGGCTGGGCCGGAAATCGGTCGTCGCGTCAGGTTGTCTGGCGATGGCCGAGACGCAGCGCGCGCGAAAGCGCGGCCCCTCGGCGAAGCGGCTTCTATAGTCAGGGGGGGGCCGCGCGTCAACGCGCTCGGCGGCGAAACCGGATCGCGGGCCTCGGCCTCACCCCCGGGCGCCGGGACGCGTCCGGCAGGCTTCACCGAAGACGTCGGATCGCGGGAGGCCGCATCGCCGCGACGATGACGGCGGCGGCCGGCTCTCCCAGGAGCGCTCCGGCTATTCGGGCCAGCGCAGTGCCGCCGCCGCCGCCAGCGTCCCGACCACGGCGGCGATCAGCGTCAGCGCCGCCAGCACCGCGAGCGGCACGAGGAACGGCACCGTGCCGCCGCTCGCTGCCTGCGCGGCCGAGACGCCGAAGATCAGCGTCGGGATCATCAGCGGCAGGACCAGGACGGCCAGGATCAGGCCGCCCCGGCGAATCGAGGCGGTGAGCGCCGCGCCCACCGCGCCGATGAAGCTGAGCGCCGGGGTGCCGGCCAGCAGCGTCAGGGAGGTCGCGCCCATGGCGGTGCCGTCGAGCGCGACCAGCAGGCCGAAGAGCGGCGCGGCCAGGGCCAGCGGGAGTCCGGTTGTCAGCCAGTGCGCCGCGACCTTGCCGAGCACCACCAGTTCGAGGGGCACCGGCGCGGCGGTCATCAGGTCGAGGGAGCCGTCCTCCTCGTCGGCCTGGAACAGGCGGTCGAGGCCGATCAGCGTCGCCAGCACGGCGGCGAGCCACAGGATCGCCGGGCCGATCCGCGACAGCAGGTTGAGATCGGGCCCGAGGGCGAAGGGCACCAGCGCGACGATCATCAGGAAGAAGACCAGCGACAGGGCGCCGGAACCGCCGACCCGGCCGGCGAGGCGCAGGTCGCGGGCGATGAGGGCGAGGACCGCGCGAATCACGCCCACTCCTCCAGCACGTCCGCGACCGGTGCCGCCACGGCGGTCTCGATGCGCAGCTCGGCCGCGCCGGCGAGGCCGAGGGACTGGTGGGTGGCGGCGATCACGAGGCCGCCGCCGGCCCGATGGCCCTCCATCAGCTCGGCGAGCACCGCCTGCGAGGCCGTGTCGAGGGCGGCGGTGGGCTCGTCCAGGAGCCAGAGCGGGCGGGCGCAGACCAGCAGCCGCGCTAGGGCCACGCGCCGCCGCTGCCCCGCCGACAGATAGGCCACCGGCAGGTCGTGCGCGTGGCCGAGGCCGAGCCGCTCCAGCGCGGCGCGCGGGTCCAGGCGCGGCGCGCCCAGGAGCCGCTGGGCGAACAGGAGGTTCTCACCCGCCGTCAGGGAGCTCTTCAGGCCGTCGCGGTGGCCGACCGTGTGGAGGCACTCGGGCAGGCTGGCCTCGCCGACATCGGCGACGTCGACCCGCCCGGCATCGGCCCGCAGCCGGCCCGACAGGATGGCGAGGAGGCTCGACTTGCCCGCCCCGTTCCGCCCGGTGATCGCCAGGGCGTCGCCGGGTCCGAGGGCGAAGGACAGGTTGGCGAAGATGCGGCGGCCGGAGCGGCGGCAGGCCAGATTGTCCACGCTGAGCCGCACCCGATACCCCGCCCTCGTCCCGCCACCGCGCGGCCGCTCCGCCATCGCCGCCTCCATGCCCGATTGCGCCGCGGAACGGAACCGCGCGGCCCAGCTGCGCTTTCGTTCCGGGACGGAGGATTGCCCATGCCCGAGGCGAGGAACCCGAGCGAGACCGAGGTCGCCGCGACGCCCGACGCGGTGGCCGGACGCGCCAAGGTCGAGGCGCGGATGGCGCAGTGCACCCCCGAGGAGCAGACGGCGTTCTGGGAGGCGGTGGGGCGCTGCTTCGGCGGCGGCAAGCCCCCGGAGATGAAGCCGGCCTCCGGCTGATCAGCCACCCTTCCGCGTCAGGGCCCGCAGCGCCCCGCGGAACGTCCGCACGTCCTGCTCGGTCAGGCTCATGCGGTGCAGCATGTCGCGCATGTTGCGGGCGATGATCTCCCTCTTCTCCGGCGGGTAGAAGCCGGCGCCGTCGAGGGCCGCCTCCAGGCTTCCGAACAGGGCGATCAGCGCGTCGCGGGTCGCGGGCGGCGACAGGAGTTCGCCCGTGAAGGGCAGGCGCGCCCGGCCGCTCGCCTGCCGCCACGCGTAGCCGACCAGCAGGACCGCCTGCGCGAGGTTGAGCGAGGGAAAGTCCGGGGAGACCGGGAAGGTGACGATCGCGTCGGCGAGCGAGACCTCGTCGTTGGTGAGCCCGACCCGCTCGCGGCCGAACATCACCGCGGTGCGCTGGCCGTTCCGCGCCGCGACTTCGCCCATGGCCTCCTCGGGCGCGGAGACCCGCTTCATCTGCCCGCGCTCGCGCGCCGTGGTCGCTAGCACGTAATGGCAGTCGGCGATGGCCTCGGCGACGCTGCCGTAGATCGTGGCCGCGTCCAGGACGTGCGTCGCGCCCGAGGCCGCCTCACGCACGCCCTTCTTGGGCCAGCCGTTCTTCGGGTTGACGAGGCGCAGCTCCGACAGGCCGAAATTCGCCATGGCGCGGGCGGTCATGCCGATATTCTCGGCGAGTTGCGGCTCCACCAGGATCACCGCGGGGGCGATCCCGGGCGGCAGCTCGGTAACCTTCCCGGGGGCGTCGTCGGGGGTGTCGCCCTGTGCGGCTCGGCTCGTCATGGCGGCCGTCTGGCACGGCGGGCCCGCGCCCGTCGAGGGGCGAGTGACGATGCCGCCCGGATGACAGCGCGCGCCTTCCGTCGCCGGAAGGGCCGCGCTATGTCGCGGAGCGATTCCGGCCCGGGGCGCCCGACAGGTCCCCGGGACAACGACCGCACGGCCCTTGCATGCCGTGCGCGGGGACAACGCGGGAAGGCATCGGTCCATGGCGAAGATCAAGGTAGCGAACCCCGTCGTCGAGCTCGACGGCGACGAGATGACCCGGATCATCTGGGCCGAGATCAAGAACAAGCTCATCCACCCCTATCTCGACGTCGACCTCGAGTACTACGACCTCGGCGTCGAGCACCGCGACGCCACCAACGACAAGGTAACGGTCGACGCCGCCGAGGCGATCAAGCGCCACGGCGTCGGGGTGAAGTGCGCGACCATCACCCCCGACGAGCAGCGGGTGCAGGAATTCGGCCTCAAGGAGATGTGGCGGTCGCCGAACGGCACGATCCGCAACATCCTCGGCGGCGTGATCTTCCGCGAGCCGATCATCTGCAAGAACGTGCCGCGCCTCGTGCCCGGTTGGACCCAGCCCTTCGTGATCGGCCGCCACGCCTACGGCGACCAGTACCGCGCCACCGACTTCAAGGTGCCCGGCAAGGGCCGCCTGACCATCAAGTTCGAGGGCGACGACGGCACGGTCATCGAGAAGGAGGTGTTCAAGTTCCCCGAGGCCGGCGTCGCGATGTCGATGTACAACCTCGACCAGTCGATCATCGACTTCGCCCGCGCCTCGATGAACTACGGCCTCGCGCGCAAGTACCCGGTCTACCTGTCGACCAAGAACACGATCCTCAAGGCCTATGACGGCCGGTTCAAGGACCTGTTCCAGAAGGTCTACGAGGACGAGTTCGAGTCGAAGTTCAAGGCGCTCGGGATCACCTACGAGCACCGCCTGATCGACGACATGGTCGCATCGTGCCTGAAGTGGTCGGGCGGGTACGTCTGGGCCTGCAAGAACTACGACGGCGACGTGCAGTCCGACACGGCCGCGCAGGGTTTCGGCTCGCTCGGGCTGATGACCTCCGTGCTGATGACGCCGGACGGCCGCACCGTGGAGGCCGAGGCCGCCCACGGCACCGTCACCCGCCACTACCGCGAGCACCAGAAGGGCCGCGAGACCTCGACCAACTCGATCGCGTCGATCTTCGCCTGGACCCGGGGTCTGTCGCACCGCGCCAAGCTCGACGGCAACGACGATCTGGCGAAGTTCGCCGCGACCCTGGAGAAGGTCTGCGTCGACACGGTCGAGGCCGGCCACATGACCAAGGACCTCGCCCTCCTCGTCGGACCGGACCAGAAGTGGCTCTCGACCACGGGCTTCCTCGACAAGGTCGACCAGAACCTGAAGACCGCGATGGGCGCCTGAGTCTCCAGCCCCCGGCGTGGACAGCGGCGGGCGGCCTCCGGGACGCCCGCCGTTCTCACATCCGCGCGCCGCCGGCGCCTCAGGCGCCGCTCGCGCGGTCCGGCGGGCGGGTCTGGGCCAGGGCCCGGGCGACCTCGAGAAGCAGGAGGTCGATGGCGGCCCGCATCAGCGGATCGCCGACCGTGTCGATGAGTTCGCGCACCCGCAGGCACTGCGCCGCGAGCACGTCCAGCGCGGTATCCTTGCTGTCGAAGATCATGTTCAGGCCACCAGGTAGGCGGGTTCGGAGACGAGCACCGAGCGATCGTCGCCGCGGACGGCGCGGAGCTTGGCGAGGGTGCGGGCGTCGAACCGGGCGGTCGCCGCCATGATCTCCTCGCCGGCGATCTGGACCGGGAGGCCGAGCGGCTGCGGGCGGAAATGCAGCTGGATGACGTGGATCATGTAGAGGGTCGGCATCTGCAGCAGCAGGCTGTTGACCCCGTGCGCGAGGCCCCACTCGACGATCCCGGTGAGCAGCGCGATCGAGACCGGATTGACGACGCGGCCCTTCGCCCGGTGCGAGCGGGCGACGCCCTGGCGGGTCCATTCCCAGATCTGCGGGCCGACCGGCCGCTCACCCTCGCAGAGCTGCGGCAGCACGTCCGACAGGAGATGCGGGCGCGTGGTCGGCAGGAGCCGGCTGTAGCCGACGACTGTGTTGCCCTCCATGGCGAGGAAATGGATCGCGTGCGGCGTGTCGAACTGATCGATCTCGCGGCCGTCCGGCCGGGCCAGCTCGCTCCAGCCCTTCTCGGCGACGAAGATCTCGTGGCGCAGGCGCCAGGCCTGCTCCATCGCGTCGGCGTAGCGATCCGCGTTGGCGGGGGTGACGATGTGGATCACGAGAAAACCTCACGTTGGTATGACGCGAGTTCTCGTCGGTTCACCGGGAGCTGTGTACTACGAGAAACCGTAGGGTCGAGGACCCCGTCGGGCTGAAGCGCGCGGCACTCGCCGCTGTCCCGGCACGCTCTCTCGTCTCGGGCTGCGGGGCATCCGGATGCCGCGGCGCGGTCTCTAGGTTATCAGGCCGGCCCGGAGCGCCTGCGCCACGGTGTGGGCACGGTTGACGGTGTCGAGTTTCGATCGGGCCGAGCGCAGGTGGTAGTCGACGCCCGCGGCGGTGATGCCCATGACGATGCCGATCTCGACGTCGGTCTTGCCTTCCGCCGCCCATTGCAGGGCCTCGCGCTCCCGCGGCGAGAGGCGCGCCGGCCCGCGCCCGGCCGGACGGCTGTTCATCAGCAGCAACTGACCGACCGCGTAGGTCGCGACCAGGTTGACCGCAACGCGCTCGGCCGGATCGATCTCGATCCGGTCCCCGGAGACGCTGATCCCGCCCGGCTCGCCGTCGAGGGTCACGAACGGGATCGTGAGGCCCGCGCGGATGCCGAAATCGCCGGCCTCGTCCATGACGCGCCCGGCCGTCGGCGTATCGGGCCGCACGGCGCTCCAGTCGAACGGCGTCGCCGTGGTGCAGAGCCGCCGGACCGTGGGGTCGTGGAGGGCGTAGCCCTGCGTGACGTACCGCCGCGCCCACTGCTCCGGCATGGTGCTGGCGAGCACGAACCCGGCGTGCCGCCGCTTCGGCAGGCCGGGATCCGGGACGATCCCGGCCATGATGTACGAGACCCCGTAGCGCGTGAAGGCGTCGACCAGCAGCCGCGCGATCTCGTCGGGCGTGGCCGCCCGTTCCAGATCGCGCAACACGCTGAAGGTCCTGTCCAGGTGCTTCGGATGCGGCATGCCCTATCTCAAAGTTGATGCACGCACTGCGACAAATGGTGAGTCGAACGCAACCTGAGGATGGCATCGCCGCGACTGAAAGGCTAGGGTGGCGCCGAAAGCTCTGCCGTTAGGATCGGTACAGCGGTCGGAGTACGAGTTTCGCAGGCATGACAGACGACGCGACCCCGCCGACGACCCGCTGGCTGCTGGAACGGATCGCAGCCACGCTGAACGTCTGTCCGACCTTCTTCCTCCAGACGGACCGGCCCGACGAGACAGCGACGGATCAGGAGACGCGGGACTGCGCCGAGGTCGCCGCGCTGTTTCGCGCGATCAAGTCGCCGGCGCGGCGCGACGCTGTCCTGAAGCTCCTGCGCGAGATGAGCCGCGAGACCTGACGGCGCGCGCCCCGGGGCTGCCGGTTCGCGGGCGCCGTCAGGCCGCCACGAGGAGCGCGGCTCCGGCGACGCCGGAGAGGACCAAGCGCAGGCGGCCGAGCCAGAGGGGCGTGAGCCCGCGGCGGGGCAGGTCCTGATCGATGAGGCCCCAGGCCAGCACCAGGCCGCCGAGGATGCGCAGGTCCCACGGTGCCGGCGCGGCCATCGCGGCCCAGGCCACGAGGGACGGCACGATGGCCACGAGGTAATCGCCGTTGCCGGCGTTGCGCGCCGCGGCGGCGCCCCAGCGGATCCCTCCCAGGAACGAGGCGATCACGGCCCCGTAGGCCGACAGGATGGTGCGCGGAGACAGGCCGATGCTGCTCAGGCCACCGTCGGTGCCCGACACCGCCAGGGCCGCGAAGCCCAGGAACGGGATGAGACCGGCGACGCCGAGCACGATGGCGCCGAGCGGGACAGTACTCCGGTGCGCCATCCATCCTCCGGGCATCGGCAAGGGTTGGCGACCCGCGCGATCCGACCCTCGGTCCGACGCCGCCCTGTCGCAGCGTTCCCGCATCGCGGCGTGGCGGTCAAGGTCGCTCCCGTGGCCGGAGCGCGCGCCCGGACCGCGGTCAGCTCCGGCGCGGCGGGGCCGTGAACGGCACGGCGCCGGGCACCGGTGCGCCGAGGAGGGACATCGGTGCGTTGGCCGGCATCTTCGGTGCGGGCGGCTCGTTGATCGCCGCGTCGATCTTTCGCGGCTTGAAGTTCGTCGCGAGGCTCTTGGCGCTGGCGAGATCGGCGGGGCTCAGCTTGTTGGCCACGTCGTCGCGCTTCTTTCCGGCATCGTCGTCGCCCTGGCTCGCGGCCGCGGAGAACCACGCGTAGGACTGGATCAGGTCCTGCGTCAGGCCGAGGCCGCGCGCGTAGAGGACGCCGAGATTGTACTGGCTGTCGCGGACGCCGAACTCGGCGCCCTGGCGGAACCACGAGGCCGCGGAGGCGAAGTCGGGCTTGCCGTTGGCGGCCGGGTTCTCGGCGTAGAGCACCGCCAGATTGTGCATGGAGCGGGCATGGCCCTGCTCGGCGGCGCGGCCGTACCAGAGCTTCGCCTTGTCGAGGTCGCGGACGACGCCGGAGCCCTTCTCGTAGTGGCCCGCGAGCTTGTACTGGGCGGGCGCGTAGCCGGCCGCGGCCAGCTTCTCGTAGAGCTTGGCGGCGACCGAGAGGTCGCGCGGCATGCCGCGGCCGTCGGCCTCCCGGGTGGCGAGGTCCCAGATCGACGCGCCGTCGCCGTCGAGGGCGGCGAGCTTCACCTTCGCCAGCGCCGGCGGCAGGTTGCCGAGTTCGGCCTGAAGGCTGTTCATCCCGGAGACCTGCGGCACGGCCGCCTTGGCGCCGGGCCGTGCCTCCGCGGGGACGGGATTGGGCAGGGCCTGGGTCGTCGTCGGGTCTGCCGGGGCCGGCTTGGACTCGGCGCTCTCCCTGACCGGGTCCTTCGACGCGTCCCTGGAGCCGTCCTTGGAGCCGTCCGCAGCGTCCTTCTGGACGTCCGCGGCATCGCCGCGGGACGGCGCGACCAGGCTCGTCGGAGCGGGCGGCCGCGACTCGTCGGCGCCGCGCATGGTGATCGCCTGGAGCGCCCCGAGGGCCAGCACGATGGCGGCGAGGCCGAGCAGCAGCGGTCGGCGCCGGCGATCGATCTCGGCGCGCAGCCGACCGAGAAGGCCGGTCGACGCGCCCTGGAGGGCGGCCACCCGGTCACCGCGGGCTTCGCGGCGCTCGGCCGGCGCCTCGGCGGCCAGCTCCGCCTGGGCAGCCTGGGCCGCGCGGCGCGCGGCGGCGATGAAGCTGGTCTTGATATCGGTCTCGGATTTGGCGTCGACCGCCGACCGCGCGGCGACGTCGCCGAGGCGCTCCTGCGCGGGCCGGCGGGCGGACGGCTCCCGGGCCGTCCGCGGCTCGCGCGGCGGCCGGCCGCTGCCGGGCTCGAGCAGGTCGTCGGCAAGGCGGGAGGCCTCGACACCGTCGCGCCGCGGCTTGGCGCGCGCCTCGACGGGCGCGAGGGCCACCTCAGGGCTCGTCGAGGACATCAGGCGCTCGTCGAGGGACGGCCCCCGTACCGGGACGGCCTCGGCCGGGCCGAGCCGGACGAGGAGCCGCTCCAGGGCCGACTGAACCCCCTCGAGGGTGGCACCGAGGCGCTGGTCGGAGGCGACCTGCCGGGCCTGCATGTCCGCGAGGCTGGCGCGCAGGAGGCCGATCTCGCCCGACTCGGCCGCGCCGAGTCCGGACGTCTGGAGGGTCTGGGCGACCGCGTTGCGGGCGGCGCGCTCCACCACGGCCTCGCTCGGCGCCGCGTCCTTGAGCGCCGTCACCTGCCGCAGCAGGTCGCCCATGGTGCGCTCCAGGCCGGCCAGCGCCGGATCGGCGCTGTGCGGCGCGTCGAGACGGCCGGCCAGCGAGACGACCTGCCGCTCCAGGGCGTCGAGGCCGTCCTGCTCGGACCGGTTGCCGACCTGATCGACCTTCTCGGCGAGGCTCCGGAGCATGGCGTGGATGGACGCCATGTCGCCCGAGCGGGCGACGCTCGCGTCGCCGGAGCGCTCGGACCAGTCGTCCCGGGCGCAGAGCACGTCGACCTTCTCGGCGAGCGCCTGAATCTGCTCCGCCAGCGCGGCCGGCGCGGCGATCTTCACGTCGCTCCGGATCTCTTCCAGGATCGGCCGCAGGTCCGGACCGGCGGCCGTCCGCTGCAGCTGGGCGATCTGCGCGCTCACCGCCTGCAGGCTCTGCGCGAGGCCCTGGATGCGCTCCGGACCGGCGAGCGCGCCGATCTGCCGCCGGATCTCCTCGAGTTCGGCGAACAGGCCCGCGAGGGTGTGGTCATCCGGCCCGGCCGCGCCGGTCGCGGCCGCGGTGTCGAGGCGCTCGGCGAGGCGCCGGACGTCCTCCGCGACGCGGCTGTGGACGTTCTCGGCCACCTCCTCGGCGAGGCGCTCGACCTGGGCGCGGACCTGCTCGATCGGCGCCGCGATGGCGGTGAGATCGGTCCCGGCCTGGGCGCGCTCGATGCCGCTCGCCAGGGTGACGACCGCCTGCTCCAGGGCGCCGATGTCGCGGCTCGTCGCCAGCTGATTGATCGCCTCCCGCAGGCGCGTGGTCTCCTCCTGGAGCTCGATCAGGGCGGTCGACGGCGCGACGCCCTCCTCGATCCGGGCCTCCAGGCGGCGGGCGAGGTCGAGGCGCATGCTGGCGACGACGCCGCCGTCGGCCGGGGACGCGGCGGGCCCCGGCTCGGCGCCCTGCGCCAGCTCGCGCTGCCGCTGGCGGATGTCCTGGACGGCGCTGCGGATGTCGGCGGCGGCGGGGCGCGCGCGACGGCCGGGCGCGCGGGTCGCGGCGACCTGCTCGCCGAGCTGGGACATGCGGCGCTCGATGTCGCCGAGGCGCTCGGTCACCTGCTGGACGGGGGCAGCCTTCAGGGCGCGCTCGATGCGCGACTCGATCTCCGCGAGGCGCCGCGCCTCGGCCTCCTGGGCGGCGCGCCGCTCGTGGTCGAGGGCGCGGTCGAGGCCGTCGAGGCGGTCCATCAGAGCGGCGATGCCGTCGCCGTAGCCTTCGGGGCGCGGCGCCGTGCCGTGAGCCCGGTGGTCGGACACGGCCGGCGGCAGGGGACGCTCGGCCGATGCGTCGGGCCGGGCGCCGCCGAGGGCGAGCTGCTCGGCGCGGTGACGCCGCCGGTGCCGGCGATTGCCCTGGCCGGCCGCCTGCTGCTGCGGCACCACCGAGGCGATCCAGGTCTCGAGCGGGACGCCCGCCCGCGCCGCCACGTCGCGGGCCGCGTCGAGCACCTCGGGATCGAAACTGTCGAGCTGCG
The DNA here is from genome assembly GCF_053345825.1 of Methylobacterium sp. C33D. Classification (NCBI taxonomy): domain Bacteria; kingdom Pseudomonadati; phylum Pseudomonadota; class Alphaproteobacteria; order Hyphomicrobiales; family Methylobacteriaceae; genus Methylobacterium; species Methylobacterium sp. C33D. The sequence goes on from NZ_JBKFAV010000008.1 coordinate 178,952, forward strand.
GCATCGCGTTGCGGGTCATCGGTGGCCTGTCGTCGGCAGCGTTCGGCGTCCGTTTCCTCGGCGCAGAGCGGGACCGGATTTCGGTATCCACGGACGCACGCGTCGGATCGTTCGAGCGTGACCATTAACTTTCTTGGTAAACACGAAGTTAAGGTCTGCTGGGCGCGGTAATGGCTGCGACCTTCCCGCGACTGAGGAACGGCGCCGCGTGTCGCGCGATCGGCGGGCGGAGCCGTTGCTCCGGGGGCAGCGTGGCGTTTACATGCGGCCAACGCGGCGGGCCGTTCCGAGAGGCCCGCACCAGACGGGGGAAGCCAGAGATGCCGCAGTATCGCGCTCCGGTCGAGGACACGCTGTTCCTGCTCACCGACGTCCTCGGCTTCCACGCCCGGGACAATCTGGCGGGCTTCGCCGAGGCCTCGCCCGACGTGGTCGAGGCCGTCCTGCGCGAGGGCGCGAAGCTTGCCGAGGAGGTGCTCGCGCCGCTCAACCGCACCGGCGATGTCGAGGGCTGCCGCCGCGAGGCGGACGGCACGGTGCGCACGCCGGCCGGCTTCAAGGCCGCCTACGACACCTACGCCAGCGGCGGCTGGATGGGCCTGTCGGTGCCCGAGGCCTACGGCGGCCAGGGCCTGCCCCACACCCTCAACACGGCGATCCAGGAATTCGCCTCGGGCGCGAACCTCGCCTTCGGCATGTATCCCGGCCTGACGCAGGGCGCGATGGCGGCCCTGCTGGTCCACGGCTCCGAGGAGCAGAAGGCGCTGTACCTGCCCAAGATGGTCGAGGGCGCCTGGACCGGCACGATGAACCTCACCGAGCCGCATTGCGGCACGGATCTCGGGCTGCTCAAGACCAAGGCCGTGCCGAACGGCGACGGCTCCTACAGCATCACCGGCACCAAGATCTTCATCTCGGCCGGCGAGCACGACCTCGCCGAGAACATCGTGCACCTGGTCATCGCCCGGATCGAGGGCGCGCCGGCCGGCACCAAGGGCATCTCGCTGTTCGTGGTGCCGAAGTTCCTGGTGAACGCCGACGGCTCCCTCGGGGCGCGCAACGGCGTGTCGTGCGGCTCCCTCGAGCACAAGATGGGCATCCACGGCAACGCCACCTGCGTGATGAACTACGACGGGGCGACGGGCTGGCTCGTCGGCCAGGAGAATCGCGGCCTCAACGCCATGTTCGTGATGATGAACGAGGCGCGGCTCGCCGTCGGCGTCCAGGGCCTCGGCCAGTCCGAGGTCGCCTACCAGAACGCGGCCGCCTACGCGAAGGACCGGCTCCAGGGCCGGGCCCTGACCGGCGCAAAGGCGCCCGAGAAGGCCGCCGACCCGATCATCGTCCATCCGGACGTGCGCCGCACGCTGATGCAGATCCGCGCCTTCAACGAGGCGGCCCGGGCCCTCATGCTCTGGACCGCGCTCCAGGCCGATATCCTGCACCGTTCCGAGGGTGCCAAGGAGCGGCAGGCGGCCGACGATCATCTCGGCCTGATGACGCCGGTGGTGAAGGGCGTGTTCACCGATCGGGGCTTCGCCAACGCGGTCGAGGCCCAGCAGCTCCTCGGAGGCCACGGCTACATCGAGGAATGGGGCATGTCGCAGTTCGTGCGCGATGCCCGCATCGCCATGATCTACGAGGGCGCCAACGGCATCCAGGCCATGGACCTGATCGGCCGCAAGCTGCCGAAGGACGGCGGCCGGGCGATGATGACCTTCCTGGGCGAGGTCCAGACGTTCCTGAAGGACCACGGCGAGGATCCCGCCATGGCGCCGTTCACCAAGCCGCTCCAGGCCGGACTGAACGACCTCCAGGGCGCCGTGATGTGGCTGATGCAGAACGCGTTCAGCAAGCCCGACAATGCCGGGGCCGGCGCGACCGACTTCATGCACCTCTTCGGCCTCGTGGCCCTCGGCTACATGTGGGCGAAGATCGCCAAGGCCGCCCAGGCCAAGCACGCCGAGGCCCCCTCCCCGCGCTGGGAGTCGAAGCTGACGAGCGGCCGGTTCTTCATGGAGCGGATGCTGCCGGAGACCGCCCTGCGCCTCAGCCGGATCAAGGCCGGCGCGGACAGCACCATGGCGCTGGAGGCGGAAGCTTTCTGAGCGTCCCGCCGGCCGCGCGCCTCGCGCCAGCCGGCGGCTTCTGGTCAGATCGCTGGAAGCGCCGCCGCCCTCCCGCGCGCAGCGAAGCGATCCCGCCGGCGCCACGCTTCCCGCTGGCGCGCCGCCCGGGATCGCTTCGCTGCGCGCGCGAGGGCGCCGGGCTCACGCACCCAGCGCCGCGTCCAGATCCTCGATCAGGTCGGCCGGATCCTCCAGGCCGATCGACAGCCGCACCACGTCGGGGCCGGCGCCCGCGGCGGTCTTCTGCGCGTCGGTCAGCTGACGGTGGGTCGTCGAGGCCGGATGGATGATCAGCGAGCGCGTATCGCCGATATTGGCGAGGTGCGAGAACAGCTGCAGGCTCGACACCAGCTTGACGCCCGCGTCGTAGCCGCCTTTCAGCCCGAAGGTGAAGACGGCCCCGGCGCCGTTCGGCGTGTAGCGCCGGGCGAGCTGGTGGTAGCGGTCGGTCTCCAGGCCGGGATAGCTCACCCACGACACCGCCGGATGCGTCGACAGGTGCTTGGCCACCGTCAGCGCGTTGTCGGAGTGGCGCTGCATGCGCAGCGGCAGCGTCTCGATCCCGTTCAGGATCAGGAAGGCGTTGAACGGCGACAGCGCCGGCCCGAGATCGCGCAGCCCCAGCACCCGGCAGGCGATGGCGAAGCCGAAATTGCCGAAGGTCTCGGCCAGCACCATGCCGGAATATTCCGGCCGCGGCTGGCTCATCATCGGGTAGCGCGCGTCGCCGGCCCACTGGAACGAGCCGCCATCGACGATCAGGCCGCCGATCGAGTTGCCGTGGCCGCCGAGAAACTTGGTGGCCGAGTGCACCACGATGTCGGCGCCGTGCTCGAAGGGCCGGATCAGGTACGGCGTCGCCATGGTGTTGTCGACGACGAGCGGGAGGTTGTGCTTCTTGGCGACCTGCGACAGCGCCGCCAGATCGGTGATGACGCCGCCGGGGTTGGCGATCGATTCGCAGAAGATGGCCTTGGTGCGCGGCGTGATCGCCGCCTCAAAGGAGGCGGGGTCGTCGTTATCGGCCCAGGCCACCGACCAGCCGAAGTTCTTGTACGAGTGATTGAACTGGTTGATCGAGCCGCCGTAGAGCTTGTTCGAGGCCACGAACTCGTCGCCCGGCTGCATCAGGGCGTGCATGGTCAGGAACTCGGCCGCGTGGCCCGAGGCGACGGCCAGGGCGGCGGTCCCACCCTCCAGCGCGGCGATGCGCTCCTCCAGCACGGCGTTCGTCGGGTTGGTGATCCGCGTGTAGATGTTGCCGAAGGCCTGGAGGCCGAACAGCGACGCCGCGTGGTCGACATCGTCGAAGACGAAGCTGGTGGTCTGATAGATGGGCGTCGCCCGCGCGCCGGTGGCCGCGTCGGGGGCGGCGCCCGCGTGGATCGCCAGCGTGTTGAAGCCGGGCATGCGGTCGGACATCGTCGGGTCTCCTCAGAGCACTCGAGCCTGTACGCCCGCCCGGGAGTGCGGCGCAAGACTCGGCCGCCGAGACGCGGCCGCCGAGACTCAGCCGCCGAGACTCAGCCGCAACGACTCGGCCGCGAAGACTTCTCCGCGACCGGGCGCGCCGCGATGCCTACACGTCCGGCCGGTGCCCGATGTCGATATGCGGCTGACCCGCGTCGACCAGGGCGCGGTCCACGGCCTCGATGGCGAGCAGGGTCCGGGTCAGGTCCTCGGCCATGGAGATCGGCGCCAGGTCGAGGCCGCCCAACCGCCGGGCGATGGCGTTCCGCTGGCGGGCCAGGGCGGCGCGCGCCCGGTTCAGATCGTCGATCTCGTCGGCGGTCATCCGCGCTCCTCCTCGTCGGGGCCGGCGCCGCGCTCAGGCGCCCGGCGTCCAGTCGATGTTCGGGCGCTGGGCCAGCATGCGCTCGAAGTAGTTGGCGACGGCCTGCGCCCCGTCCGTGTGCATCATCGCGACCGGATGCGCGAGGTAGGCACGGGCGAGATCGACGGGAATCCGGCCGCCCTGGAGCGCGCTCAGCACCTCGTCGATAAAGGCGTCGTTGGCCTCGTTGAAGTCATTCGACAGCTTCTTGCGGTCGTTGAGGGCCTTGATCGGCATGCAGCATCCTTGTCGCTCGGCTACGGGGCGGGCTCGGCCGGAAGGCTCTGGCCGAACCGGGCCGGGGCGGCGATTGTTCCGGCCAGAGAGCCTGCTCACAGGTCCAATGCGCGTGCGAAGCCTCACCGCTCGGTAACCGTCCGCACATGACCCGTGGAGCGGAGTCCCGCGCTCGGGCGTTTACCGGTCATGACGACCGAAATCACCCGCTCTCACACCGTCGAGATCGTCCCGTGCGCTGACGATCCCCGCTGCTTCCGCTGGGTCATCCGCAGCCGCGGTGGCGCGATCGTGGAACACTCGCCCTACGCGTTCGTCACCCAGAACGGGGCGCGGATATCCGGCGCGTGCTGGATGCGCGAGCATTTCGCCGACGGGCAGCCTGCCTAACCGCCCGCCCGCGACACGGTCCGAAGGTCGATCGCCGCCCCTCGAACCAGGCCGCGTCGCGTGTCTGGGCCCGCAGATCGCCGCCATGGCAGGGCCGAAGCCGCAATCGTCGCGGCGACGGCTCAAGACAACCTTGCCGATGTTCTGGATCCGTAAGGCATCGGTTAAGCATTGTTTCGCCGCGCCTCGCTCTTTGTCAGAACTTTAATCAGCGCCGCCCAATATCGCGTCGATTCTTGTCGGAGCAGAGTGCGGGCGATGTTGAGCGGCGACGGAACGGTCCGGCACGACGTGGCCGCGTCGAACATGGGCGCCGTGACATCGATCGAGGGGTCGAAGGTTCATCTGGAGCTCCTCGTGCAGAACGGGCGGCCCAGGGTGCGGGTCACGGTCGGCAATCTGGTCCGGATCCGGGCCGGGGACGCGGTGCTCGTCGGCATCGTGACCACGCTGTCCTCGGGCAGCGAGCAGGGCCACCGGCCCGGCGCCTTCGCGAGTCTCGATCTGCTCGGCGAGATCGTCGCGACTCAGGGCGCGCAGCGCTTCAGCCGCGGCGTGACCTGCTATCCGGCGATCGGCGATACCGTCGAACTCCTGTCCGCCGCCGAGCTCCGGATCGTCCACCAAGTGTCGGCGACCAATACGGCGGCCGTGGGCGCGCTCTATCAGGACCCCGACACCCCGGCCTGCATCAAGATCGACGACCTGCTGTCCAAGCATTTCGCGGTGCTGGGCGCCACCGGGGTCGGCAAGTCGAGCGGCGTCACCGTCATCCTGGACGAGGTGATGCGGGCGAGGCCGGCCGTGCGCGTCTTCCTGCTGGACGTGCACAACGAGTACGCCGCCAGCTTCGGTGACCGCGCGAGCGTCATCAGCCCGAGGACCCTCAAGCTGCCGTTCTGGCTGTTCAACCTCGAGGAGATCGCCGACGTCATCTACGGCGGCCGTCCGGCCGTCGACGAGGAGATCGAGATCCTGGCCGAGGCGATCCCCCTCGCGAAGAGCAAGTACGGGCAGTACAAGGAAGCGAGCGACCGCCAGATCGTCAAGCGGTCGTTCGGCAAGGGCGCCGGCTACACGGTCGACACGCCCGTCCCCTACATGCTGCAGGACCTGCTCGCACTCATCGACGAGCGTATGGGACGGCTCGAGAACCGCGTCTCGCGGATGCACTATCACCGGCTGATCACCCGGATCGAGGCGATCCGGAACGATCCCCGGCACGGCTTCATGTTCGACAACGCCAATGTCGGCGGCGACATGATGGGCGAGATCCTGGCGCACCTGTTCCGGCTCGATCCCGACGGGCGGCCGATGACGATCATGCAGCTCGCCGGGCTGCCCATGGAGGTGGTCGACGCCGTCGTGTGCGTGCTGTGCCGCCTCGCCTTCGAGTTCGGCATCTGGAGCGAGGGCGCCGTCCCGCTGCTGTTCGTCTGCGAGGAGGCCCACCGCTTCGCCTCGGCCGACCGCTCGGTCGGCTTCACGCCGACCCGCCGTGCCCTGGCGCGGATCGCCCGCGAGGGCCGCAAGCACGGCGTCCATCTGGGCCTGATCACCCAGCGCCCGGCCGAGCTCGACGCGACGATCATGTCGCAGTGCAGCACCCTGTTCGCCATGCGGATGACCAACGCGCGCGACCAGGCCTTCCTGGCCGCCGCCGTGTCGGACGCCACCAACCTGCTCACCTTCGTGCCGTCGCTCGGCACCGGCGAGGTCATCGCCTTCGGCGAGGGCGTGCCGATCCCGGCGCGGATGACCTTCCGGCCGCTTCCGTCGGCGCGTCAACCGCGCAACGACGCGAGCGGCCGCGCCGCGGAGGACGGCGCGACCGTCGCGGGCGCGGCCTTCGTGGGTGCCGTCGTCGAGCGCTGGCGGGGCGCAACGATGAACAAGGTCGCCGGCCACGACGCGGATCCGGGCGCGGCGGTCCGCGGCGGGCGCGAGGCGGGCCCGGACAGCCCGCACGGCGCCGCCCTCGAGCAGGTGCATCGCCGTCTGCTCCGCCGCCCCCTGGAGGCCGGCGACCCGTTCCAGAGCGATGGTCAGACCGGCGCTCAGCCTGCCAAGCCGCTGTGGCAGCAGGGCGGAGCATGAGCGAGGCCGCTGCCCAGGAGCGTCAAACCCTGCTCGAGGCCGCCATCCAGGCGCTACCCGTCGGCGTCGTGGTACATGACGATCGCGGACATTGCGTCCTGGCCAACGCCGCCGCGCGCGCCCTCGGAAACAGGGCCGTCCAGGCGCTCCCCGCCGCGGCCGGCGACGCCGCGACGGTCGAGGCGGTCGTGGCGGTCGAGGACCGGATCTTCGAGGTGCAGACGCGGCCGGTCGCCGAGGGCCGGGCCGGCTTCACGCTCACGACCCTGACGGACGTCACGCACCATCACCGGATCCAGCGGGAGCTGATCACCAAGGCCTTCATCGACGCCCTGACGGGCCTGCCCAACCGGACGATGTTCGAGCAGAGCATCGCGGATGTTCTGGCCGGATCGGCACCGGGCGACCGGTTCGCCCTGGCCTTCATCGATCTCGACAACTTCAAGCACATCAACGACTACTACAGCCACGCCGCGGGCGACGCCCTGCTGCGCAAGGTGTCCGATCGGATCGGCGGCGCGCTGCGTCCGAGCGACCTCCTGGCGCGGATCGGCGGCGACGAGTTCGTGCTCCTGCTCGCCCCGGTGGCCGACCGGGCCGAGGCGCTGGCCGCGGTGTGCGCCATCTCGGGGCGCCTGAAGCAGCCGTTCTTCATCGACGGGCACGAGATCTTCGCCTCCGCCTCGATCGGCCTCAGCCTCTTCCCGGAGCACGGCGACAGCTACGAGACGCTCGCCCGGCAGGCCGACAACGCGATGTACCGGGTCAAGGGTGAGCTGAAGGGTGGCGTCAGCGTCTTCGACGACGCGATGAGCCAAGCCGCCACGGCCCGGATGGCCGTGGAGCAGCGCCTGCGCCTGGCGATCCGCGACCGCTGCTTCTGCTGCGCCTTCCAGCCGAAGGTCGACATGCGCTCCCACGCGGTCACGGGCGTCGAGGTTCTCCTGCGCTGGCGCGACGAGCTGGGCATGATCCAGGCGCCCGGCGACTTCATCGCCCTCGCCATCGAACTGGGTCTGATCAACGAGATCACCCTGCAGCTGCTGTCCGAGACCGTGCGGGCGATGCCCGACATCGACGAGGTGTTCGGACCCGAGGTCACCGTGAGCCTCAACATCGCCGCCAAGCAGGCGTGCGACGTGCCGTTCATGGCCGCCTTCTGCGCGGCCCTGGGCGAGACCGGACTCGCGCGGCGCTTCGTGCTCGAATTGACCGAGGAGGCCTTCTTCACGACGGGCCACTTCCAGCGCGAGGTGCTGCCCAAGATCCGGGCGATCGGCGCGCGGGTGTCGATCGACGATTTCGGCGTCGGCTACTCGTCTCTCGCGGCCCTCGCGGACATCACCGCGGACGAGCTCAAGATCGACCGCTCGTTCATCACCGATATCGACAAGCGACCGCGCAGCCAGATCGTCCTGAAGGCGATCGAGTCGCTCGGTGCGGCGCTCGGCATGACGGTGGTCGCCGAGGGCGTCGAGACCTTCGAGGAGGTCGCCTACCTGCTCGGCGCGACCCAGATCCGCTGCGCCCAGGGCTACTATTTCGCGCGCCCGCTGCTGCTCGATCAGATCCGGCAGGCAGAGCCGCCGCGCATGTCGGGATCGCGCGTCCCCGCCACGCGCAGTCGCGCGTCGGACCTGCGCACGTCCAGCCTGACGCGGCGCGCCTGACGTCCGACGAACGGCGGTCGCCGCCCCGGACGCGGCGGGCTACGCGGCCAGCAGGGGCCGCCACACGCCCGCCGCGTCGGCGGCCATGGCGCAGATCACCGCCTCGTCGGCCGAGCGGCGCACCTCGACCACGTGCGGCACCCCGCGGCTGAGGGGCGCGTCGACGCCGAGGTCGAAGCCGTGCCGGCCGTCACCCACGCCCGCCGCCGCGATGTCGGCGCGGTACTCCGCCGCCACCGTCACCGCCACGATCGTGCCGTCGACCACGATATCCAGGCACACGGGTGCGCCGGGCTGCGCGCCATCGTGGGCCCATCCGGCCACACGCAGCGCGCCGTCCGTCCGCAACACGCAGCGATCCAGCCACGCCCGGATCGCGCCCGGTTGCGCGGGCGCCGACGCCGCGCCGGAGCGACGGATCAGCCGCCTGCGCAGGGCGACGAGCGGGGGACCGAGCCCGATCCGCGGCGCGTAGGGTCGCGGATCGATCGACCGGTCCTCCGCACCGGGGCCGTCGAAGAGCCGGCGAATGCCGGGCATGGGCAGGAAGCTCTCGGCCGGCGTGCCCTCCGCCATCAGCAGGTCGTGGCTGTCGAGCTCGACATGCCAGTAGGTGAGATCGATCACCGCCTCACCGCGGGTGATGCTGGTGCCGTTGACGAGGTGGCCGGCGGCGACGAACAGCCCGTCCAGCCAAACGGCATGGTCCGGTGAGACGAGCAAGTCCCGGGCGGGGACGCCGTCGTGGAAAGCGCCGGCCCGGATGCGCACCGGCCGCCCGGTCGGCGGCGCCGACGATCCGGGATAGGTGCGGCGACCGATCCAGCGGATCGGCCGATGCAGGCCCGCGGCCGTGACGACCCTGTCGCCCACCGCGAGCCGCTCGACAGCGACGTCGCCGCGGTCGGTCCTGATGGAGGTGCCGGTGCAGTAGCACGGGGCGTTCCCGGGCGCCGCGGTCCCTTGAGCTGTGCCGGAGGACGATTGAGAAGATCCATTCGACCCGTTGGCGCCCGATGCAGGCGCCGTCGAACCGGAGTTCGACCCGGCCGCGCCCGGCTGGGTTCCGGCCGCGCCGGCGCCCGACCGGAAACCGGCCGTCGCCCCGTACAGGCCTGGATCCCGGCCATCCGGCGACGACACGCGATCCTGCGGCACCGCGACAGCGTTGGGATTGTTCGAGTAGACGCGGATATAGTCGATGCTCGAGCTGAAGCGGGTGCCCGTCGTCGCCGTGCTCTGCACGGCCAAGTTGGCCAGCAGATACATGGGGCTGTGCAGGTCGGACGGCGTCGCCTGCGACCCGACGAGCTGACCGTCCACGTAGAAGCTGATGCGATCCGCCTGCCAGTTCATGCCGTAGGTGTGATACCCGGTCGGATTGGGCATCTCGCTGTAGACTTGGCGCGTCTGCTGCCACGTCGTTCCGGCCGGCTGCGGATCGGTCGTGTGGATCGTGCTGTAGACGCCGCGATCGTTGTTTCCGTAATGCTCGACGACGTCGAGTTCCTGGTGGCCGTTGGCGCTGCTCGACTGCGCGCTCTGCTGATTCGGCAGCAGCCAGAAGGCGTCCCAGGCATCGGGATTGTCGGAGAAATCCGCGCGGATCTCGAAGTAGCCGTAAGTCTGCGAGAAGTTGCCCTGCGTGCTGATGAGGCCGGACTGCCAGCTCCCCGGATAGCCGGACGCGCTCGTCCCGGGCGGGGCCGCGGTGATCGTCAGGACACCGTTCTGGACGCTGAAGGGATCGTAACCGGACCTGGAATCGAGGAACGAGGACCGGCCGAAGCCAATGTCGGAGTTGGCGTCGTACCGCCACTCGGCGCGAATATCGCGGTAAGAAGTCCCGACGCCGTTCTGCGAGATGCTGCGCGCGTTGAACTCGTCGTCGTAAGTCAGACGATAGCCAGTCAGATCAACCATCGACGCCGTCTCATCACCGTTCTGGTTCGCCGGACGTGGCGCGCTGTCTAATCAAGATTGCTCACAAGCAATCCGCGAATGGTTAAGGATGTCCTATTTTTCGCGCCGGCGAAAAGAGCATCGGCCGCGACAGGCCGCTGTCTGATCCGCCGCCCGCCGCGTGGCGCGACTGAACAGGGAAAGATGACCCGGTTAAGGCTGACCAGCCGTGTCGCGCACGCGGCGCTAATCGGTGACGGGCGCGCTCCCGCCCAGATTCATCGAGGATCGATCCGGACGCCGCGGCGAGAGTCCGTACTCGACCGCCCTGTGGCCCGTGCCGGGTCCGACAAGCGACGATCCGTGGCGGACAGAGGGCGAACGCGATCCTTGAGCCTCGCGCCGGCGCTCGGCCAGACCCTCAGAAAACCGCTGGATCTGCTGCAAGCCGGGCCGGACTGCGCTGGCCCTGGGGCGCGCGACGCCCGGCGCCCGTCGATGCCGTCCGAAGGCGGCGGACGGGATCGCTGCCGGAAACCGATCGATCAGCGTCTTTTACCGTCGATCAAAGGTGTGGTCTCGATCGGCACCAGGAGGCGATGACAGCCGCCAGAGCGAGTGCCGAGACGTAGTCGCGGGCGTCGCGCGATCGCGCGCGCCGGGGCCAGCCCGCGCGCGAGGTTCTGTGACACCGGTCGATGGCGGATCACATGACCGTTCCCGGACCGACGGGATCGCCAGGTAGGAGATCTGGTCCCGCGGGATCGCCCGGCACAGGGTCGGACGGCGGCTGCGGTGCAGGCGGATCACCCGGCATGGGTTCGCGCGGCGGCGGTTCGCCGGGCGTTGGCAGATCGGGACTGCCGGGATCGGGGGTCGGGGAACCGGGAATGGTCATGGCATTCGGCCTCGCGGGAACAGCGCGACCGACAACCGAAGGTTCCGACGCGGAGGTTCCCCAGCATGCGGTGAACGACCGAGGATCGCTGCAACTTGGGAGGTTCCGAGTTGGACGCCGGACACCGGGTGATGCCAGGATACCGTTGGATCCGGCCTTCCCCACCGAACTGCGCAACAAGCCTTACATCGACCTGTTCGACCGCGCCGCTCGCGAGCATCGGGCGGCCATGTCGCCGACATCGCCCCGGTGGCCCTTCTCGCTGCCGACAGGGGTGCGCCGGAGCATCAGGCCTTCCGGGCCCGTATGGGTGAGAGCGTCGAGGGCGCGGCTTCCAGCAGCGAGTCGCAACGTGGCGAGAATGTGCTCCGGGTCGAGGAAGGCGGACGTACGCCGCCGCAGAAGGCGTCTACGCAGTCAAACACACGGGTCTAAACTGCATATACCTCATTTGCGTGTTTCATCAGGGCTCCATTGGGCTACAGACGGCCCTGGCGACTTGGAAGTCAGTTGCCATCAGCGATGACTCAGCCAGCCCGGCTCGGTGAGCCGGGCTTCTCTTTGCGTGCCGCCGCGATATGATCCATCCGGATCGATCGCTCTCTCCGGAGGCTGAGATCCGGAAAGGCCTCCCGGCTCACAGGTGCGGTAACTCCCGTTCGGTCACGCGAACTTGTCTGTCAGCGCTCCTCCGCGGCCACACCTCGAACAATTCCCGACAGCCGCCGTTAAGCAGCTATGTCGGAGCACCCGAAACCCACGGATATCCGCGCCGATCGCCTTCGGTGCAGAATTGCGCTCTCGATTGCGCTGGACGAACACGTGATCGAGGCTCTCGCCATCGCCGCCGCCACCTTGCGTGATGGGAACGATCCTGGCGCGGGCGACTTGGATAACGCCATCCGCACGCATCGCATCAACATCTTGAAGCAGCGGGCAATTCTTGGCGCAGCTGGGATAGATGTTTGATGGACTCGCGCCGCTTCTATGTTGTCCGTGGCGCGAGATCGAACGGAATCACGACCTACAAGTGTCCGACTGTCGATTGGGCGCTGCGGAAGCTGAGAGATTTCACGTCCCAAGGATACCGTGACATCACCGTACTCGATCCGGATGGTCGCGCGCTGTCGGAAGCCGATCTCATCGTGGCGACCGACGGTCCTGGGGGAGCGCCGTCAGAGGAAGCGCTTCCGGCCGCGCCGCAGATCAGTCGCCAGCCGGCACTCGCGTAGGATCGCCTCGCTTCGGGGCGGTTCGGCGATGCTCGGCGCGACGCGTCGGCCGACCGCCGCTTCACCCTGGTCAGGCACCGATCGCCAGCTTGTGGCCTTTCTCCAACGGTCTGGTTGAGTACGCGATATCGCAGGGACCGCGCGTGCCCGGCGCATGCTCCGACCTTCTCGGGCGAATTCCTTGAGGCGTATCCGATGGAGCTGCGTTTGGCGCGCTCACAGCCTCTCGGAGTGAAGGCCTCGACAGCGCCGCGGCTGTTTGGTGACTGCAGCTCCCCCGGCCGGGTACTCGCTTCCAACGAGAGCGGCGAACCCCTGGGTACCGCGCCGCCATCAGGCCCCAGGTGAGAAGCCTGCCCGTTCCGTCAGCGAAAACTTTTCTCGCTTCTGATCTACGTCCTCATCTCAGCGAGCATATTGGCGCCCTCGGTCAGAAAGTACGCCTTGATCTTCGGATTCCTGACGCGCAAGGCACAGTGCCTCGCAATCTCGCTCATGGACCGGTTCTTCGGGTTTTTGAGGAGGTCGACCAGATACGCCTGAGCTTCAGCCTCGGTACCGATCGTGAATGGTTGAGGGTCCATGGCGCGCCTCCGCTCGACCTGCCCGACCCGGTAACGCGGGCTTTCTTCTCATGGGCGATGACGGTGCATAGATCCGCCGCGATGCCGTTCAGCGGATCGGTTCAAGATCGATGATGGGACCACCCACGTCGAACCATTCATCGTCAAACATCGGGGCTAGCTCGATCTCCTCGCGGCGTTGCCTGAACGGCAGGAGTGCCGACAGCACCCCGAGACACAGCGCGCCGGCGATCAGGGCGACCAGGAATGCGAAGGTCATGGGTGATACCGGCAGCCGGAGCGAGACGGCGACAATGAGCCGGTAAGCTTAAGGATTGGTGTCGCTCGGCTCGGCCGCGATCGTCGCCATCGGCCGTCGTTCCGTCGAGCCGCGTTGCGCGTCGGCCCGGCGCGCGCCGGGGAGATCGGACGCCCCCAATCCCCGCAGGCAGATCGGGGCGGGTTCGAGCGGGCGGGGTGCAGGCCCCGCTCCCGGCCGGATAGCCGAGGGTGCTCGGCGAGCTCCGTGGCCGTGGACGGCTCGGATATCGGCGCTGCGAGCGCGCGCGGGCGGGCGGCCTGGCGCGGCCAGGCCCCGCTGCGCTGTGGCGTCATCGCCACCGCTCGTCGGTGCACGACAGGATGTGGACGGGGCGGATGCAGTGGCTCTGCGCGGCCTGCGAGCCTGCATCGGCCAAGCATGCCGTCATGCCGGACTGGACCATCTCTCGATCGCCGCCATCGATCCCACCGCAGGTGAAGATCGGGCGGGAGCCCTCAAACCGGCTGACCTGCCGGACAGTGACGACGACCAGCACGGGGCAGAAACCGGCACCAAGCCCCTGTTGTCGGAGAACCAGGGCCGCTGATCGGCGTCGCTGGTGATGCGCTGGCTCACCCCTCGAGCGGCTGCGCCAGCAAGGTCGCGGTCCGGACCATGTTGCGTCCCTACGCCCGCTCGTCAGTGGTCAGGGCCGCAGCCAGCCTGCTGTTGGTGCGGAGCCTCGCGACGAGACCGAGGGTCCAGAACCTCATGAGCGGGTCCTATACGGACGCCGGATCCGCCAGCGCGGTGTCGACTGCGGCGTCGATCTCCCGTTCGCTGACCGCGGCGGCCCGGCGCGACCCGGAGACGGTCGCGAGGTCCCTGGCCATCGTGCCCCGCGAGCTGGTGGGGGCCGATGGTGAACTCAATCGCCGACCGGCGGAAATCTCTCGTCCCGATCAATGCCCGCTGGCGGAAGGGGTGGGATTCGAACCCACGGTGGAGTTGCCCCCACGGCGGTTTTCAAGACCGCTGCCTTAAACCACTCGGCCACCCTTCCTGGCGGCATCCGCGGCCTCACGGTTACGGCCGCGGCGGAGGTTGCGTCAACAGCAGAACAACCGGTTGACCTCCCGAAACATTCCGCCTATCTCACCGCCCACGCCCGGAGCCGCTCGATGCGCTGCGGGCGTCGCCCCGCCATCTTCGACACCGGATGCGCAGGGCTCACGGCTGATTGGGGGATAGTTTAACGGTAGAACGGTGGACTCTGACTCCTCTAGTCCTGGTTCGAATCCAGGTCCCCCAGCCACCGCGCCGGCCCGCCCGATCCCAGATCCGGCGGGTTTTTTTATCATCCGCATCGGGCACATCCACCTCTCATCGTGCAGCGATCCTCGGCACAGGGGTCGGGCACAGTCCCGCGGCGGCCGGCCGTTGACGCGCCGCGGCGCGGCCGCCTAGATCGACCCATGCGCCGGGGCCAGCCTCTCACGAGTCGAGGACGCGCGACCATCGGCTTGGTCGCGCTCTACGCGCTGCTGCTCCAAGCCTTCCTGGGATTCGCCATTCCGGCGCGAGCCGGGGTCGATCCGGACGCGGTGATCTGTGCCGGGCACGCCTCGGGCGATCCCGCGGGCCCGGTGGTGCACGTCCATCCGTGCTGCACGGCCGTGCAGGCCGGCGCGCTGGCGCTGCCGACCTTCGACCCGATCGCGGCCGCCTGGCCTGCCGCGCCCGCGACGCGCTGCGCGTGGCGCCCCGAATCCGAGCTCCCGACAACCGGCCCGCCGGCATCGACCGGCTCCGCGCGAGGTCCGCCGAGGGCCTGACGATCCCGCCCCCGATCGTTCAGGCCCGGAACCCCAACATGTCGATTGTTCTCCGCGGTGACGCCCCGGCATATGGGGCGGCCGCCCCGCGGCGACTGTGCCGCGACGCCGTCTATCGCGCCGTCTGGCGCTGGCACTTCTACGCCGGCCTGCTGTGCCTGCCGTTCCTGATCAGCCTATCGGCCACCGGCGCGCTCTACCTGTTCAAGGACGAGATCAACGGCAGCCTGTTCGCGTACAGGACCCGGGTCGCGCCCCTGGCGACAAAGCCGATCGGCCCGGACCGGCTGATCTTCAACGCGTTGCAGGCCGTGCCCGACGCGGCCCCCGTCTCCTACACCGACCCGGCCTCACCCGATGCCGCGGCGCGCGTGACGCTGGCATCGGGCGATCGCCGGCTTCACGTCTACCTGAATCCCTACACGGGCGACGTGCTCGACCGCGTGGACCGGGACCGCGAGTTCATGACCGTCGTCCGCGGTCTGCACAGCCTCGCGCTGATCGGACCGCCGGCGAACGCCGTCATCGAGATCGTCGCGGGCTTCGCGATCGTCCTGGTGCTGACGGGCGCGTATCTCTGGTGGCCGCGCGGCCGGGCGGGCGGGGTCGTCACGGTGCGCGCCGGCCCGCGACGGCGCGTCTGGTGGCGCGACCTCCACGCCGTGACTGGGTTCGTGGCCGGCGGCGGATTGCTGTTCCTGGCGCTGACCGGCCTGCCCTGGTCGATCTGGTGGGGACAGGAGTTGCGCGCCTGGTCGAACGCCGCCGGCCTCGGGCAGCCGGCCGCGCTCTGGGCGAACAGGCCGGTCTCGACGGTGCCCCTGCGCGACCGGCTCGAGGACGCCGGGTGGATCCTGCAGGACGCGCCTGTGCCGCGCTCCGCGCCGGCCGCGGCCGCGGCCGCGAGCGTCGGGATCGACGACGCCGTCGCGATCCTCCGGCGGCTCGGTATGCCCCCCGGCTTCGAGCTGGCCCTGCCCGTCGGGGCGGACGGCGTCTACGCCGCCGCGATCTACCCGCGCGACGTCACAGGGCAGCGGGTCATCACCCTCGACCAGTATTCCGGCCGCCCGCTGGTGGACGTGCATTTCCGCGATCTCGGACCCGTCGGCCGGGCGATCCAGTACGGGATCGGCATCCACAAGGGCGAGCACTGGGGGCGCGCGAACCAGCTGGCGATGCTCGGCTTCTGCCTCGCCACCATCCTGCTGGCCGTCACCGCCGGAACGATGTGGTGGAAGCGGCGCCCGGCCGGCGGCGTCGGGGTGCCGCCCTGGCCCCGCGACCGGCGGGTGGCCGCGACGGTGACCGGGATCATTCTCGGGCTCGGGGCCCTGTTCCCGCTGACCGGCCTCGCCATCGCCGCCATGGTCGGCCTCGACCTCGCCGCGGGCCGGCTCCGAGAGCGGTGGGCGCGCTGAACCGGTCCGGGCGGGCGCCGTGCCCGTGCAACCTCCTCCACGCCTGAGACGCGGGCGCCCCGGCCTCCCGGGCGCGATCCTGATCGTGCTCGCGCTCTGGATCCAGGCGCTGGCACCGGCCGTCGCGCTCCGGATGGCGCAGGCGGATCGGGGGGCGCTGCCCGGCCAGATCCTGTGCGGGCACGCGCCGGATCTGGCCGAGCCCCTCACCGTCGGCCCGCACGCGCCGGCGACGGGATCCTGCGCCCTCTGCGGGCTGTGCCGCGCCGGCGCCGTCCCGCCGCCCCTGCCGGCCTCGCCCGGTCTCGCGCGCCGCCTGCGCTGGACCGCGGTGGCGTGGCCGATCCCGCACCCCGACCGGGCCACATCGGTCCCCGCCGTCATCGGCCAGCCCCGGGGGCCGCCCCGTCCCGCCTGATCGCCCGTCCTCCGGGCGGCTGTGCCGCCCGCCCCATGATCAGACGAGAATTCCGATGACCTCCGATCCCACTGCCCTGCGCGGCGCCGTCCTCGCGTTCCTGCTCGCCGGAAGCCCCCTCCCCGCCCTCGGCCAAGGCGCCGTCACCCTCGAGGAACTCTCCGTGGAGGGCGAGGCCGCGCCCGCCGCGGGCCGGCCCGCCGCGCCGGCCCGCGGCGTGGCGGCGCCGCCGGGCTCCGCGCCATCCGTCATCGAGCACCCGGTGGGCGAGATCGTCACCGGCATCGGCCGCGACGACACGATCGCGAACCGGCCGGCGACCACCATCGGCTCGGTCCTGGTGAACAGCCCCGGCGTCACGGTGCGGCAGGGGAACGGCGGCCGCGACGTGGTCATCTCGATCCGCGGCAACAACGCCCGCTCCACCGGCGTGATCAAGAACACCGTGGTCCTGGAGGACGGCTTCATCCTCACCCAGCCGGACGGGGCGTCGCGCTTCGACCTCACGGACCCCCGCGCCTACGGCCGGATCGACGTGTTCCGCGGGCCGCAATCGCCGCTCTTCGGCAACTACGCCACCGGGGGCGCCATCGCGTTCCGGACGCGCACCGGGCGGGAGATCGCCGGCTACGAGATCGGGGTGGATGCCGGAAGCTTCGGCTACCTCAGCAACTACTTCACCGTCGGCGGCGTCAGCGGCCCGTTCGAGATCAGCCTGTTCGCCAGCGACGTCCGCGCGAACGGCTACCAGGACCACGCCAGCTACGACACGCAGACCATCAATCTGCTCGCGAGCTACACCCCGACGCCGGACAACCGCTTCACCCTGAAGGTGATCAACAACACGCTCGACGCCAACCTGCCCGCCCGCGCGTCCCTGGCCCAGTACCGGATCAACCCGTACCAGCGCGGCTGCGCCGCCGCGGCGAGCGCGGCCCCGGGCTGCACCACCTTCAACCTGTTCCGGAACGGGGCTTTCGGCGCGACCGTGCCGGTGACGGCCGACGAGGGCGGCTTCGGGCGCAACGACCGCCGGACCATCGTGGCCGCCCGCTGGGAGCACGACGTCGACGCGTTCACCACGTGGCGCGCGCAGCTCGGCTTCGACGAGCGCAACTTCGATCAGCCGTTCTACACGACCGCGTCGCGGGGCTCCTACCCGTCCTGGAACTTCCTGACCGACCTGACCCGGCGGGGCGACCTGTTCGGCCTGCCGGCGACCGGCTACGTCGCGCTCGCCTACAACACGATCGACAACCACATCACCACCTTCAACCGGGCCCCCTACGACGGCCCGCGCCTGGGGACCCTGATCGGCGATCAGGTGGCGGTGCAGTCGAATCTCGGCGGCCGGGCGCGTCTGGAACTGGCGCTGTCGGATCAGTGGACCGGGATCGTCGGCCTGAGCGCCGAGACCACGGCGATCACCGGGCGCAACATCGCCTACGCGTACGCGGCGGGCGGCACGACGCGCACGGTGGCGGACGCGAACCGGTCCTTCCTCAACGTCGCTCCCGAACTGTCCCTGGTCTACCGGCCGGACGCGGCCTGGGCGCTGCGCGGCCGGGTCGCCACCGGCTACACCACGCCGGCCGCCAGCAACCTGTTCGTCACTCCGGCCGGCCTGCCCGGCAACAACACGCAGCTCCAGACGCAGGAGAACCTCGGCTTCGATCTCGGCGCCGAGTGGAGCCCGGTGACGGATCTCCGCTTCAGCGTGACCGGATTCTACGAGTTCTTCCGCAACGAGCTGGTCTCGCAATCGCCGGGGGCCGGCCTCCTCGCCTACACGTTCAACGCCCCGGCCTCGGAGCATCGCGGCGTCGAGGTCGGCGCCGACTGGGCCTTCGCGCCCGGCTGGCGCGGGACGCTGGCCTACACGTTCGACGACCAGATCTACACCCGCTACACCGAGCAGCTCAGCGCCGGCAGCCTGACGCGGTCGTTCGACCGGGCGGGCAACCGGATCCCGGGCGTGCCGGCCCACCAGCTCCTGGCCCGCCTCGGCTACGACGTGCCGAGCGGCCCGCTCGCGGGTCTCGGCGCGTTCGTCGAGACGGTCGTCCAGGGCGACTTCTACCTCGACAACGCCAACCTGCTGAAGGCGCCCGGCTACGCGGTCGTCAACGCCAACCTGCACTACGCCACGGAACTGACGGGCGGCTACGCAAAGCGGCTGAGCCTGTACGTCGAGGTGCGCAACCTGTTCGACACGACCTACGTCGCCTCCGCGCAGAACCTCGCCAACGGGATCAGCGGCGCGACCGGCCTCCAGAACGGCGCCGCCGTGCTGGCAACCACCACGGGGTCGATCTTCGCGGGTGCGCCGCGAAACATCGTCGGCGGCATGCGGCTGGCATTTTGATAACCGCGCGACGGCTCGCGCGTGGTGCCAAAGTCGAGCTTGCACTATGCTCCGGCGATCGTCCGCAGGGGCCGGCCGAGGCGCACGGTCCGGTCCGCGCGGCGGGGCCGTGGGCGGGGATGGGGCGCGGGGGTCGGATGAGGCGGCGGACCGTACTCGCTGGGCTGCCCCTGGCGCTCGCCGGCTGGCCGCGCGCCGTGCTGGCGCAGGGTCAGGCCCACGTCGCGGCGCTCTGGCCCTTCGCGGAGGGCGATCCCGAGGGCCGGGTGCTGGCCGAGTCGTTCCACGCCGGCCTGCGCGATCACGGTCATCCGGATCAGCGGGTCGACGATCGCTGGACCGGAGCGGATCGCGAGCGCACGCGTCTCCTCGCGACCGAACTCGTGGCCGCGCAGCCGCCGGTCATCTTCGCCTATCTCAGCGCGCAGCTCACGGCCGTGGCGGCCCTCACGAAGCAGATTCCGATCGTGTTCGTCGGCGCCTCGAATCCGGTCCGCTTCGGGTACGTGGAGAGCCTCCAGCGCCCCGGCGGCAACATCACCGGCTTCACGCTCTACGAGGCGCCGCTGGGCGGGAAATGGGTGGCGGCCCTGAAGGAGGCGGTCCCGAGCCTCCGGCGCGTCACGCTCCTGTCCAATCCGAGCACCGAGATCCGCGGCGAGAACCTCTACGCCGAGCCGTTCCGCGCGACCGCGGCCGCGCTCGGGATCGAGACCGTGGTCGTGAAGATCGACAAGGCGGCCGACATCGAGCCCGTCATCGCCGATCTCGCGCGGCTGGGCGACGGCGGCCTGATCGTCGCGCCCGGCACGTTCAGCGAGGCGAACGGCGACCGGATCGTCGCGCTCACCACGAGCCTCCGCGTCCCCGCGGTCTTCGCGATCCGGCGCTTCGCCTACCGGGGCGGTCTGATGTCGTACGGACCGGACCCGGTGGAGACGGTCCACCGGGCCGCCGCCTATGTCGGCCGGATCCTGCGCGGCGAGAATCCCGCGACCCTGCCGGTCCAGGCGCCCACGAAATTCGACTTCATCGTGAACCTCAAGACCGCGCGCAGCATGGGCGTGACCATCTCCTCGGCGCTCCTCGCCCAGGCGGACGAGATCGTCGAATGACGGCGCCGCGCCCGCTCGCCGCCCCGCCGGCCGCGAACCCACCGCGCTGGTTCCGCCTGCCGCTCGCGGGGAAGTTCGCGGTGGCCTTCGTGGGCCTCGTCAGCCTGGTGCTGCTCATCAACGGCGCGGTCGACCTGACGCTGAACTACCAGGACGCCAAGCGAACCGCGATCGAGACGCAGCGCACCAAGGCGCGCGCCGCCGCCGAGCGCGTCGACGCCTTCCTGTCCTCGATCGAGAGTCAGATCGGCTGGACGACCCGGGCCGAGTGGCGGCGCGTCTCCCCCGAGCAGCAGCGCTACGACTTCATCCGCCTGCTGCGCCAGGCTCCGGCCATCACGGAGGTCGCCTATCTCGATCCGGCCGGGAAAGAGCAGCTGCGCGTCTCGCGGCTGGAGCCGGACGCCGTCGCCAGCGGGAAGGATTTCTCGACCTCGCCGCGTTTCACCCAGGCGCTCGCCCAGAAGACGTGGTTCGGCCCGGTCTACTTCCGGCGCGGCTCCGAGCCGTACATGACCGTCTCGGTGGCCCATGCCGGCCGCGACCCGGGCGTGACCGTCGCGGAAGTCAATCTGAAGCTGATCTGGGACGTGGTCAGCGCGATCAATGTCGGCGAGCACGGCTACGCCTTCGTGACGACGGCGACCGGGCGGCTGATCGCGCACCCGGATCTCAGCCTCGTCCTGCGCGACACCGATCTGTCCGGCCTGCCCGAGGTGGCGGCGGCGCTCCCCGGCTCCCGGATGGCCGGCCAGGACTACGAGATCACCACCGGCCTCGACGGCGGCTGGGTGCTGGCGGCCCACGCCACCATCCCGCGGGTCGACTGGATCGTGTTCGTGCAGGAATCGCTGCGCGACGCCATGGGTCCGGCACTCGAATCCGTGATCCAGACCACCTCGCTGATGGGTCTCGGCGTCCTGCTGGCCGCGGTGGCGGGCACCTTCCTGGCCCGGCGCATGGTCGTGCCCATCCGCGAGCTCGAGGACGGGGCGGAGCGGTTCGGTGCGGGCGACCTGTCCGAGCGCATCGAGATCCGCACCGGCGACGAGATCGAGACCCTCGCGCACCGCTTCAACACGATGGCGAGCCGCGTTCAGGATTCCTACGAGACGCTCGAGGCCAAGGTCGAGGAGCGGACCCGCGACCTCAACCGGTCGCTCGACGATCTCCAGCGGGCGCAGAGCCGGCTCGTCCAGTCCGAGAAGCTCGCCTCGCTGGGACAGCTGACCGCCGGCATCGCCCACGAGATCAAGAACCCGCTGAACTTCGTCAATAACTTCGCCTCGCTCTCCAACGAGCTGGTGGACGAGCTGCGGGAGGTGCTCGAACCGACCGCCCTCGACCCGGACACGCGCGCCGAGGTCGAGGAACTCGCGGGCCTGCTCAAGGGCAACCTCGAGAAGGTCGTCCAGCACGGCAAGCGCGCGGACTCGATCGTCAAGAACATGCTGCTGCACTCGCGCACCGGGTCCGGCGAGCATCGCCCGGTCGAGGTCAACGCGCTGGTCGAGGAGAGCCTGAATCTTGCCTATCACGGGGCCCGTGCGGCGAAACCCGGCTTCAACGTGACCCTCGTGCGCGATTACGATCCGGCGGCCGGCCTCGCCGACCTCTACCCCCAGGAGATCACGCGGGTGCTCCTGAACCTGATGTCGAACGGGTTCTACGCCACCGAGAAGCGCGCGGCCAACGGCGAGCCCGGCTACGAACCGACGCTGGCGGTCGCCACGCGGGACCGGGGCGACCACGTCGAGATCCGGGTGCGCGACAACGGCACCGGTATTCCCGAGAGCGTCAAGGCCAAGATGTTCGACCCGTTCTTCACCACCAAGCCGGCCGGCGAGGGAACGGGGCTCGGCCTGTCGCTGAGCCACGACATCCTCGTCAAGCAGCACGGCGGGACGGTTGACGTCGCCACCGAACCGGGTGCCTTCACGGAATTCATCATCACCCTGCCGCGCCAGAGTGTTACGCCGGCCGCGCCGCCGCATCCCGCGGCCGAGCCGGCGACCGAGACCGAGAGCCAGCCATGAACGTCCTGATCCTCGTGGTCGATGACGAACCCGACGTGACAGACCTGTTCCGGCAGCAGTTCCGCCGCGAGCTTCGGGCCGGACGCTTCGCCATGGCCTTCGCGCACTCGGCCGCGGAGGCCCTGGAGCGGATCACCGGCGCCAACGAGCCCAGCCTGATCCTGATGCTGTCGGACATCAACATGCCCGGGATGACCGGCCTCGAACTGCTGCCCCTGGTCCGCGCCGCGCGGCCCGACGTGCCGGTGATCATGATCACCGCCTACGGCGACGCCGAGACGCGCGAGAAGGTCCGCGCCGCCGGCGCCGTGGGGCTCATCACCAAGCCGATCGACTTCGCCGTGCTGAAGGCCGAGATCGATCGCCGGCTGACCGCCTTCGCGGGGGCCGAATGACGCCCGGCGCACCGAGCGCCAAGATCCTCGTCGTCGACGACGAACCGGATCTCGAGGCGCTGATCACCCAGAAGTTCCGCCGTCAGATCCGGCAGGGCCTCGTCACGTTCCTGTTCGCCCATGACGGCCAGGAGGCGCTGGACCGTCTCGCGGAGAGCCGCGACGTCGACCTGGTCGTGTCCGACATCAACATGCCGCGGATGGACGGTCTGACGCTCCTCGCCAAGCTGCAGGACCTCGCCGAACGCCCCTCGATCATCATCGTCTCGGCCTACGGCGACATGGCGAACATCCGGACGGCGATGAACCGGGGCGCCTTCGACTTCCTGACGAAGCCGATCGACTTCGCGGACCTCGAGACGACGATCGAGCGGACGCTGCGCCACGTCGAGGACCTGCGCGAGGGGCGGCGGCGGCAATCGCTCGCCGAGCGGGCCCACGCCTCCCTGGCCCGGTACTTCTCGCCGAACCTGGCGGAGCGGCTCGCCGGGGACGCGTCCGGTCTCGAGCTCGGCGGCCACCGCCGCGACGTGGCCTCGCTGTTCACCGACATCGCCGGCTTCACCGGCCTGGTGGAGAGCCTCGACCCCGCGCAACTCGCCGAGATCCTCAACGGCTACTTCGCCGAGATGACCGACGTGGTCTTCGCCCACGAGGGGACGGTGGCCAAGATCGTCGGCGACGCCCTGCACGTGCTGTTCGGCGCGCCGGGGGACCAGCCGGACCACGCGGCCCGGGCGGTGGCCTGCGCCCTCGCCCTGGACGAGGCCGCCGAGGGCTTCCGCGGACGCTGGCGCGAGCGCGGGATCGAGATCGGCGTCACGCGGATCGGCGTCCATGCCGGCCCGGCGATCGTGGGCAATTTCGGAGGCGGCCGGTACTTCGACTACACGGCCTACGGCGACACCATCAACACCGCCGCCCGTCTGGAGAACGCCAACAAGGCCTTCGGCACCCGGATCTGCGTCAGCGACGCCGTCGTGATCCGCGCCGGACAGTTCCGCGGCCGCCCCCTCGGCGACCTGCTCCTGCGCGGCAAGCAGACGGCGCTGCGCGCCTACGAACCCCTGACGGAAGCCGCCTACGGCGACGCGCTGCTCGCCCAGTACCAGGACGCCTACGCCAAGCTCGACGCGGGTGAGGCCGGGGCCCTTCCGGCCTTCGCGGCCCTGGTCGGGCTGCGCCCCGAAGACGGGGTCGCGGCGTTCCACCTGAAGCGCCTGCTGAACGGCGGCAGCGGCAGCCGGGTCGAGGTCCGCTGAGCCCGGCGCTCACGCCCGGGCTGGCCCGTCCACCGCCACGATAGCCGTGCCTTAAGGCAGCGCCTATTACCGTCGCGGAGCGCGCGGCCGGATTCCTCCCGATCGGCGCGGCTCGGAGATGGTGAAGGCGGGAGACCGGCGCATGAGACGGCGCGACGTCATCGCGGGCCTCGGCGGAGCCGCCGCGTGGCCGGCCCTCGCCTCGGGGCAGGCGCGCGGTCAGCGTCGCCTGGGGATCCTGCTGGTCTACGGTGAAGCGCATCCCGACTCTCCCGTCATCGTCGACACGCTGAAGGAGAGCCTGAAGCGGTACGGCTGGATCTGGGGGCAGAACCTCGCCGTCGACCTGCAGTACGGCAACGGCGATGCCGAGCGGATGCGCGTTCAGGCGGAGGAGATCCTCGCGCGCCGGCCCGACGTCGTGCTCGCCCAGGGCGTCGTCGGCGCGACCGCGCTCCAGCGGGCGACGACGACCGTTCCGGTCGTCTTCATGATGCTCCAGGACCCGGTCGGCGGCGGCTTCGTGACCAACCTGTCGCGGCCCGGCGGCAACCTCACCGGCTTCACCAACTTCGACATCGTCCTCGTCGGCAAGTGGCTGCAGCTCCTCAGAGAACTCAGCCCCGGCGTCACCCGGGCCCTCGCCCTGATCAATCCCGATTACCGGGCGCGCCTCGCGGGCTACACGGCCGAGATCGCCCGGATCGGCCCCGAACTCGGGATCGACGCCCGGATCGCGGGCGTGCACGACGCCGCCGAGATCGACGCGGCGATCACGGCGTTCGCCGCCCAGCCGAAGGGCGGCCTCATCGCGCTGCCGGACGCGGTGACCGGCGTGTACGGCCAGCGGATCGTGGATCTGGCAGCCACCTACCGCCTGCCGGCCGTCTACGCCTACGCGGCGCCGGTCCGTCTCGGCGGCCTCGCCGCCTACACGACCAGCGTCGAGCAGGACGTGCAGCGGGCGGCGGGCTACATCGACCGGATCCTGCGCGGCGCGGTGGTCGGCGACCTGCCGGTGCAGGCGAGCGAGCGCTTCATCACGCTGCTCAACCTGAAGACGGCCGCTGCCCTCGGGCTGACGATCGCGCCGTCGCTGATGGCGACGGTGGACGAGCTGGTCGAGTAGCGGCCGCCGTCGCGGATCAGCCGAAGGCCGGCAGACGCCCGTCCGGCGAGTAGCGGTCGATGGCCGAGGGCAGATCGCGCGAGAGGCGCGCCAGCAGCTCGCTCTTGCTCAGGCCGGTGCGCTGCTCCAGGGCCGCCAGCGTATCCGGCCCGATGGCGCGCTCCAGGTCGGCGGCCGGGATGTCGCGGTTCGGGCCGTGATTGATCCAGGACTGCGCCGTCTCGGCGTGGCCGCCCTTGGTGAAGTGATCAACCAGTTCTGTCAGGCCTCCGGCGATGAGGCCGCCGACGCCTCCCGCGCTGGCGCCGCCGAGGAGTCGATCCAGGTTCGCCGGGATCGTCGACCCCGTCGCGGGCGGAACCTGCGGGGCGGGTGACCGCCCGGCCTCCTTGGCGTGGCCGCCGAGCCACTCGGCGATCCGATCGCGGTTCTGGTAGCCGGCCACTGCCAGCAGGCCCAGCAGCGCGGTCATCGAGGGGTATCCCTTGCTCATGGCGTCGTCCTTCCTTCAGGTGGGCCGAAGCCCGGGTGGTACGGCGATGGGCCGCCGCAACGGGTCATGCCGGCGTCTGGGCCGCGTCGGCGGTGACGGCCCTGCCGGCGAGGGCCGGACCGTCATCCGCGCTCCGGCCGGCCGCGATGGCGCGCTTCACGGTCGAGCGGGCCGCGTCGATGGCGATGGCCGCCGCCGACATGGTCCGGGCCTCGGTCGGTCGCTCCAGGGCATGTTTGGCGATGTCGCCCGCGAGATCGTCGATCTCCCGGGCGAGCATCTCGAGCCGCCCGGCATCCGGGATCTCCTGCGCCTCCTGGCGGATCTGCAGCAGGCGGTCGGTCGCTTCCTCGACGCGCTCGCGGCGCAGGCGTGACAGGCGCTGGCCGATCCAGGCGAGCGCGGAGCCGATGCCGCCGCCCAGGAAAGCGAGCAGGTAGATCCACGTCTCGTAGCGCTCGATGAAGCTCTGCTGCTCGCGCTCGTAATAGTCGACGGCACCGGGGTGGATCGGCAGCCGCGCGCTCGTCGCGCCGACGGTCCCGTCGTAGGCGGGAGCCTGAACGTAGTCGGCCGCGGGCGTGACGTTGGCCATCGCGCTGCGCAGCTCGAACAGGTGCTGGGTGACGTCGGCCGCCACCGAGCGGGCGAGGTTCGACCGCGCCATCAGCCGGTACGAGGCGCCGACCGTGTGGACGTCCTCGGCCGGTACCTTGGGGCTGCCACCGAAGGTCTCGGCCGGCATGGTGACAACCTGCAGCCGCGGCAGCCGGGCGACGATCGCATCGGCGTTCTCGACGTCGACGAAGGAGACCTTGCGGTTGCGGCTGGCCGATTGGACGAGGCCGACGATCCGCTGGGCCGTCGGCGCGGTCGGTGCGATGACCGAGATCACCGCGTCGACCCGTCTCCGGGCGAAGGCCGCGCCCAGGTCGCTCTCGGCCATCTCGATCAGGGCGACGTGGCGCGGCGGCAGACCGCCTTCCGGCTCGGTGGCGACCAGCGTCAACCCGTAATGCTCCAGCATGGCGCGGATGAGCGCCTCGTCGGCGTCCCGATGGGCCAGGATCGCGAGGCGCTTGCGGTCGAGGTCGGGGAAACGGTCGATCCCGGACGCCTCCGGCGAGGCGATGATCATCGCCTGATCGCGGAGGATCGCCAGGGTCAGGCCGTTGTCGGGGAGTTCGACGTCCGGCCGCACGATCGCCAGATCCACCTGACCGTCGCGCAGCGCCTCGGCACTGTCGCGCACGTCGTCGAAGGACAGGATCTTGAGACGGATCTCCTTGTGGCGCTTGGCCAGGGCATCCGCGTAGGCCTGGATCAGCGCCGGCTCCGTCCCGTCCTTGGGGGCGACCGCGATCGTCAGGACGGTGGCGCGGGAAACCCAGTAGGCCACGCCCGCGCCGACGCTCAGCAGGATGGCGAGCACCAGAAACACGAATTCCTGACGCAGGAAGAGGCTGGCGAAGCGCCGCATCGGCTCTGCTCTCGCGCGTTGAGCGGTTCGGACCGACACCCTGCCGGACAAGGGCCTGAGGGCGACGCCGTTGGAACGGCGCCGCCCTGTCAGGCTCAGCGCTTGCCGGTGACCTTGTCGGCGAGGGTCTTGGCGCCGTCCTTGACGTCGCCGACGGTCTTCTGCGCCTCGCCCTTCAGCTCCTGCGCCTTGCCCTCGGCCACCAGCCGGTCGTTGCCGGTCGCCTTGCCGGCCGCCTGCTTGACGTTGCCCACCGCCTCGTTGGCCAGGCCCTTCAGCTTGTCGGTCGTGCTGCTCATCGCGTGTGCTCCTGCTTCGCTGGTGAGGCCGGTCGTCCCGGCCGGGGGCGGCCCCCGCGTCCCGCGCGGGGGCCGGTGGAACGCTCAGACGCGCCGGGTCTCGTAGGCGCCGAGCAGGGTCGCGGGCTTCGGGGCGCCCATCCGGCCGCCGAGGAAGGCGGCCAGCGCGCCGAGGATCAGCGCGATGGCGGCGTAGAACGCCCCCTGGGTCGCCGCCGACTTCGCGGTCACCGCCGCCGCCTCGGCCTTCTGCTTGGCGGTCGCCACGGCCTGCTCGTACTGCTTCTGGTAGTCGTCGATCTGCGCCTTGGCCTGGTCCGGCGCGATGCCCTGCGCCTTGGCCAGGGCGTCGGCCGCCCGGGTCTTGGCCTGCTCCTTCTGGGCCGGGTCGCCGGTCAGGACGGCCTTCACCGCCGCCACCGCCGCGTCCCGGGCCGCCTGCGGGTCCTGCCCGGCGG